>JANMDM010000028.1:0-6891 GCA_031376305.1 Pseudomonadota bacterium | reverse complement strand
GCGGCGAGTGCCACCGTCAGATCACCGTAGCCGGTGAAGCGCCGCTCATACGCCAATCCCAGCCGTGCGGCGCAATTGCGAGCCTTGATGTCCAAGTCCGCATCATCAATCTGCGCCTGATAGACTAGCTTTTCATAATTGCCAAAGTACATGTCACGAAGCTCGGGGTGCCGGTCAAGGCCCAGCGGCTTCCAGACAAAGGCATCAAACTGCCGGACCAGAAAGTCGGTCAGGTAAAAGGCGGTCATTTCTTCGCGCGCCGCAAAACCGGCATTGCCTTCGAAGAAGGAATAGCAATGCGGACCGGCGACCATCTCAACGCCCAGCTCAGCGCATTTTGCCGCAAGCAAACCGCCGGTGCCGCAATCGGCATAGACGATGAAAATTCCCTCATAGGCATCGCGGTGCCTGACCACTGCGGCTTCGACCGCCGCTGTGATTTTGTCAGGGTAAAGGTGCAGATTGGCAGGCAGGCAGGTCAGATCCAGATGCGTCCAGCCATTGGCGGCCTTGAGGTCGAGGATTTCACGCGCAAGTGCCCCACAGGCGATCAGCAAGATACGACCGGCACGTTCCGCTGCCATCCCGCTTTCGGTCAGCGTGGTATCGTCGGGGATCATCGGCGTGTCTTGAAATGCACAGCCAGCACCAGCGCCAGAAGCACCGGACCCAAAGCCACCCCCCAGACGGGCACGCCCATGCCATGCATCAGCCAAGCCATCCAGACTGTTGCCGCCGCGATAAGGATGACCATGACCACCACCATCGCCACACGGATCGAAATCATCGGAGGCACTCCTTGTTTCGCCAACCGGCCCTATAGGCAATTTGAGGCCGTCGGGAAGCTTTGCCAAGTATGCAGTTGCCTGAATTGACGAAAAAATGCCCCGGAGCGAAAACTCCGGGGCCTTTCGGGTCTGAAGATCCGGATGGTTTACCCTGCCATCTGGTTGTGTTTGCGGGAAATGAAGTCCTTGGCGGTCTGCACCGCCACAGCCGCATCCCGGCAATAGGCATCTGCGCCAATGGCCCGGCCAAATTCTTCGTTCAACGGCGCACCACCGACCAGAATGATGTAGTCTTCGCGCATGCCCTTTTCTTTCAGGGTGTCGATGACGACTTTCATATAGGGCATGGTGGTGGTCAGCAGCGCGGACATCCCAAGGATATCCGCCTCTTCGCGCACCAGCGCCTCAAGGTATTTGTCGACCGAATTGTTGATGCCCAGATCAACCACCTCGAAGCCGGCACCTTCCATCATCATGCCGACAAGGTTCTTGCCGATGTCATGGATGTCGCCCTTGACGGTGCCAATGACCATCTTGCCGACCTTGGGGGCGCCGGTTTCGGCCAGAAGCGGCTTGAGGATGAACATCCCGGCTTTCATGGCGTTGGCCGCCAGCAGCACTTCGGGCACGAACAGGATGCCGTCGCGGAAGTCAGCGCCGACAATGGTCATGCCCGCGACCAGCGCTTTGGTCAGCGTATCGTAAGGGGTCCAGCCACGACCGAGCAGGATGCGCACACCCTCTTCAATTTCCTCTTTGAGGCCATCGTAAAGGTCATCGTGCATTTGCAAAACCAGCTCGTCATCGTCGAGCTCGGAAAGAATGATATCGCCTTCGTCGGCCATGGTTGTCTCCTGACAGTCGTTGGGCAGGTAATAGCCGGAGCGGGGCGTTGTCAACTTGGCGAATTGCGACATGACCGGGATCATGACCGACGAAATCCGACATCGGCGGGAGGCAACGCTGCCAGGGGCGCGTCGGAAACTTGCCGGTGGACGATGTTCCTGTAATGTTCTATATGCTATGCATGCCCCTGCCACCGCCTGATCCCTTCTTGCGTCTTAAGGCGCGTGGTGCCGCCACCAACGGCACCGGGCGCTTTGAACCCTATGGGCGCGAAGCAGAAAATGACGGGTGGGACATCCCCGAGGAGGCGCGGCTTTTGCGCACCGAGGTGGCCGAGGAACGCCCCCGTTCGGTGCTCAACTACGTTGCCTCGCCCGACCTGCCCTTTGACCGCACCTTCAACCCCTACCGGGGCTGCGAACATGGGTGTTCTTACTGTTTTGCACGCCCCACACACGCCTATCTTGGCCTGTCGCCGGGGTTGGATTTTGAAACCCGCCTGATCGCGCGACCCACCGCCCCCGAGGTTCTGGCCCGTGAGTTGGGGCGCAAGGGCTACACGCCCGCGCCACTGGCCATCGGCACCAATACCGACCCCTATCAACCGATCGAGGCGCGCTACCGGATCATGCGCCGGGTGCTTGAGGTTTTATCGGCCTGGAACCACCCGGTGGCCATCATCACCAAAGGCGCCATGATCGAGCGCGACATCGACATCTTGTCAGACATGGCGCGGCGGGGATTGGTGCATGTCGGTATTTCGGTAACCACGCTCAATGCTGAGCTGTCGCGCAAACTCGAGCCGCGCGCACCGACCCCGGCACGGCGGCTGGCGGTGATCCGGGCCTTGTCAGGCGCGGGCATTCCGGTCCGGGTCATGGTGGCGCCGGTGATCCCGGTCCTGACCGAGCCGGAACTCGACACCATCCTTGCTGCCGCCGCCGAGGCGGGGGCCACCGCCGCGACCTGGATATTGCTGCGCCTGCCGCTGGAAGTGGCGCCGTTGTTTCGCGACTGGCTGGCCCAACATGCGCCGCTGAGCGCTGCACATGTGATGAACCGCCTGCGCGCGATGCGGGGCGGGGCAGATTACGACGCGGACTGGGGAAAACGCATGAAAGGCGAGGGCATTTATGCGGACCTTATCGCCCGGCGCTTTGTCATTGCCATCAAGCGACTGGGCCTGTCGCGCAGCTTGCCAGCGTTTGATCTGGCGCAATTCCGCTCTCCACCGAAATCCGGCGATCAGTTGTCGCTGTTCTGAATGGGCCCGGCAGCGCCGGGCCTGCGCATCCGTCCGGCCGGGCTGGATGCTGACGGAAGCAGTCTTCCCACTATCGAAAATGGTCATCCTGTGCTATGCATCGGCGCGTGGCATTAACTCAACAATACTTTGAGAGGGGCCAGAAATGTACAAGCACATGATTATTCCGACAGATGGTTCCGATGTTGGCACCAGGGCGGTGGAGCTCGGTCTCGATTTGGCCCGTTCAATCGGGGCCAAGGTGACGATCCTGACCGTCCTGCAGCCCTTCGGTATTTTCAATGCTGCCACCCATGCGGCGAGCGATGGTATTTTTACCGCCGCCACGCATGATGCTGCCGAATTGGTGGACCCGTATCAGCGGTTGAACGAAGCGCATATGCGGGTTGACGACCGACTTGAGCAGAAAGTCCGGGCGTCGGGTGTTGCCTGCACGCATATCCATGCCGAGCACCGCCACCTGAACGTGGCCGTCAGAATGGCGGCTGAAGCCCAGGATTGCGATCTGGTGGTGATGCCCGCGCATGATCGTTATGGTTTGCTCGGGAAGATACTTGACAATGAAACCACCAAGCTCTTGTCGCATTCGAGCTTGCCGGTGCTGGTTATGCACTAAGACCGACGGATGCCGCCGACGGGACATGCCACGCCGTCGGCGGAACCCGATTGAGCCGTCGGGCAACAGCCGTTGCCCCCAAGGGGGTGGTTCGCTGAAAGGGCGCGGCCCTTAGATACGGCGCCGCCCGGTTCGTTCGCGCCGCTCAGGCCCTTTATCATCGGTTCCATCCGAGGTTGATGAAAAGCCGCCAAGTTTGGCAGTGATCTCGTCCAGTGTCGGGCGTGGGCCGCGCGGGCGCTGCTCCAGGGCGGCGCGCATGACCCGCAAGTGATCGGGCATAGTGCCGCAACACCCGCCGATGATTGTCGCCCCCGCGTCGCGGGCCAGAACGGCATATTCGCCCATCAACTCGGGCGTGCCGTCGTAATGGATATGACCGTCATGATATTTTGGAATCCCGGCATTGCCCTTGGCGATGATCGGGCGTTCCGTCCCGGCGGCGGCGAACCCCAAGAGCGTGCGCATCAAATCCGAAGCACCAACCCCGCAATTGGCCCCAAATGCCAGGGGCGGGCTGGGCAGTTTTTCCACCATTGCCGCCATACTAGCAGAGGTCAGTCCCATCATTGTCCGCCCGGCGGTGTCAAAGCTCATGGTGCCGCACCACGGCATGCCTGCCAAGGCACATGCCTCGGCGGCGGCACGGTATTCTTCGGGCGCAGAAATTGTCTCGACCCAAAGCACGTCAGCCCCGCCGTCTTTCAGACCCTCTGCCTGTTCGTGAAACATCTCGACCGCCAGTTCATGGGTCAGCGTCCCCATCGGCATCATGATCTCGCCCGTCGGGCCGACCGAGCCTGCAACAATGACCGTGCGACCGGCTGCGTCGGCAATTTCGCGCGCCAGGCTGGCACCAATCCGGTTTAACTCATGGACCCGGGATTGCGCGTTGTGAAGTTTCAGCCGTGAGGCATTGCCACCAAAGGTATTGGTCAGGAAGATGTCACTGCCCGCCTCAACGGCGCCGCGATAAAGGCTGCGGATGCTGTCGGGGCGGTCAACGTTCCAAAACTCCGGCGGCTCGCCCGCCTCAAGCCCCATATTGAACAGATTGGTGCCGGTTGCGCCGTCGGCCAAAAGCCAGTCGCGGGTTTTGAGCAGACGGGAAAGCGGATCTGACATGAATTGGTCTTTCTATGATGACATGGCGCGCAAAAACAGATCGTCTGCCGTCTGGCAGAGGCTTTCCCCCCAATTGCCACGCCGCTCCGCATTTATCAAACGCAACTTATTCATCATCGGTGTTAACAGCGGTTTTTGGCGAATGGCGGAGGCCAGTGTCCTGTAGATTGGGTGCGGCGGTATTGGTTTGGATGCGCCTGGCGCCGGAAGATTGCACCAGCACTTACATGTCCCGGTTGGCCGCAGTTTGCCCGCGCCTTTGCAGTCAGCTTTCCGTCATCATCTGGCGCTTGGCCTCGGTCAGCAATTCGGCCATCTTTGTGCGGATTGTCACCGTGTCGGACTTGGTGCCCAGATCGTCTGCGACTTTGCGAAACACATCTTCGTCGCCGGATTGTGCGATATCCGATGCCACCACGGCTTTGGCGTACACTACGGCTTCTTCGGCTGACTTGCCCATCAATCCCGCCGCCCAAAGGCCTAACAGCCTGTTGCGTCGCGCTTCGGTGCGAAAGCGCAGCTCTTCGTCATGGGCGAATTTATTCTCGAATGCCATTTCACGTTCGTCGAAGGTGGTCATTTAGGGCCCTCGTAAGTACCTCTGCATTTCTTCTCATATGCCCGTCCGCAGCCTGCCCTGCAAGTCCCCCGCTGACAAGATTGCGGCCCCAAGGCCGGAATACTGCCGGTCCAACTGTGCCGAACCACAGATTCCAACCCCAAACCACGCCGCGCCGCCCGACGGCTGCCTTGCAGCCCTTTGCAGCTTGGCCTATAGGGGCCGCAAGGCGAGGGCCGGGGCGCGGCCACCCCAACCCCGGTCGCGCGCCACAGGTCGAACGGAGCAGCCATGTCACGTCGCAAGAAAGTCTACGAAGGCAAGGCCAAGATCCTGTATGAAGGCCCGGAGCCTGGCACCTACATCCAGTACTTTAAGGATGATGCCACCGCCTTCAACGCCCAGAAGAAAGCGACGATCGAGGGCAAAGGCGTCTTGAACAACCGCCTGTCGGAATTCTTCATGATCGGGCTGACCAATATTGGCGTGCCCAACCACTTCATCCGCCGCATCAATATGCGTGAGCAGTTGATCCGCCAGGTCGAGATCATCCCCCTGGAAGTGATCGTGCGCAACTTCGCCGCAGGCTCGATTTCCAAGCGGCTCGGGATGGAAGAAGGCACACCGCTGCCGCGCCCCATCGTTGAATATAGCTATAAGAACGATGCCTTGGGCGACCCGATGGTGTCAGAGGATTACATCCTGGCGTTCGGCTGGGCCAGCCAGCAGGATATGGACGACATTATTTCGCTGGCTTTGCGGGTCAATGACTACCTGTCGGGGGTCATGTATGCTGTCGGCATCAAGCTGATCGACTTCAAAATCGAGATTGGCCGCATCTGGGATGGCGATTTCATGCGGCTGATCGTGGCCGATGAAATCAGCCCGGACAGCTGCCGGTTGTGGGATGTAAAAACCGGTGAAAAGCTCGACAAGGATGTGTTTCGCCGCGATTTGGGCAATCTCACAGATGCCTATACCGAAGTGGCAAGGCGCTTGGGCGTGCTTCCCAACCAATCTCCGCACCTGACCAAACCGACACTGATCAACTGAGGCCCCGGTTGGGCATGGCAAAGTCCGATGCCATGCCTTTGAGGCAAGCGCGCATCTGCACCGCCGACCTGGCAGCCACCGGGGGGTGAATGGCTGGCAATATTCACACGCAGCTCACGGGTTCTGAATACCACAAGCTTTTTCCCCGCGACTTTGTGTTTAAGCCTGTAGTAATGGCACAGAGGCGATGGTTTCAGTTGCAATGGCTGCGGATAAGCAGATTCGTGCCGCGTTGGGGTTTGTTTTTTGGCTGAGTAAGGAGTGTTAAGATGGGTATGTCGCGCCGTATTGTTCTGACGGTGGCTTTGTCCACAGTGATGTTGATGACCGCTTGCGTGGGGCTAAACACCTTCCGCACCTTCTACGAGAATCCGGTTTCATCGGAAGTCTCGCGCAATTGGCGTTTGGCGGATGTGAAAGTGACCGTGCCCCGCACCTTGTCCGTGTCTGAAGAACGCTCCATCGCCCCCAATGCCGATATCGTTTGGCGTGAAGACAAGCCGGGTGACCGCTATGCGCAGGTCGAAGGTCTGGTCCGCAATGCCGCGCAGCTGGGGGCAAAGGGGCTGAAGGGGTCGCGCCCGGTGCGTGTGGAAATTCTGGTGTCCAACTTCCATGCCCTGACGTTTGAAGCAGAAGC
>JANMDM010000018.1:0-6760 GCA_031376305.1 Pseudomonadota bacterium | reverse complement strand
GACGACTCCAAGCGCAGCTTGCGCGAGGCACTGACCGATTGGGACGCCAAAGACCTGCGCCGCGAAACCGCGCGCCATTATGATCCCTATTGGCAGGGCCTGTCGACCGAAGCGCATGTGATTTTTGCGCGGCTCTTGCGCGAAATCCCGGAAGATGAGATCCGCATTGACATCGAACCCGATATCGACCGCGATGCCACCCGCGCCTGTTTCGCCCTGGCCGATCACCCCGGCATTTTTTCGCGGTTGGCGGGGGCCTTGGCACTGTCGGGTGCGAACGTGGTGGACGCCCGCACCTATACCTCCAAAGATGGTTACGCGACGGCGATTTTCTGGGTGCAGGACGCCGAGGGTCATCCCTTTGACATGGCGCGGATCCCGCGCCTGAAAACCACGATCGAAAAGACCCTGAAGGGTGAAGTGGTGGCACGCGACGCGTTGAAGGACCGCGACAAGATCCGCAAAAGCGAACGGCAGTTCCGCTTTCCAACCTCGATCACCTTCGACAATGAAGGCTCGGAAATCTACACGATCATCGAGGTTGATACCCGCGACCGCCCGGCGCTTTTGCACGATCTGACCCGAACACTGGCGGCCAACAATATCTATATCGCCAGCGCTGTGATCGCGACTTACGGGGCGCAGGTGGTGGATACATTCTACGTCAAGGACATGTTCGGCTTGAAACTTCATGCCAAGCCGAAGCAAGACAGCCTTGAGAAAAAACTGCGCGTAGCGATCACCGAAGGCGCGGAACGGGCACAAAACCTATGAAACCGATAAAATTGATCCGTGGCTTCCTGACCGTGGGGGCATGGACCCTGCTAAGCCGCATAGCGGGCTTTGCCCGCGACGTGCTGACCGCCAATTATCTGGGCACCGGGCCGGTCGCCGAGGCGTTCCTTGTGGCCTTTTCGCTGCCGAACATGTTTCGCCGGTTCTTTGCCGAAGGGGCGTTCAACGTCGCCTTCGTGCCGCTCTTTTCCAAGAAACTGCAAGGCGATGAGGATGCCAGAGGCTTTGCGGAAGATGCCTTTGCCGGACTGGCGCTGGTCGTGGCTCTGGTCTCGGTGGTGGCAATGCTGGCGATGCCCTGGCTGGTGCTGGCGATGGCGGGCGGGTTCGCCGGTGATGCGCGGCTGCCTCTGGCCGTCGAATACGGGCGCATTTGTTTTCCCTATATCTTCTTCATCTCGCTGACGGCGCTGCTCTCGGGCCTGTTGAACGCTGGCGGACGGTTCATCGCAGCGGCGGGCGCGCCGGTGCTTTTGAACATCATCTTCATCGGTGCGATGATCTATGCGCACCGCGCGGGCTGGGACATGGGGCTGACGCTGGCATGGTCGACACCGCTGACCGGGATCGCCCAACTGGCGATGGTCTGGGTGGCGGCGGCGCGGATGGGCTATCCCCTGCGGCTCAGACGCCCAAGGCTGACGCCGGACATGCGCCGCCTGATGGCGATTGCCGGACCTGCGGTGCTGGCCGGCGGCGTGGTGCAGATCAATCTTCTGGTCGGCCGGCAGGTCGGCAGTTTCTTTGACGGGGCGATTGCCTGGCTCAGCTATGCCGACCGGCTTTATCAGCTGCCGCTGGGGGTGGTCGGCATTGCCATCGGCATCGTGCTTTTGCCCGATATCTCGCGCCGCCTGAAGGCGGGCGACGTGGGCGGCAGCCGCCATGCGCTGAGCCGCGCCAGCGAATTCGCGCTGTTTTTGACCCTGCCCGCCGCCGTGGCCCTGGTGGTGATCGCCGTGCCTTTGATCGAAGTCTTGTTCCAACGCGGGGCTTTCACCGCGGCCGACACCGCGCCCACGGCGCTGGCGCTGGCGGTCTACGGCGTCGGTCTGCCTGCCTTCGTGCTGCAAAAGGTGCTGCAACCTTTGTATTTCGCCCGCGAAGACACCCGCAGCCCGTTTCGCTTTGCGCTCCTGTCGATGGTGGTGAACGCGGTGCTGGCGGTGGGTCTGGCGCCTTTCATCGGCTTCATCGGGGCTGCCATTGGCACCACGGTTTCGGGCTGGGTGATGACCCTGCAACTGTGGTGGGGCAGCCGCAAAATGGGCGACGCGGCGCGCGGCGACGACCGGTTTCGCGCCCGCGCACCACGCATACTTGCAGCGTCGGGCGTAATGGGTGCTTTTCTGTGGGGGGCCGAGATGGTTTTGCATCAGGCGCTGAACACCGGCGGCCAGCGCTTTTGGGCGCTGGCAATCTTGTGCCTGTCCGGCTTTGCGGTTTATGGGGTCGCGGCCTTGGCGATCGGAGCGTTCAGGCCATCCGACTTCCGTGCAGGCTTCAGCCGTCAGCGCTGACGCAGCTTCGACAGCAGATGGGCCGGGCCGCCGGGGGCCACGACGAAAGACAAAAGGAAACCCGTGGCAAATCCTGCGACATCGGCGATCCAGTCAAAATTGCCACCGAACAATAGCCCGAACAACAACTGGATGCCCAACAGAAAGCCGATCATCGTGAAGGCGCGGGCGCGGTTGGCCTGCAACGCCCCGAGCCTTGCCCAAAGAATGAAGGTAAAGGCCCCGATCAGGCCGTAGGCCGCCGGATAGCCGCCAAACAACGCCAGATGCACAGCCGGAACTACTGAATAGGCCAAGCCGCCGACAATCGCCGCACTAAAGAAAATGACCAGAAACGCCCACGGCCGGAACACTTCCGCCACGAACTTGCCCAAGGCCAGAATGAAAACACCGGCAAAGAGCGCATGGGTGAGGCTGGCGTGAACGAACGGATAGGTCAGCAGCCGCATTGCATAATCCGCATTCCAGCGCCCGGTTTCGACCATCTGACCAAGTGCCTGCGGAGCCAGCGCAAAGCGTTGCAGCGCATCTTGCCGCCACCCAATGCCCATCGGCCCGCCAGCATAGCCCGACTCTCCGGCACTCAGCACGATTTCCATCGCCACCAATGGCAGCACCACCAGCCAGACCACCAGCGGCACCGGGTTCACCGGCGAGGCATCATATCCATCACGCATCACTATCTCCGCTTCGGGCTGGCGTGTTGACGGGGCATTGCCCCTGCGATACGCGAGGCTGGCGCAAATATCCAGACGGAGCCGCCGATGACCGCCGCCAATTCGAAGTTCACCCCGCGGATTTTCTCGGGCATCCAGCCCTCGGGTGGGCTGACGCTGGGCAATTACCTTGGCGCGCTGAAGCGCTTTGTCGAAAAGCAGAATGCAGGCATCGAGACGATCTATTGTCTGGTCGATCTGCACGCGATCACCGTCTGGCAGGATCCCGACAAGCTGCGCCAGCAAACCCGCGAGGCGGCGGCAGGCTTTCTGGCGGCAGGGATCGACCCCAAACGCTCGATCCTGTTCAACCAGAGCCAGGTTTCCGCCCATGCCGAACTGGCTTGGATTTTCAACTGCGTGGCGCGGCTGGGGTGGATGAACCGCATGACCCAGTTCAAGGACAAGGCCGGGAAGAATTCGGAAAACGCCAGCCTTGGTCTTTATGCTTACCCGTCGCTGATGGCTGCCGACATCTTGCTCTATCACGCCACGATGGTACCGGTGGGCGAGGATCAAAAGCAGCATGTCGAGCTGACCCGCGACATCGCCGCCAAGTTCAACCACGATTACCGCGTCGACTTCTTTCCCATTACCGAGCCGGTGATCGAGGGGGCGGCAACCCGCGTCATGTCCCTGCGCGACGGTACCAAGAAAATGTCGAAATCGGACCCCTCGGACGCCAGCCGCATCAACCTGACCGACGATGCCGACTTGATCGCCCAGAAGTTCCGCAAGGCGAAAAGCGATTCCGAACCCCTGCCGGAAACCGTCGAGGGGCTAAAGGACCGTGCCGATGCGAAGAATCTGGTGAATATCTATGCAGCCCTTGCGGATATGACCCCGGCCGAAGTCATTGGCCAATATGCAGGCAAGGGCTTTGGCACCTTCAAGCCGGCGCTGGCCGATCTGGCCGTAGCAAAACTTGCCCCCATTGCAGATGAGATGAAGCGCCTGATGTCCGACCCCGCCGAGATCGACCGCATCCTTGGCGACGGGGCCGACCGCGCCGATGCCATTGCCCAGCCGATCCTTGCGCGCACGCTTGAGATCACCGGGATGATCCGCTCGCGCCGCAGCTAAGGCCCCGCCTGATGTCCCCCGCTGGATCCTTCTTAACCCTGTTCCCGGCAGGCTTTGCTGCCCTGTGTGGGGGCAGCAAAGCACCTGTGCAATAAGCCCAAGCTACCGCCCGGACAAGCTTGCGGCTGGGTTTCCTCTCGACATGCATCGTATAGTTGATATTTTTCGCACCAAGACTCCTAATATGTTCGTTTACGCACAGCATACATGCGCATCCCGTGACTTTCCCAAAGTCCTTTATGGGCCTATTTGAAGGTAGCAAACTCACAGGAGACTCACATGCCCTATGTTGCACCGGCCGCAACCCGTATCGGCCACGTCCATCTCAAGGTCGCCGATCTTGATCGCGCTATTGGCTTTTACGCAGGCATTCTTGGTATGCAGATCATGCAGCGCCGCGGTTCTGACGCGGCGTTCCTGTCGGCGGGGGGGTATCACCACCACATCGGGCTGAATACCTGGGAAAGCAAAGGCGGCACTCCCCCTGCCCCCGGACACACCGGCCTTTACCACAGCGCCATCCTCTACCCGTCGCGCCGCGATCTGGCGCGCGTGTTGCAACAACTGGTCACCGCCGACTGGCCGCTGGATGGGGCATCGGATCACGGTGTCAGCGAAGCGATCTATCTGCGCGACCCCGACGGCAACGGTGTTGAACTCTACCGCGACCGTCCCGAAGCAGAATGGCCGCGCGATGCCACAGGCGCGCTGGACATGAGCACCAAGCGTCTTGATCTGCAAGCACTTCTGGCCGAAGCAGACTGACGCAGGAAGCCGGGCAACCTGACGGAAATACCGCTCAGGGTCCGTTAAGACATCATGGATATCCTCCGGGGCGCACGCGAATTGGTGTTTTCCGGGGGCAGAAGTCATGGTCAGTGTCACATACAGCACTCAGCTTGGGGCCGGCATCCCGACCTTCATGATCGGGATCACCGACCTTGAGATCACCTGGATCAATGGCCAGCCCCGGCTCTACTCAGCCGCACGACCCGGCCTTGGCGCCGGTCTGGCGGTTTTCGATATCTCGGGGCTAAGCGGCCCCGCCAGCCTGATCGCCGTGCAAGGCTACTCGGCTGCCGTCCATCATAACACCACCCCGCATATCGGCGTCTTTGCCAATGGCGTTGGCGGCGGCAATCTGATCGCGGCGGGCCTGACCCCGTCGGGTTGGGCAAGCTACACCCTGACCGGCGCCAACACCTTTGGCGGATCTTTGAACACGCCACTGGTCATCGACCCAACGGCCGTTGCCGGCGTGACAATTGGCGGCGCGACCTATGTATACCTTGCCCCCGAAGGGTCGTCGCAGCCGCAGGCATTCGCCTTGGCCGCCAATGGGGGGCTGACACCCCTGGCGCCGCCGCCCTTCCCGCCCGCCGGTCCAAACCTTGACGCCATGAGCATCGCCCAAACCGCCAACGGCAACTTCCTGCTCACCGCTTCTGCCGTGGGCAATGTGATATCCAGCTACGCCATTGCCAGCAACGGCACCCTGACGGCAGTAGGCCAGATCACCGCCATGGCCGGAACCGGCATGTCCAAACCGACTGATGTTGGCAGTGTCACGGTGCACGGCATCACCTATGTGATCGCCGCCGCCTCCGAAAGTTCATCGCTGTCGGTTTTTCGTCTGTTACCGGGTGGCAGCTTTTACGAAGCCGACCACGTCGTTGACGACCTTGGCACACGTTTTGCCGGAGCGACGGCCTTGGCGACGTTGCAACTTGGTACCCGCGCCTTTGTTCTGGCTGGTGGATCGGATGACGGAATCGAAGTGATGACGGTCCTGCCTGATGGCAGGCTGATCCAGCTTTTAACCATCGCCGACACCCCCGCTATGTCGCTGGCCGATGTCACCTCGATCGCCGCTGTGCAGGTCGGCGGTCGGACCAGTGTTTTTGTGGCCAGCGGGTCCGAGACTGGCATCACCCAGCTTGACCTGACCCTGGGGCCAATCGGTATTTCCCTGTTCAAAGACCCCGGCATTCAAACCGGCACCGCGAACAATGACCTGCTGTTTGCCGGTGCAGGCACCACGGCGATTTATGGCGGCGCTGGCGATGATATTCTGGTGGCGGGCGGTCCCGGCAGTGCTGCGGTGCTTTACGGCGGGGCGGGCAGCGATCTGTTCGTGCTGTCCACCAGCCCCAGCACCCTTCAGATCGCCGATTATCAGCCGGGTGTCGACAGGCTCGATCTGACCTCGTTCCCGCTTTTGCGCAACCTCGGCCAGTTGACCATGACCTCAACCGCCTCCGGGGCAGACATCAGCTATCTTGGCACGACAATCCACGTTGAAAGCTTTGATGGAAATCCGATCCCGCTGACGGCTTTCGCACAGTCGCAAATGCTGCGTCTGACCCGGTTCGCGCCGATCACCACCACTGCCCTGATCTACGGCACAGCCGGCGCTGACACCCTGAGTGCAACCACCGAAGATACCAGCCTTCTGGGGCTGGACGGCAATGACAGCCTGATGGGCGGCGGCGGGAATGACTATCTTGAAGGCAACAATGGCGACGACACCCTGAACGGCGGGGCCGGCAACGACTTTCTGTCGGGGGATCTGGGAAACGATGCACTCTATGGCGGCGACGGAAACGACATCATCGAAGCTGGCGACGGGGATGATCGGCTTTTCGG
>JANMDM010000047.1:0-5661 GCA_031376305.1 Pseudomonadota bacterium | reverse complement strand
CGGCTGGTGGCTGAAGAAACCACCACCGCCATTGTCTTCTTCTTCTCGGTCAACGCCGCTTTGTTGTCCCTGCTAACCTTGCCCTTCGGCTGGGTCTGGCCCGCACCGGGACCCTTCGCACTTCTCGTCTGCGCCGGGCTTCTGGGCGGGGTTGGGCAAGTGCTTTTGACATCTTCTTACCGGCACGCGCCAGCGTCGGTTGTAGCGCCCTTTGAATATGCCTCGATGATCATGGCGCTGACCGTCGGCTATTTCGGCTTTGGAGAGGTGCCGTCGGGCATTGTGCTTTTCGGGGCGGCATTGGTGATCCTTGCCGGGATCGTCATTATCTGGCGCGAAAGCCAGCTGGGACTGGAGCGCGCCCGCCAGCGTCAGTCGATGACCCCACAGGGATAACCGGGTCAACCGCCGGTATTTTTCTTTGTCGAAATACTCCCGCCGGAGGCTTCGGGCGCGCCGCAGTTAAGGCGTCAGTTTTCCTGCCAAATCGTCACCGGACCCTGATTGACCAGACTCACATCCATATCCGCCCCAAACTCGCCTTTGGCCACTGGTATCCCCAGCGCGGCCAACGCCGCCAAAAAATGCTGGTATAGGTGGCGGCCTTGCTCGGGTCCGGCCGCGGTCGAAAAGCCGGGGCGGTTGCCGCGGGAAGTATCGGCGGCCAGTGTGAACTGGCTGACCACCAGCGCCGCGCCGCCGGTGTCCAGAAGCGATCGGTTCATCTTGCCTGCCCCATCCTTGAAGATCCGCAGTCTGGCGATCTTGGCGGCTAGGGCAGTGGATTGCGCCTCGCCATCGCCCGCCATGGCGCAGATCAGGATCAGCAGGCCGGGGCCGATTTCGCCCGTCACGCGTCCGGCGACAGTCACCCGCGCCTCGCTCACCCGCTGCAGCAGGGCGCGCATCAGACCAGTTCCGCCGCCCAGGGTGGGTTGGCACCGGGGCGCGAAACGGTGACGGCGGCGGATGTCACCCCCAGGGTCAGCGCGTCGCGCAAGGTGTCGGCTGTCAGGGCGGCCAGGGCTGGTTTGGTCAGCGCCCCCGCCTGATGCAGGGCGGCCAGCAGCCCGGCGTTGAAGGTGTCGCCGGCCCCGACCGTATCGGCAACCGTGACCGGTTTTGCCGCCACCACCACCTCATGGTTGGCGGTAATGGCGCGGGCGCCCGATGCCCCTTCGGTAATGAACACCGCTTTGGGGCCTTTGGCGAGAATGCCGCGTGCCAGCGCCGTCAGATCACCGGCCCCCTCCAGCCAGTGCAGGTCTTCATCCGACAGTTTCACAATATCGGCCAGCGCCATCATCCGGGCGATACGGGCGCGGTAGGCCACCGGGTCGGTGATAAAGGAAGGGCGGATATTGGGGTCGATCATGGTGACACGGGTGGCGGCCTCGCGCTGCATCAGCGCCTCATAGGTTTCGCCACTGGGGTCGACCATCAGGCAGATGCCACCGAAGAACATCGCCGTGATGTCGGCGGGCAGGGTGGGCAGATCGGCAGGCCGGATCAGCCTCCCGGCGGTGTTTTCGTCGTAAAAGGCATAACTTGCCTGACCGTTAACCAGTTTGACGAAAGCCAGCGTGGTCGGGCGGTTTGATCCAATGGCGTGGCTGGTATCGACATGGCTGGCCGCCAGCGTATTGCGCAGAACCGCGCCGAACAGATCGGTCGACAGGCCTGACAGGAATCCGGCAGGCGCCCCCAGACGGCCAAGGGCAATGGCAGTGTTGAAGACCGCCCCCCCGGCATGGGGGGCGAAAGCCGCCTCGCCCGCGGCTGTTTCGCGGGGCAGCATGTCGATGAGGGCTTCGCCGCAGCACAGGATCATCGGATGTTCCTTTTCAGCAGATGTTTGCGGTAACGATGCCTTCATACCGCGCCCTTTGATCCTGACAAGGGGATTTGCAAGTCGGGCCGAAACCTTTTTGAAAGATGATTTATGCCCTCCGCCTGACCTGACGGTTCAGTTGCCTTGCAACAATTTTTGCACCTCGGGTGTTTGCGACAGCCACACGCCTCCCCCGATCACGCATGCCAAAAGCAAAAGCGCCAAGACGATCTTGACCGCCGACCACGGCCGCTCGCCCTCGACCTTGCCGTTTTGACCGTTGACGACAAAGCGGAAGCTTTTGCCACGAAAGCGATAGGCCGCCGTCCAGACCGGCAAGAGGACGTGTTTGAAGGTCACGGCACTCACGTCGGTATCAATCGAGGCCACTTCCTGACGGTCGCCGCCGATGTCGAAACGTACGTCGCGTTCGATCATCCGGTCCATATATCCGCGCGCCTCATCCATGCCGTCGTCAAGGCTGATGGTATAGGTCTCGGCCCGGAACCCTGCCAGATATTCAGGCTGGTAGGGTTCCAACCGCGACAGATCCCAGGGCTTCAGCGCCTCGGTGTTGCCCTGCGGAAGTGACCGGGAGGCCAGCACCAGCACATCATCAAAAAACCGCCCGACGCGGCCGGATACCTGCGCCCAGCGGACGCGGGCAACCTGGCGCATTTCGCTGCGGATATTGCCTTGTTGATCGCGCACCTGCACAGATTCGCTCACATAATAGATCGTGCCGCGCTGCCCGGTATAGCTGGACGCGGTTTGCGCATCGAAGGTCCAGAACGGCACATAGACCCCGTCAAGCGCCCGGCCCTTGCGGGCGTATTCCAGAAGGCCATTGGGGGCAAACCAAAGGCTGCCCAGCCATTTGGCCATTGCCGCGCGCGCCTGCGTGCCGGTGACGATAAAGGGGGCCACGCCTTTGGGTTTGATCCGCCGCGTGGGGTCGGGGTCCGCCACCACCGGGGTTGCACAAAATGGGCAGGTCGCGGCATGGACGGCGGGATCGAATTCGATCTCGGCGCCGCAATTCGGGCAGCGACTGATCCGGCGGGTTTCGGTTTCCGCTTCGGGCAGTGAGGCTTCGATGCCGCGCCGGAAAGCCGTTTCGGGGATCGAGCCGGGCTGGCGACGTTCCCTGCCCAAGAGTTCGGTGTGACCGCAATGATCGCAAATCAGTTGCCCCTCGCCCGGCGCAAAGTGGAGCGATCCACCACAGGCCGGGCAGGGGAAGTTATGATCCTGAAGGCGATCATCCATGCTGGGGCGCCTGCCTCAGACTTTCGGGGCCGCAGGCGGGGCCGGGGGTGGCAGAACCGTGAAGATCCGCGCCAGTTCGGTGATGTCGCCTGCAGGCTTCCAGCCATCAAGCCCCGGTGACCAGACCAAAGTCGCGCGGGTAAAGGTGCCGTCCGTTGCCATCCGCGCCAGATTGGCGCGCCCGAACGGCCCCTTGGCCGCGCCATCTTCGGCGATGTGCCAGACACTTTCCGCGGGCGGCGGGGCCGGGGGCGCGGCTGTCGGGTTTGCCGCCCCTGATCCCCAAGGGCCGCCAGGCGTCATCTGCGCGCCCATGCCCATGCCCATGCCCGCGCCGATTGCCGCCCCCATGGCGCCGCCTGCGGCACTGTTGCCACTGCCCAGCGCTTCGGCCGCCGAATATTGCGTGAACCGGTTCAGATCGCCGACGATTCCCATCGAGGTGCGTTTGTCCAACATCGCCTCGACCGCTTCGGGAAGCGAGATGTTTTCGATGTAGAATTCCGGAATAGACAGGCCATATGCCTCGATCGCCGGGGCAATCGCCTTGGCGACCAGTTCGCCCAGCTTTTGGGTATTGGCGGCCATGTCCAGAACCGGAATACCGCAACCGGCAATCATCCGGCTGAATTCCTGCACGATGATGTTGCGGGTCTGGAAACTGATCTCATCGGCGGCGAAATCGCCATCGGTGCCGACGATTTCGGTCATGAACTTGCCCGGATCGGTCACCCGCATCACGTAGCTGCCAAAGGCCCGCAGGCGCACCGGGCCAAATTCTGCATCCCGGGCCATGATCGGGTTCTTGGTGCCCCATTTTTGATCGGTGAACCGCGTGGTGTTGACGAAATAAATCTCGGATTTGAAGGGTGATTTGAAGCCGTGATCCCAGTGCTGAAGCGTGGTCAGCACCGGCATGTTGTTGGTCTCCAACATGTAAAGCCCCGGCGTGAAGACATCGGCGAGCTGGCCTTCGTGGATGAAAACTGCCGCCTGCCCCTCGCGCACCGTCAGCTTGGCGCCATATTTGATCGCATGGCCCTGCCGTTCAAACCGCCAGACCATCGTGTCGCGGGTGTCATCCGTCCATTCGATGACATCAATGAATTCGCCGGTCAGAAAATCAAGAATACCCATGTCACTCTCCTTAAGCTGCTCAACTTTCGCCGGGCAAAAGCTCGGCGGCAATCGTTTCGATGATCGGCTGTGCGACGTCGAGCGTCATACCGGGGCGCAGACGTGGATCGTAAAGGATGCGCAGCATCAACTCGTCCTGGCGCGTCAGCAGCGCGAATTCTTCGGTGTCGTTAAAGATCGAGGGGCGCGCGCGCGGGCTGTCGTTGATCAGGCCCAGGCCTTGGGCGATCTCTTCTTCAAAGCAGGCCTTGCGCATCAAGGGCGGCAGTTCCGACCGGATCACCGCCAGCGCACGGTCATAGTCGGCGCTGCGCCCGGAGGAATAGCTGAACACCGTACAATAGATGTCCGGCTTCAACGCCAGAGCCGAATTGAGCGCCGCCTGCGACGTGCCGGGTGCAAAAGCTCTGATGCGCACCCCTGCCTGCCGACGTTCGGCCGGCGATCGCACCAGCACTACAAAATTCGGGTTCTTCGCGACAAGGCGGATCTGCAGACCCGTGAGCCGCGACAACCGCGCAATATAGGCCGCAACATCGGCAAGATCCCGGCTGCGCTGGGCAAGCGGAACCGAAGGGCCAAATTCAAGGGATAGTCGTAACGGGCTTTGCCAGCGGTGGAGCCGCCCTTCGGCGCCGCCCGCGATCAAGCTGCCTCCCTGTTGCGCAAACTCGTCAAAAAAGGCGATGCGTTGGACGTTTTCGGCAAGATCGTGGGCATCAAACGGTGCATCAGCGCCGCCGCTGTCGGTGCGCAGCATCCCTTGCGCCAAATAATTCGCCTGGATTCGCTGGTAATACGCTTGGGCCGTCAGGGTCTCGGCATCAGGCGGTGTGACCATCGCCTCTGGTGGTGCCGTGTCGCCCAGGCTGGACGGGCGCTGGTGATCTGCAGGTGGCAACTCGGTGGTGCAAGCGCCAAAAACCGAGCCAAACGCCAGAGCAAGGGCAACAGGGCGGAGGCGGAAAGCCCAAAAACACTCCATGAAACGCGACAGACCTCAGGCAGTTGCAGGGCGAAATGAGATGGCTGCCATTTCCATGGAATCTTGCATGTTTTCCCCCCGTACCCTAGCGCGAGTCTGGCACGGCCCGCTAGTGCGGCCAAGAGTGTTTCAACACAATAAGACCAGCCCTTGTGGCCGGTCGCAAGATCAGCAGCATTTTATCTGCGGGATCGGCTATTTCTTGCCGGGTCTGCGAGGCGGTTTGCCCGCGCCGCCGGCTGGACCTGACCGTGGGCCTGAACGCGGCCCGCTATTGGGTGCCTTGCCGGGTCCCCTGCCGGCGCCGTCAGGGCGCGGCTTGCGGTCAACGCCTGCGCCTTCGGCCCGAGGTGGGCGTGGCTTGCGGTCAAAACCTGCGCCTTCGGCCCGAGGCGGGCGCGGTTTGCGATCAAAGCCCACGCCGTCGGCCCGTGGTGGA
>JANMDM010000045.1:0-14630 GCA_031376305.1 Pseudomonadota bacterium | reverse complement strand
TGCACCAGGTTCGCCCCCGCCTCCTGCATGTGATAGCCCGAGATCGAGATGGAGTTGAACTTTGGCATCTCTTTGGCCGTATATTCAATGATATCGGCGACGATCCTCATGCTCGGTTCCGGTGGATAAACATAGGTGTTGCGCACCATGAATTCCTTGAGGATATCGTTCTGGATCGTCCCTGACAGCGCCGCGCGCGGCACGCCTTGCTCTTCGCCCGCGACGATGAACGACGCCAGAACCGGGATCACCGCGCCGTTCATGGTCATCGAAACCGAGACCTGATCCAAGGGGATGCCAGCAAACAGGATTTTCATGTCCTCGACAGAATCAATGGCCACACCCGCTTTTCCCACATCGCCCACGACGCGCGGATGATCGGAATCGTAGCCCCGGTGGGTGGCCAGATCAAAGGCGACCGACACGCCCTGCTGCCCGGCCGCAAGGTTCTTACGGTAAAAGGCGTTGGACTCCTCGGCAGTTGAGAACCCCGCATATTGCCGGATCGTCCAGGGACGCCCCGCATACATCGAGGCGCGCACCCCGCGCGTGAACGGGGCCATACCGGGAAAACTGCCCATATGCGGCAACCCCGCGGTATCAGCTTCGGTGTAAAGCGGCTTGACCGAAATCCCCTCCAGGGTGTTCCAGCACAGAGCCTCAGGCGTCTTGCCCTTCAGCTCTTTGCCCACCAGCGCCTTCCACTGTTCCAATTTTTCGGTCATGTCGTTCTCCATCGTGACGGGTGGCAATCTTAAGGGCGGCAAGCGGACAGGACACACAGATGTGCTCCGGCGGGGACGCTTGGGGCAAAGTCGCGCAGCTTTGCCGCAAGGTCAGCCACCGCCCCAGGTTCGGTGGCATAAAAACTCACTTCCGTCTGGGCAAACAGCCGATATTCAGGATCCACCGCCAGGGTGCCGATCCTGACCCAGTCCAGCCCGATCCCGTCACCGATCCAATCGTCATAGATCATCGCCAACCGCACGCCCCGTTCGGCGGTCAGTGTCCCGGCCCACCCCTTCGGCGGCGCAGGTTGCAGACGCATCCGCCGCGCCCTTTCGGACGCGAGGCCCCAAAGATCAAGGACATAGTATGGGTTTTTCCAGGCCACCCGACCCAGATCATTG
The DNA here is from genome assembly GCA_031376305.1 of Pseudomonadota bacterium. Taxonomy (GTDB): domain Bacteria; phylum Pseudomonadota; class Alphaproteobacteria; order Rhodobacterales; family Rhodobacteraceae; genus TMP-24. The sequence goes on along the minus strand of JANMDM010000045.1, from coordinate 13,500 downwards.
ACGGCAACCGGGGCGCGCAACACCTCACGGGCAAAGCGCGCCATCTGCGCCTGTTCCAGGTGGGCCAAGGCCGGCAAGTACACATTCAGGCGAAAAGCACCGTCCGCCCAAAACAGCGATGTCGCCATCAGCGATACCACCATGACCATGCGAAGTGCTACTGCCATGCCGCGGCCCGCAAAGGGCGCCGCCAAAACCAGCCCGGCAATCAGCGCCACAACGATATAATGCTCGTACCGGTGTAGCCAGCCAACACGCGCAAAACTCACATGCGCCATCCCCGCCAAACCCACAGCCAAAAGCACACCACCCGCAGCACTGATGCGCAGTCGCGCATTGATCAGCGGCAGCAGCACGCAAAACCCCGACAGCACCAGCAGCAGCACCCCGGCGTCAATTTCCAGGTTACGCGCCAGGCGCGCGGCAGCCGCAGAAACCGCCCCGTCGGCCCCTGGCGTTGCCGCCTTGACCAACACCGAACTTGGCAAGGGCGGCAGTCCCATCGCCATCAGCGCGGCACAAAAGCCGCCAACCGGGGCAACAACCGCCAGCGCCAGGGTCAGTGCCGACCGCACCTGACCGCGCCAGGCAATCAGCGCCACCGCCAACAGCGACAGCGCAACCCCCTCAAGGCGGAACAACGGCGCCACGATCAGCGCCGCGACAAATCCGCCACCAATCCGTCCGGTCAGCAGATAGGATTGCAAGCCCAGGATGGTGGCCAGTGTCAGCGCCGTATGCAGGCTATGCTCCATCCCCAGAAACGCGATCCCGGCAAAGTTCAGCGCGATCGGCCCCGCTATGGCCAGGATAATACCCACCGGACCGGTGAGCCGACCTTCAGTCAGAACCCTGCCCCAAAGCCATCCACAGACCGCTGCCCCTATGACATTCCACGCCAGCGGCAAATAGCGCTGAAACTCAGTGTCCGGGAATGGCAACAACAAAAACGGATAGAGAATTGAGGATGCGGCCGATGCCGCTTCGCCAGTATTGATGCCGTAGCCGCCGTCCGCCAATCCGCTGGCAATCGCCAGATGGATATAGACGTCGTCAAGCGGGTACTCAAAAACCCCGGCGATCCGCCAGGCCAGAACCTCGACCAACGCCAATACCAGTATCGTCGAAAGCGCCGCTATCAACGGCAGCGACAGGGTTCTGCCTTGCCGCAGCCCGCCCAACAGGGCAACCTGCCATAGGCCCGCTTTGACAGTCATCCCACAGCCCGTTTGTTTAAAAAAGCTACGCGCCTTTCGGCAGAGAATTGCAGTCCGCGCCCGCAAGTATCTATTCGGTGAAATCCTCCCAGACCGGAATCCGGCCGAAAGCGATCTTGGCCCCGGTATAGGGCACCCGGTGCCGGGGCAGCTGCCCGAAACGCACCGTATCTTGACCGAAGCGGTGATTGAGATGGTCGATCAGGCCGCACAAAGTCTCGCGCCGGGTGGGTTCGCCCGCGGCCCGGTTCTCGAACAGATCGGGGACATGTGCTGCCACCGGCAGCAGCCCCCCGAGCATCACATTCACCGCCACAGGCTCTGCCAGGGAAAGCCGCGCCCAGTAGCGTTCGAAGGTTTCGAGCAGAAAGAACGTGTCCTGCGTCGCGCGAATATCGCCGCCCTGTCCGGCGCGACCGTGGCGCGCGCATTTCACCCCGACCTGCAGCGAGCGGGCAAAAAAACCCTCGCGCCTGAGCCGCGCCGCAGCCTTGACCAAGAGCCGCCGCGCCACCAGCCGCGCCCCTTCGGGCGAACGGTTGGCCCCGGTCAGCACCTGCCCGTGACCGATCATGCCGCGCCTTGTCTCCGGCCAGACCGTGACCTCGCCCCGAAGCTCGCGCAGGAACCTTTCGCCCGCCACGCTGCCCCAGAGCGCGCGGGCCGCCTTTGGGTCCATGCGGTAAAGTGCGGGTATATCGTCGATCCCCGCCCGTTCCAGCCGCGCCTTCATCCGCCAGGAGATACCCGGCAAATCGTCCAGCGCCAGATGCGCGATACGGTCGGGCAGGATATGCGACAAAAGCCAGTGCACGCCCCCCGGCTTTTCCAGCCCCGCCGCGACCTTGGCCAAAAGCCGGTTCGGGCCAAGCCCCACCGAACAGCGCAGGGCCGGGCTGACGGCGTGCAGGATCACCGCCTGCAACCGCCGCGCCAGATCCAGTGCCACGCCAAGATCCTGCTGCGAGCCTATGAGATCGCAAGAAAATTCGTCTATGGACCAAGCCCTGCCGATGGGCAGAACTGTTTCCGCCGCCCGCCGGATCGCATGGTGATAGCCGACACAGACATCGTGCTTCACCGCCCGGAAAACGATGCCGGGGCAAAGCTGGCGCGCCTCCTGCTGCCTTGTCCCCATGCCCACGCCACGCCGCTTCGCCTCGATACTGGCGGCGATACAGGCCGCCCCCGGCGCATCGGTCGTCAGCACCCCCACCGGACGCCCCATCAGCCCCGGTTCCTCGGCCTGCGCGACCGAGGCGAAGAAACTGTTCATGTCGAAGAACAGGGTTGAAACGCACACAATCATTGCGGGGCGATTCCGGGAGCTGGAAATTCATCACCACAATAGAACGAAAGAAGAACATTGCGCCAGCCCCGTCTGCGGGCGCACTCCGGGCCGAAACCTTGGTGGGCAGCGCCATCGCCTCATAGGCGGTGTGCGCATAGTCGCGCCCGCCGACCAGCGTATAGGCCAGCCCCTGCACCAAGCTCGCCCCCGCAGCCTGCATGTCATGGCCCGAGACCGAATTGAGCTTAGACAGGCCTTTGGACGTATATTCAATGATATCGGTGGCGATCCTCATGCAGGACCCAGGCATTTGGCCTTTCAGTTCGCGGCCTACAAGGGCGTGTCGGTCGGTCATTTTGTCAGACATCGGCCTGGTCCTTTTCGTCTGTCGGCAGGCGGCAAGTGCTGCCTGAAATTCATCCCGGATTCGGGTCGGATACATTTGTTCGCTTAAGGTGCCGACGGCACTTCGGTCAGGTGCGCGTCTTGCGGCAGGGTCGGAGCAAAAGCCCGCACGGTCTGGCGCAGCCGGTGTTCATGCGCGGCATCGGTCGCATAAAAGGTCACGTCGAAAGCAGTGAAGCCACCTTTGGGATTATCCATCGTCAGATGGGCAACCGCACGCCAATCGGCACCAACACTCGTCCCAAGCCATTTGTCGTAAATCATCGCATAGCCGATGCCGTGTTTCGCGACCAATGCTCCTGCCCAACCGCTTGGGGCGTCAGTTTCGCCGCTCACCCGAATATGCCGCGCTTCGGCCGACCCCAGCCCCCACAGATCCAGCACATAGGGTTCATGCGACCACGCGACCCGGCCAATGTCGTTGACGGCAACCGGCGCTTGCAGAAAATCGTCGGCGAACCGCCCCATCTGCGCCTGTTGAAGATGGACCGCGCGCGCCGCCCAGACATAGTTGATGGCAACCAATGGCAAAGTTCTGACGCCCGATATCAGCATGACCAAGACAGACAACCCCAAAGCGCCCCGCCCACCCGGAGCCGCAAGAAGGCAAAGTCCGGCGGCCATCAGAATGATCAGGTAGGTTTCGTAGCGAAACATCCAGCCAAACTGCCCGGCGCACAGGTGGGCTGCGATGCTCAGTGACAAGACCGCAATCAGAACCTTGGCCGGGCGCTGCCGTAAAGACGGAGTGAACATGCACAACAGCGGCATTCCGACCGCCACCGCCAAGGCAAGCTGCCCCTGATAGTCGCGAAGATTCAGCGCCAGTGTCAAAAGCGGGTCAAACCGGCGGTCACCAATCGTGGTCTTGACCAGAACTGAACTTGGCAAGGGATCAAGGCCGATCATGGTCAAAAACAACATGAACGCCGCAACCGGCGCCACTGCCGCCAGCCCAAGGCCCAGCCCTGCCCGCACCCGGCCGTTCAAGGCCACCGCGGCCGCCGCCAGCAGCGACAAGGCCAACCCCTCCAGCCGCGGCATCGGGGCTGCGATTACCGCGAAGGCGAACCAGGGCGCCAGCCTGCCATCCTTCAAAAACCGCCACAGCCCCAGCAGCACCGCAAGCGCGGCCAGGGCGTGCAGGCTATTTTCCATCCCGGTAAAGGCCACCCCTGGCAGGTTCAGAAGAACTGGCCCAAGCAGCGCCAGGGCAGCGCCGACACGCGGCCCTGCCCCGCTTGCCAGAAGGGCGCAGCCCCAAAGCCAGCCAAGACCCAGAACCGCTGCCACATTCCACAACAAAGGCAACATGCGCTGCATCTGGGTTCCTGGAAAGGGCAGCAAAAGCAAAGGGTAAAGGATAGAGGCCGAGGCCGCCTCTCCGGGGTTGATCCCATAGGTGCCATGCGCAATGCCTTCGGCCATCGCCAGATGGATGTATACATCGTCCAGCGGGTATTCGAAAACACCTGCATGCGCGAAAGCCAGCCATTCCAGCCCCAAAAATCCGAAGCCCGCCGAGATGGCGGCCAGCACGGAAAGATTGACGGTGGTGCGGCCGGGCTGCACCATCTCATTCGAACTCCATGATCACTTCATCGACCTTTAGGCTCGCCCCCTCCGCGGCATTGATCTTCTTGACCACGCCTTTTCGTTCCGCCTTGAGAATGTTTTCCATCTTCATGGCTTCGACGGTGGCCAGCGCCTGACCTTCCTGCACCTCGTCACCCGCTTCGACGCTGATCTTCACGATCAACCCGGGCATCGGGCACAGCAGGTACTTCGAGGTATCGGGCGGCAGTTTTTCCAGCATCAGTTTCGCCAGCTCTGCCTGGCGCGGCGTGCGGACATGAACTTTCAGGTCGGCGCCCCTTGTGCGCACTCTGAACCCACCCGAGATTTTCCCGACTTTGAGAACAACCAGCGCGCCGTCGACCATAAGCTGCGCCAAGGGCAGTCCGGGCACCCAATCGGATGTCACGCGATGGGTAAATCCATCGGCAAAATGCACCGTAGCGCCATCGCGGTCAGCATCTATTCTAACTTTGTATTCAGTGCCTTGTAACGTGACGACCCAATCGTCTCCGACATGGCGCTCATGGTTGCCCAAACGCCCGGTCACGCGGGTGCGCCGGATCTCGGCCACCCGGTTCATCGCGGCGGTCGAGGCTGCAATCTTGCGCAACAGCCCGTCATCCAGTACCGCACCCTGGAAGCCGTCAGGGTATTCTTCGGCAATGAAGGCCGTGGTGATGTTGCCCGCCACGAAGCGCGGATGATCCATCACGGCGGAACAGAACGGCAGGTTGTGGCCGATGCCCTCCACCTCGAAACTGTCCAGCGCCACCCGCATGCCTTCAATGGCCTTGCCGCGCGTCGGCCCCCAGGTACACAGCTTGGCGATCATCGGGTCGTAGTACATGGAGATTTCACCGCCCTCAAACACCCCGGTATCGTTGCGAACGACGCCGGTGGCGGTTGCCGCCTCGACCGGTGGGCGGTAGCGGGTCAGCCGCCCGATCGACGGCAGGAAGTTGCGGTAGGGATCTTCGGCGTAAAGCCGGCTTTCCATCGCCCAGCCGTTGATCTTCAGATCCGCTTGCCGGAAGGGCAGCGGTTGGCCCGCTGCCACGCGGATCATCTGTTCCACCAGGTCGACGCCGGTGATCAGCTCGGTCACCGGATGTTCCACCTGCAGGCGGGTGTTCATCTCAAGAAAAAAGAAGTTGCGGTCGCCATCGACGATGAATTCAACCGTTCCGGCGCTGGTGTAGCCCACGGCCTTGGCCAAGGCGCAGGCCTGCTCGCCCATCGCCTTGCGGGTCGCTTCGTCCAGAAACGGCGAAGGGGCTTCTTCGATAACCTTCTGATTGCGCCGCTGAATCGAACATTCCCGTTCATGCAGGTAAACGCAGTTGCCGTGCTGGTCGGCCAGCACCTGAATCTCGATATGACGGGGTTGGGTGACGAACTTCTCGATGAAAATCCGGTCGTCGCCAAAACTGGCTGCCGCCTCGTTCTTCGAGGATTGGAACCCTTCGGCCACCTCGCCCTCATTCCAGGCGATGCGCATGCCCTTGCCGCCGCCGCCGGCCGAGGCCTTGATCATCACCGGATAGCCGATCTGGCCGCTGATTTTCACCGCCTCATCGGCATCGGCAATCAGGCCCATATAGCCCGGCACCGTCGAGACGCCCGCCTCCATCGCCAATTTTTTCGAGGTGATCTTGTCGCCCATCGCTTCAATGGCAGGCGATGGCGGGCCAATGAAAACCACGCCATCAGCCTCAAGAGCCGCCGCGAAGTTCATGTTTTCGCTAAGAAACCCATAACCAGGATGCACCGCCTCGGCGCCGGTCGCGCGGACTGCCGCCATGATTTTGTCGATGACGATATAGGACTGCGCTGCGGGCGACGGGCCGATATGCACCGCCTCATCGGCCATCTTCACATGCAGCGCATTGCGATCCGCATCCGCATAGACCGCCACGGTTTTGATCCCCATCTTGCGCGCGGTTTTGATCACGCGGCAGGCAATCTCGCCCCGGTTGGCTATCAGGATTTTCTTGAACATGGGCGATGGTCCCCTCAGGTCACAGCAAAAGAAAAAACCACCGGAGCATTTGCCCCGATGGCTTTGTGTTTAAGTTTGCCCGACCGCGAAAGGTTAGGGCAGATGTATCAGTTGCACAGGCCCGCGTTACCGGCCACAGCACCGCCAACACCGCCGACAATGGCGCTTTCAGCAATGTTATTGTCGGTGACGGCGCCCAAAGCCGCCCCACCGAGCGCGCCCAATGCCGTGCAGTTGGCATTGATGCCCCGTGCACCGCCGAAGCCCGGCTGCGTACAAGCCGACAGCGCGGCAAGGATCGCCAATCCGGCGAAGAGTTTGAGTTTAGACATTTAGCTCGGCCTCCAAAAAGTGTTTTTCTGCGCGTCAAATTACCCGCTTTCACGTCACCCCGAAAGCAGGAAATGCGTACAGCTGCGCCATCGGCAACAGGCCGCTTACCCGTGAACCCAAAAGGTGGCCTGGCCAACAAACGGCCAGACCACCCAGAAGGGGAAGGGTAACGATTTTGACTAACAAAGACCCCGCGGGTGCAAAAACACGAGGTCTGATCCAAAGAATGCCCACAGCGCTGCATTCTGGCAAACGGAAAGGGTCCGCCCCCGAAACAGTCGGCTGCATCCCGCCAAAAACCGCTGGGATTGCGCGGGATCACGCCTAGTTTTCCGTCTCGAAGATTTCGGGGAAAGCGGCCTGCGCACGCTTCACGTCGATGCGTAGCAGCGCCTCATAGCTTTCCGGGTCAAACGGATCTTCGGCGGGTACCACCTCGCGGCCGAAGACCCAGGACAGGCGTCCGGCGTCGAGATTGCCGCGCTCGAATGGCTCTTCGCCGAAATGGTTCCATAGCGCCGCCATAAATCCCAGATCGGCGCGCTTGTCGGGTACATTACGGTCGCGGTAGCGCTCGCGCATGATCAGTTTGGCAATACCGCGATCATTGGCGCGGCGGATCACAAATTGGAAATCGGTGCCCGGAAGGCGGCCCGGAAAGCCGCGGTGCTTCAGCATGATGCGCCCTCACAAGTCACGCGCGGATCCGCAAAGCGGGCCGGGACCGAACCTGTGGCCCGGACCCGGCAGGAGACTTTAGTTGAGCTTACCGGTATAAACCGGCTCAGTGGTAACGGGCGTTTCGACGTAAGTGACTTCTTCCTTCTTGGCGCAAGCGGCCACAACGGCGACAAGAATCGCCGCAAAGAAAATGCTTTTCGACATAGGTTTCTCCTGCTCTCAAAGACGGTTACGCTAAGCCTCGCGCCCGCCTGCACTGTTTTGTTGTTCAGAGTCAAAACCTTCTGACCCGAAGTCATTGTAGCCCGTGGGATCGTTTCGTCCCATTCGTTGTAGGCGAAGTTCGCAATCTGTGGCGCAATTGCACCAAGACTCCGGCCCGCCGGGTAACCAAACACAATATTTTGCGGCATGTTCAAAATCCGTCCCAGATACAGGCGCCGTCTTCCAAATGAAACGCCTCGAAAAACTGTGTGGCCTCAGGGTCGGGCGTACCAAAAGGCAGCGGGCGGTCCACAAGGCTGATGATGATTTGGGCAGGCTGCGGCCCGATATTGGACAGATGCGACAAAGCATAGCCGGCACAAAGCTGGGCCATATCGTCAAAGGCCATGTCATCGGTGACGGTGCCATCGGCGCGGGCAATATCCGGCGCCAGAAAACGGAACCGATAGGTCAGCCCGCCCGGCCCCGGCGCGTCGCGCACCGTTTCAATGAATGTGATCCTTTGGCCTGATGGCACAATGATGTCCTCTTGGGCGCAAAGGGGTAAAGTCAAGGCGATGATCATCGCCGGAAGGACTGTCCCGATACGCATGTTAACTTCCCTATAGCGGAATATTGTCGTGCTTTTTCCAAGGATTGCTCAGCTTCTTGTGGCGCAGGCTGGCAAAGGCCCGCGCCACCCGCTTGCGCGTTGAATGGGGCATGATCACCTCGTCGATAAAGCCCTTTTCGGCGGCGACAAACGGGTTTGCAAAACGGTCCTCGTAGTCCTTGGTGCGTTGCGCGATCTTTGCCTTATCGCCAAGTTCGCTGCGATAAAGGATCTCGGTCGCGCCCTTGGCCCCCATCACCGCGATTTCCGCCGTGGGCCAGGCATAGTTGAAATCACCGCGCAGGTGTTTTGAGGCCATAACGTCATAGGCGCCGCCATAGGCTTTGCGGGTGATGACGGTGACTTTCGGCACCGTCGCCTCGCCGTAAGCAAACAGCAGCTTCGCGCCGTGCTTGATAACCCCGCCATATTCTTGCGTGGTACCCGGCAAGAAACCCGGCACATCCACGAACGTCAGGATCGGAATTTCAAACGCATCGCAAAAGCGCACAAACCGCGCCGCCTTGCGCGAACTGTCGATATCCAGACAGCCGGCCAGAACCGTCGGCTGATTGGCGACAACCCCCACCGTCTGACCTTCCAGCCGGATGAAGCCGGTGATGATATTGGCGGCAAAATCCTTCTGGATCTCGAAGAAGTCCCCTTCGTCGGCGACTTTATGAATCAGTTCCTTCATGTCATAGGGCTGGTTCGGGTTGTCGGGGATCAGCGTATCAAGGCTGTCCTCAAGGCGCGCCACATCGTCGAAGAAGGGTCTGGTTGGAGCCTTTTCTCGGTTGTTGAGCGGCAGGAAATCGACCAGCCGCCGCACTTCGGCCAGGGCTTCCACATCATTTTCAAATGCCCCGTCAGCGACCGAGGATTTTTTGGTATGGGTCGACGCGCCACCCAGTTCTTCGGCGGTAACAATTTCGTTCGTCACGGTTTTCACCACGTCAGGGCCGGTGACGAACATGTAAGAAGTGTCTTTGACCATGAAGATGAAATCGGTCATCGCCGGGCTGTAGACGGCACCCCCGGCGCAGGGCCCCATGATCAGCGAGATTTGCGGCACCACCCCCGAGGCCAGGATATTGCGCTGAAACACATCGGCGTAGCCGGCCAGCGAGGCGACGCCTTCCTGAATCCGCGCGCCGCCGGAATCGTTCATGCCGATCACCGGCGCGCCGTTTTGCAGGGCCATATCCATGATCTTGCAGATTTTCTGCGCGTGCGTCTCTGACAGAGACCCGCCAAAAACGGTGAAATCCTGGGAAAACACATAAACCATGCGGCCATTCACCGTGCCCCAGCCGGTGACAACCCCGTCGCCTGACGGACGGTCCTCCTCCATACCGAAATCGGTGCATCGATGGGCGACAAACATGTCGAATTCCTCGAATGAGCCCTCATCCAGCAGCAACTCCACCCGCTCGCGCGCCGTCAGCTTGCCTCGCGCGTGCTGCGCATCAATCCGGCGCTGGCCGCCGCCAAGACGGGCGGTGGCGCGACGTGCTTCCAGCTGGCTCAGGATGTCTTTCATGGCGTGCCCCCTTCGCGGATAGTGCAGCATAGACATCTCGGGCGGGCGGGAAAAGTGGATTTCAGAAAATTTGCAAATCATTGACAGGGACGCATGTGCAAATTGCAAACTACGCGAAGCTGCCGCCGATTGCTCTGCCCGGCCAAACCGCGCCGGGGCTTGGTTCATTTTCCACGATTGGGGCTGAAAGCCGATGGACAACTGCCAAAGCCCGGCCTAGCTCTGGGCGATCATGTCCCATGCCCCCGTCCGCTTCCTTGACCGTAAAAGCCCGCCGCATGTCTTGACACTGGTTATTCTGGCCGGGATGTCGACATTGGCGATGAATATCTTCCTGCCCAGCCTGCCGGATATGGCGCGGCATTTTGGCGTCGACTACGCGGTGATGCAGCTTTCAGTCTCGGTATACCTTGCGGGCAGCGCGGCGTTGCAATTGCTGATCGGGCCGGTTTCGGACCGCTTCGGGCGGCGGGTGGTGATCATGGCCGCACTTCTGGCCTTTGTTGCCGCCACGGTTGGGGCGATTTTCGCGCCGTCCATCGGCTGGTTTCTGGCTTTTCGCGTGCTGCAAGCCGTAGTCGCCACCGGCATGGCCCTCAGTCGCGCGGTGATTCGCGACATGGTACCCGGTGATCAGGCGGCCTCGATGATCGGCTATGTGACAATGGGTATGTCGATTGTGCCGATGATCGGCCCGGCCATCGGCGGCGCGCTGGGGGAACGCTTTGGCTGGCAGGCAAGCTTTTACCTGCTGATCGCCCTTGGCCTCGGCACGCTCCTGCTGGTCTGGGCAGATCTCGGCGAAACCTCGGCCCGTTCGGGGCGCAGCCTCGCCGCACAGATGCGCGAATACCCCGAGCTTCTGACCTCGCCGCGCTTCTGGGGCTATTGCCTCGCGGCCAGCTTCGCTTCGGGCGCGTTCTTTGCCTATCTGGGCGGTGCGCCGTTTCTGGGTCAGGCGATCTTTCATCTCTCCCCTTCTGTCGTCGGCTATTACTTCGCCGCCCCGGCCATTGGTTATGGTATCGGCAATTTCCTGTCAGGGCGCTTTTCGGTGCGCTTCGGGATCGAGCGGATGGTGCTGTGGGGATGCTCGATTTCGACGCTGGTGCTGGTCGTGGGGTCAGTTGCCGCACACAGCTTTGCGCCGCATCCGATGCTGTTCTTCCCCGTCGTTGGCCTGATGGCCTTGGGCAATGGCCTGACGCTGCCCAATGCCAATGCCGGGATGCTGTCGGTGCGCCCGCATCTGGCGGGATCGGCTTCGGGGCTTGGGGGGGCGATGATGATCGGCGGCGGTGCTGCCTTGGCGGCGGTTGTCGGTGTGGTTCTGACGCCCGCCAACGGGCACTTTGTGTTGTTGGAAATGATGGCCTTGAGTTCGGCCCTGTCCCTCATCGCGATCCTGCTGGTCTTGCGCCGCAACAAACGTCTGGGCCTTTAGCCGCTTGGCGACAGAGTTTGCAAAGGCTATCATCAGCGTTAGCAAACTCTGGCGGAGCGTCCCGATGGCCACGCAAAAACTCTATGCCGGTGTCAAGTTGCGGGAAACCCGGACCCGCGTCGGGCTGACGCAAAAGGCCTTTGCCGAAAAGCTGGGCGTGTCGCTGCCCTATCTGAACCAGATGGAAAACAACCACCGGCCGCTGTCAGCCTCGGTGGTATTGGCGTTGGCGCGCGACTTTGGCATGGACGTGACCGAGCTTGCCACCGGCGATGCCGAACGCGTTGTCTCGGACATGCGCGAGGCATTGGCCGACCCGGTCTTTGCCGATACCCCGCCGCCCTTGGCTGATCTGCGGCTGGCCGCCTCAAACGCTCCGACCTTCGCACGGGCCTTTCTGGAGCTGCACCGGGCCTACCGACAGACCCATGAACGGCTGGCCTCCCTGGATGAAGCCCTGGGGCGCGACGATACCGGCCTGCGGTCTTCGCCTTGGGAAGAGGTGCGGGATTTCTTTCACTATTGCGACAATTACATCGACGCCGTCGACCGCGCAGCCGAGCATTTTTCTGCACCGGATAACAAGCCGTTGGACCCGATCCTCAAAGCCACGACCCTGCTGCAATCCAAAGGGTTGAAATTATCCTTTTCCGACACTGCCGCGATCCGCAGCCGCGAGGGCGCCGATCTGATCATTTCAACCCGCACCGCGCCGCCAACCCAGCGCTTCCAGATCCTGCACCAGCTGGCGCTGGTCACCCAGAACGATCTTTTGGAGGCAACGCTTGATCTGGCCCGCTTTCAATCCGACACCGCCCGCGCCATCGCCAAGATCGGCCTGGCCAACTATTTTGCCGGCGCCGCGCTGATGCCCTACCGGGCCTTCCTTGCCGCCACCATTGACACCCGCCACGATCTGGAACGGCTGGCCGACCGCTTTGGTGCCTCGATCGAACAGGTCGCGCACCGGCTCTCGACCCTGCAACGCCCCGGCGCCAAGGGCATTCCGTTTTTCTTTGTGCGCGTCGATCAGGCCGGCACCATCACCAAGCGCCATTCGGCGACGCGCCTACAATTCGCCCGCTTCGGCGGCGCCTGCCCCCTGTGGAACGTCTACCGTGCCTTCGAGACTCCCGGTCGGTTTTTGCGGCAACTGGCCGAAACCCCGGACGGGGTGCGCTATCTGTGTCTCGCCCGCGATATCTCCAAACCCGGCGGCTCATTCAACGCCCCGATTCGCCGCTATGCCATCGCCTTGGGCTGCGAGGTCAGCCACGCCAAGGGCATGGTCTATGCTGATGACCTTGATCTGACCAATGCCCGCGCCTATGAACCGATCGGCATTTCCTGCCGCATCTGCGAACGGCCCAACTGCCACCAGCGCTCGGTCCCGCCGCTTGAGCGGCGTCTGCGCGTTGATCCCGACCGGCGCGGGCTTTTGCCTTACGAAATCTCGTGACCTAGTCCGACGGCTCCGGCGCCCCCGGTGAATTGCCGGAAACGACGGGCAATACGACGGGAGTGGTGCTTGCACATGGACGCCGAACGTCGGACTCTGCCCCCCGATTCTTCCCCTCACCGGCGCGGGGGGCTTACCCGCGGATGATACGATGATCCTTCTGGAAAACGGCCCCTTCGGCAGGCCTGCGCTGTTTCAAGCGCCCGTGGCAATGATCCGGGCCGACGCCGCGCATGAGGTGGACGCCGCCCTTGCCGCCCTTGATGCGGCCCGCGCCGCAGGGCGCTGGCTGGCGGGCTACGCTAGCTATGAGCTGGGCTACGCGCTGGAGGCCCGTCTGGGCGCTTTGATGCCGGAAAACCGCGACCTGCCGCTCCTGTGCTTCGGTGTCTACGAGGCTCCCGCCGATGCCGATGCGCTTCTGGCCCGCGCCGCCGCCGAAGCCGCAGGTGCCACGCTGACCAACGCGCGTCCCGGCTGGACGGCGGCCGAACATGCAAATGCCCTGTCGCGCATCCTTGACTACATTGCCGCAGGCGACATTTATCAGACCAACCTGACGATGCCGATGCGGGCAGAGGCTGTCGGCACCGCCCTTGGCCTTTATGGCGCCTTGCGCGCCCGCCAGCCGGTATCGCACGGGGCCTACGTCGATTTCCCCGACACCCCGGCGATCCTTTCGCGCTCGCCTGAGCTTTTCTTTGCCACAGACGCAACCGGCCGGATCGAAACG
>JANMDM010000055.1:0-18040 GCA_031376305.1 Pseudomonadota bacterium | reverse complement strand
CAAGGCCCGGAACACCCATGACTGGCCCGGCGCCCGGTCGAGAAAGGAATCTTCAGTAAGTATTTTTATCGCTTTTTGTACCGCATGGCGCGTGACGTCATAGCGGCGGGCAAGTTCACTTGTGGTGACATTGCGCGCCAGTCGGCGGGCAGAGCGATCCCTGAGGATGGTATTCGCCAAGGCCTCCTCCTCGGCGTTGGGCAGGTCGTCGGCCACATCGACGCGCGCCGACAGATCGGCATCCAGTACAAACCCGCCATCCGGCCCGCGCCGGACAAGAGATTGATTTTCCAATATGTCCAATGCCGCGCGGATGGGCGTGCGGGACACTTCGCAGGCGGTCGCCAGCCGCTGTTCGGCCAATTTTTCACCCGGGCGCAATTCCCATTCGCGCGCCAGATCCAACACGCGCCGCGCAAGTTCGAGATGGTTCTGACGAGGGCGCCGCTGCATGTCGATCGACTTTCTCTTGAGGCTCTGCCGTGTCGCACGGTTCTGCAGGGATGCCTTGCGCAAAAGCGGGATGCAAGTCACCGGGTTCGGGGCCCTGCGCATGTAAGAATGGCTTGACGTACGATTTTTTGCAATAGTACCATCATCGCAATCGACCGTCCTGCCAGAGTCGTCCCCGGCGCCAGGACAAGGCCTCTGGCGCGCTTCCAACAGAGAAAGACCTGCCATGTTGAGATCCTCGCTTCCGCACTGGTCCGTTTTCACGCTCGTCGCTGCGGGCCTTGCCTTTCCTGCCCATGCCGCCGATCTGGTCGTCTCGAACTGGGATGGCTACATGGCCCCTGATATTGTCGAAACCTTCAAGGCCGCGACCGGGCTTGAGGCCGATGTCGTGGTGCAGGCCACCAATGAAGAGATCATGGGCAAGCTGATCGCCTCGGGCGGCAAGGGCTATGACGTGGCCTTTGTGTCGTCGCCCTTTGCCGAGATTTTGCAGAACCTTGGGCTGATCGAGACTCTGGATCATGCCAAGCTGCCCAATATCGCCAATCTTTACCCCGAGGCGACGGCGTTGGCCTATGACCCGGGCAATTCCTTTTCGGTGCCTTACGCTTGGGGCACCACGGGGTTGTGCTACCGGTCCGATCTGATGGCCGAACCGACATCGTGGAAAGACCTGCTTTCGCCTGCTGCCGAGATTGCGGGCAAGACCACCATGCTTGGCACCGACCGCTGGTTGCTGGCGGCGGGGTTTCTGGCGCGCGGCTATTCGGTGAATGAAACCGATCCCGCCAAGCTGGCCGAAGTGACCGCCGACCTGATCGCCGCCAAGAAAACCCTGCTGGCCTATGACGACACCACCTTCTACTCCAAGCTGGTGTCGGGCGAGGCAGTGCTGGTGCAGGCTTGGGATGGCTGGTGCAACTATGGCATCGGCGAGAACCCGGCGATCAAATATGTCATCCCGTCGGAAGGCTCGGATCTGTGGATCGACACGATGGTGATCCTGAAGGCATCCGAGCACAAGGATGCGGCCTATGCCTTTGTGAACTACATTCTTGATGCCAAGGTTCACGGCTGGGCTGCCGAGAACATCCTTTACAAAGTGCCGAACAAACCGGCGATGGAGGCTTTGCCAGCCGCGATGCTGACGCAATACCCCAATATGGCGATCACTCCGCAAAGCCTTGTGACGCATGAGGAATTACGCAATGTGGGTGACGCGCAGCGTGACTATTCCCGCGCGGTGAATGAAATCAAGGCTTCGCAGTAAGGTAGCCACGGGCGGAACCGGAGGCTTCGGTTCCGCCGCCGCGCAAAGCCCCAAATCCCCGAGCCCCCGTGAGCATTTTGTGCGTCTGATACCCTCCCCCTCCACATTGCTGATGCTGCCCGCGCTTATGTGGCTGGCGGCGCTTTTGGTGGTGCCTTGCGGGCTGGTGCTGACGCTGGCGTTCTTTCAGCGCGGCACCTATGGCGGGATTGTTTATGAGCCGACGCTTGAAAACCTGAAGCTGGTGTTCGATCCGCTTTATGCGGGCATCTTTCTGACCTCGGCCAAAATCGCCGGAATCACGACGGCCATTGCTGTGGTCATTGGCTATGCCGCCGCCTATGCCATCGCCTCGGCCCCGCGTGACCGTCAGGCGATGCTGCTGTTTTTCGCGGTGCTGCCGTTCTGGTCGAACTATCTGATCCGCACCTATGCCTGGATCGTGCTGTTGAACCGCGAAGGACTGATCACCCAGGCCCTGCGCTGGTTTGGCTATGAGGGGGAGCCGCCGTCGCTGCTTTACACTCAGGGGGCGATCATCACCGGGCTGGTCTACAATTATCTGCCCTTCGTGATCCTTGCTTGCTATGCGCCGATCCGCCGGCTGCACCCCGAACTGCGTGAGGCCTCGCGCGATCTGGGGGCCTCGGCTGCGACGACGTTCCGAAGGGTGACGCTGCCGCTGTCGATGCCGGGGATTGTAGCGGGGGGCGTGTTCGTCTTTGTGCTGTCGATCGGCAATTTCATCACCCCCGCCCTGCTCGGCGGCGGGCAGATCCAGATGATCGGCAATCTGGTCTATGCGCAGTTCCTGACTGCCAACGACTGGCCCTTTGGCGCGGCGCTGTCGATGTTCCTGATCGGGATCATGCTGGCCCTGCTGATGGCGCAGGCACGGCTGACTGCCCAAGCGGCCAAATCGGCGCGCGATGATGGCTGAAGCGCAGCCCCCAACCAATGCCGGCCTGCGCGCCGTGCTGATCGCGGTCTTCGCGTTTCTTTACATTCCCATCGCCGTGGTGGTGGCCCTGTCGTTCAACGAGGCCGGGCTGCCAACCGTCTGGTCGGGGTTTTCGCTGAAATGGTATGCGGCCTTGGCGGCAAACTCTGATGTGCTGTCGGCGGCGCGCAACACGGCGGTGGTGGCCCTGATCTCGACCGGGCTTGCGACCGGGCTGGGCACTTTGCTGGCGCTTGGCGTTGAAACCCGGCGGCGCCGCGGCGGTGCGCTTGAGGCGCTGATCTTTGCGCCGATGATCATTCCCGACATCGTGCTGGCGATATCACTGCTCAGCTTTTTCTCATTGCTGGGGCTGAGCATGGGGCTGCACACCATCATCGTGTCGCATGTGGTGTTCAATCTGGCCTTTGTCTGTTCGGTCGTCCGGGCCCGCCTGCGGTCGTTTGACTGGGCGATTGTCGAGGCATCGGCCGATCTGGGTGCATCGGGCTTTACCACATTCCGCCGCGTGACCCTGCCGGTGATCCTGCCTGCGGTCGTCGCCGGGGCGCTCCTGGCTTTTACGCTGTCCATCGACGAATTCATCATCGCGTTTTTCACCTCGGGCGCTGGCAGCGCCTCGACCACGCTGCCGATGCAGATTTTCGCGATGATCCGCTTTGGCGTGACGCCGGAGATCAACGCGCTGGCCAGCCTGGTGATGGCGGTCAGTGTGACGGCGCTGGTGGTGGCACAGCGGCTTAATCGGGGGGTGCTGGGGGCATGACGGAACCGGCAACCCTACTGGCGATCGAAGCTGTGACCAAGCGGTTCGGTAGCGTGACGGCCGTCGACGGCATATCGCTGGAGATCCGCGAGAATGAGTTCTTTGCGCTGCTGGGTGCTTCCGGCAGCGGCAAGACCACGCTGTTGCGGATGCTGGCCGGGTTCGCGCGGCCCGATGGCGGGCGCATCCTGCTTGACGGCGCGGATATCGCCCAGACGCCGCCGAACCGCCGGCCGGTCAACCTGATGTTCCAGTCCTACGCGCTTTTTCCGCACATGAGCGTGCGGGCCAATATCGCCTACGGGCTTGAGATGGAGCGGCTTTCGCGCCGCGATATTACCGCGCGCGTGGACGAGATGCTGGCCACGGTGCAACTGACGGCATTGGCCGAGCGCAAGCCCGATCAGCTTTCGGGCGGGCAAAAACAACGCGTGGCGCTGGCGCGCGCGCTGGTCAAGCGCCCGCGTCTGCTGTTGCTGGATGAACCGCTGGGGGCGCTCGACAAAAAACTGCGCGGTACCATGCAGATGGAGCTGAAGCGCTTGCAGCATGAGGTTGGCATCACCTTCATCATGGTCACCCATGATCAGGAAGAAGCGCTGGTGATGGCCGACCGCGCGGCGATCCTGCGGGACGGGCGCTTGCTGCAATGCGACACGCCGCATGCGATCTATGAGCGCCCGCTGAACCGCTTTGCCGCTGATTTCATCGGCGAGATGAATTTCATCGAAGGCACAGAAGCCGCCGGTGGCCTGACCGCGCGCGACGGCACGCTGATCCGCAGTGCCGCCGCCGCCAAAGGCGCGGTCTGCGCCGCCGTGCGCCCTGAACGGGTCCGGCTGTTCCCGGGTCATGCTGATACCGTGCTCGCCGGAACGGTGATCGCAATGGCCTATCACGGGCTCGATCTGGCGCTGCATGTGCAGACCGCCGTCGCCGACAAGCCCTTTCTGGTGCGGGTGACGGCGGATGCCGCCGACGCCAAGCCGCTGGCCATTGGTGCTGCGGTCACCCTCGGCTGGAATGTTGCCGACACCCGACTATTCACCGACTGACCCCAGACAGGAGCCGGATATGACCCCGAAAACCTTTGCATTCTTTCCCGAAGCCGCCTTTGGCCCGGCGCTGAATTCCGTCGGCATCGCGCAGGCGGTGCAAGCGCGCGGGCATAAGGCGGTGTTCTTGTCCGATCCGGGCTTCGTGTCGGTCTATGAAGGCTACGGCTTCGAGGCGCATCCGGTTAATCTTTCGGCCCCGATGCCGCCTGAGGAAATGGCCAAGTTCTGGGAGGATTTCATCAACGGCCACATCCCCAACTTCCGCAAATCGCCGATCGACCAGATCGACAACTATGTTCTGGGTTGCTGGGAAGCGATTGTGGATTCGGCGTCATGGGCGCAAAAAGATCTGCCCGCGGTGCTGGCCCGCATCGCACCCGATGTGATCTGTGTCGACAACGTGATCCTGTTCCCGGCGATCAAGCAATTCGGCAAGCCCTGGGTGCGGATCATTTCCTGCTCGGAAAACGAGATCGAGGATGAGGCCATCCCGCCGCATCTGTCAGGCTGCGGTGAAAACGATACCGCCTGTCATGCGGCCTTTCACGCCCGTTTCAACGCGGTGATCAAGCCGGTCCATGACCAGTTCAACGCTTTTCTCGCCGCCAATGACGAGGCGCCTTATCCGCTGGGCCAGTTCTTCGAGGCCTCGCCCTTTCTCAATCTGCTGCTTTACCCCGAGCCGGTGAAATTCACCCGCGCCAAGCCGCTTGATCCCGCCACCTTCCAGTATCTCGAAGGCTGTGTGCGCACCGAGGCCCCCTATGCCGTGCCCGCATTCGCCGCCAACCCGGACGGGCCGCTGCTTTATGTGTCCTTCGGCAGCCTCGGGGCCGGGGATACCGACCTTCTGAAACGCCTCATCGCGGCGCTGGCGGGCACGCGTTACCGGGCGCTGGTCAATGTCGGCGATTATGGTGGCGAATATACCGACGTGCCGCCCAACGTGCATATCGCGGGCTGGTATCCGCAGCCCTCGGTGATCCCGCTGGTGGATTTGGCGATTCACCACGGCGGCAACAACTCCTTCACCGAATGCCTGTATTTCGGCAAACCCGCAATCATCATGCCCTATGTTTGGGATGGCCATGACAACGCCACGCGCGTGCAGGAAACCGGCCACGGCTTCAAGATGCCGCGCTACGAGTGGACCGAGGCCGAGTTGATCGCCAGAATCGAGAGCTGCCTGACCGATCCGGTGATGGCCGCCAGACTGGCGGCAACTTCGGCGCATATGCAGGCCAGAAACGGCCCGGAAAAGGCGGCGGGGTTGCTGGAAGCGCTGGCCTTGCGGGGTCAGGCATGAGCCGCGCCGCAACAACCGTACCACGGCTCTACAACGCCTCAACCCGCAGCGATCTGGTGGATTGGGGCACCCAGCCGGATGCGCTGGAAGGTGCGTCGCATTCGACCGGACGGCTGGTGATGAAAGGGCCGGACAATCAGCCCGAGGTCGGCATCTGGGTCTGCACGCCCGGCCGCTGGCGGCTGCAGATCCCGCGCGACGAGTTGTGTCATTTCGTGGCAGGTCAGGCCACCTACCGCCATGACAACGGCGAGGTGATCGAAGTCACCCCCGGCACCGTGGTGATGTTTCCCGGCGGTTGGCGCGGCGAATGCACCGTCCATGCCACCATGCGCAATCTCTATATTCTGGTCTGACGACCCTATCAAAAAGGACTGACACCATGACCACCCCGACAATGAAAGACCCGCTGTCGCTGACCGATCTGGCCGACTGGGGCACCATCCCGACCATGATTGATGGCCTGTCGCATGTATCGGGCAAGGTGCTGCACAAGGGGATCGGCGGGCGTTCGGAATGTGGCTACTGGGTCTGCACCCCCGGCACCTGGGCCTGCCATGTCACCGAAGACGAATTTTGCCATTTTCTCGAAGGCCGCTCAACCTATGTGCACGAGTCCGGTGAGGTGATCGAGATCGAACCCGACACCGCCGCCTTTTTTCCCAAAGACTGGAAAGGGGTCTGCACCGTCCATCAGACCATCAAGAAGGTCTACATGATCCGTTAACCGTCCCTGCCAGCAGCCAGAAAGCCCCCGATGTTTGATCCCTTGGTCCCCAGCTATTTCGTGAACCCCGCCTACCATCCGCTTGCGGGCAAGGCGCAGGCGGTGATCAACCCCGCCACGCTGGAAACCGAAGGCATGATCGCCGAAAGCCAGCCCGGTGACATCAGCTTGGTACTGAACACCGTCACGGCGGCGCAACGGCTGTGGCGCGGGCAAGACGCGAAATCGCGGGCCAAGGCGCTGCACCGGGTGGCATCCGATATCGAAGCCGCAGACCTCAGCCGCTGCGCCGAACTGATGACCCGCGAAATGGGCAAACCCTACCCCGAGGCGATCGGCGAGCTGGCCAATTGCGCCGGTATCTTTCGCTATTACGCTGAAATGGCGCGTGATGATGCGGGCAAGATCGCGGGCACCACCCAGGCCGGATCGTTCCAATATGCACGCTATGAGCCTTTGGGTGTGTCGGTTCACATCATGCCCTTCAACTTTCCGATCCTGTTGATGTGCTGGACGGTGGCAGCATCTCTGGCCGCCGGCAACGGTTGCATCATCAAGCCCGCCCCCGCCACCACGCTTTGCACGCTGGAATTCATGCGGATCTTCGCGCGCCTTCCCGAAGGGTTGGTCGCCTGTCTGCCCGGCGGTGCCGATGTCGCCAGCACTCTGATTGACAGCCGCCAAACCCACGCCGTCGCCTTCACCGGCTCGGCGCAGGTTGGCCGCACGGTGGCGCAGGCCGCGGCAGCCCATCTCAAACCCGCAGTGATCGAGGCGGGCGGCAGTGACCCGATGATCATCACCGCGCATGCGCCGCTTGACGTAGCCGCTGCCGGGGCGGTGACGGCGGCCTTTCATCTCTCGGGGCAGGTCTGCACGTCCTCGGAGCGCTTCTATGTCGTCGACGAGATCCACGATGATTTCGTTGCGGCCTTCGCCCAAGAGACCGCCCGCCTGCGGATCGGCAATGGCATGGGCCGCAATGAGATCGGCCCGCTGGTCAGCAAGGCCGCGCGTGACCGGGTGATCCGGCTGGTGGCTGATGCGGTGGCCAAAGGCGCGCGCGTGGTCACGGGCGGCGGTATCCCCGAGGGCATGGACACAGGATGGTTCTACGCCCCCACGATCCTGACCGACTGCACCCCAGATATGGCGATCTTGCGCGAGGAGTGTTTCGGCCCCATCGCCGCCATCGTCCGGGTCGCCGATTTCGATGAGGCGATCGGGCAGGCCAACGCCTCCGAATTCGGGCTTGGGGCGTCGATCTTCACCACCGATCTGGCCGAGGCGATGGAGGCCACCGAGCGGCTTGAGGCCGGGATGGTCTGGGTCAACAACCCGATGATCGACAACGACGCGCTGCCCTTTGGCGGCCGGAAAGCCTCAGGCATCGGGCGCGAACTGGGACGGCAGGGGCTGGATGCGTTCCGCCGCAGCAAAATGGTGATCCTCGATCACAAACCCGTCCGGCAGGACTGGTGGTATCCCTATCCAGACGCATGGTTCCGCAACGCCGACGGCAGCGCCGGCGGGCGAAAACATTCCGACGAGGCGGTGGCCGATGCCGACATCGGTCAAGACAGAACGGAGAACTAGGATGAAGATCACACTTCCCGGCGGTGCAGGCATGATGGGACAAGGGATCGTGCGCGATCTGCTTTCAGACCGCGCGATCATCGATATCGACGAGGTCCGGATCTGTGACGGCATGTGGGGCCGGATGGAGGCCCTGAAAGCCGAACTTGACGATCCCCGCCTGACCCTGCAGGCGATGGATGTGACTGACCCGGCGCAAATGGCAGCCGCTTTGGACGGGGCAGATATCTGCATCAACTGCGTGCCCACGCTTGCGGGCCACCAGATGCGGATATTCGAGGCCGCGTTGACGGCAGGGGTCGCCTACATCGACCTCGGTGGGCTGGGCGTTCTGACCGTGGAACAGATGACGTGGCAGGACCGGTTTCGCGCGGCCGGTGTCACGGCGGTTCTGGGAGCAGGCTCCGATCCTGGCATGTCAAACGTGCTGTGCCGAGCCGTGGCCGACAGACTGGACCAGATCGACCGGATCAACCTTTACTGGGCGGCGGAACTGTTGGGCGACGAAAGCCCGGTGCTGTCGCCGCCCTACAGCGTCTCGACCGTGCTGGCCGAATATGCGCGCCCAAGCACCCAGTTTTTGGACGGGCGCCACGTTAGCTGTGCGCCGATGACCGGCAAGGAAACGCTTGACCTGCCAGCGCCATGGGGCCGCTGTGAATTCATGTATTCGCCGCATTCCGAACAGTTGACCGTGCCCCTGGCGCGCGGCATCGCTGACAAGGGCATCAAGGAATTCACGTGGAAACTGCACCTGCCGCACCGCGAACACGAGGCGTGGATCGGGTTGGTCAAGGCGGGCTTCGGCGACTTTGACGACCTTGTTAACGTTGGTGGTGTGACGGTAAGGCCGTTGGATGTTCTGAATGCCGTAATTGCCCGAAACCTGGAACGCAACGCCGACCGCATTCCCGACCAACAGGGCCATGAAATTCACTTCGCCATCGGACAGGGCCGGATTGGTGGCAAGCCTGCAACCGTGCGCTGCGAGGTTATCGTGTCACCGCACCCGATGCATGCCCCCTATATCGATGCGGGCACTTCGATGAATGCGTCGATTGCGGCGCAGCTTATCCTGGCGCACCCCCGTCGGCACGGCGTATTCGCGCCCGAGGAATACTTTGACCCTGCGACCTATTTCCCAGAGCTTGAAAAACGGCATTTCGCCGTGCGGACCGAGGTCAGGTTGCATTGAATAGCCGGGGTCGGTCAGGCCGACGCGTCAGAGGAGAAACCTTGAAGCGGGCCGGGCGGCGGCTTCGCGTCGTCGGATTGCCTCAGTCGTCGGGGCGCTCCCGTGCAGACCCTGTCCCCTGGCGCATCCCTCCATCCGAGGGAAAACAATGCGCCCTCATATGCCGGGACGAAACCCCTGGATCTGATGCCAGGCTCGCCTCAACCGGGTTTCCCTCGCCTCAACCGGGTTTCCTCTGACGCTGCCATCAGCGCAAGCCGGTTTCTTCTGGCACGACCGGGCCAGCGGTCACTCGTTGACAGAACAATGGCGGGGAAAGACCCGGCGGAGCAACATGGGCGCGGTCTTGTGCATCGCACCGGAGTTGACCCCCTCCGGATTGAGATTGTCCCAGGACCCCGCGCTCTGCACCAGATAGTTCAGGCCCTCGGCCAGAATGTCTGGTATGTCCGCCATCAACGCCCATGGAACTGTTTAGTGTGATTGCGTGATGGAGGGTTCGCGGCTCATCTTAACCTCAGATGGAGTTGAAGATGATGAAGAACCCCGTGCCCACAAAAGCCCCTGCCGAGCAGGTTGCTAAGGACATTCGGCGCGCGCGCAATCTTCTCCACAACTCCGCGCCGTTCCGGCATCCGCCTTCCCATTCGTGGGATATCCAATCGAGGTGGCCGTCCAGGGTGCTGACCCTCGGTCGGAACGCCTCGGCGCGGTCACCACGGGCGATGGCGCGGACGCATTTTCGGGACCGGCCGGTGCGACGCATGATCTCCTTGATCGACACCTCCGCCTTCAACATGCCCATGATGATGGCATTCATCGCTGACCGGCGCCGCCAGCACTCGTATTGCTGGCGCTCGACGGTCGTCATCACCTCAGGGTCAAGCCGCCCTGTGCCCAAAACCCGTCGGATGTCTCGCATCGAATTGCGCACGAAGCCAAGGAAGGCGGCGCTGCAATTTTCCATGAGATGCCAACGATCTGCGACCTGTATGGCGTCCGGACGCCCACGTTGACCGGCTGGGCCATAGCCGCCGCCACGATCGCGCGCGATGATCTCAATAGAAGGTCGGGCCTCCAACCACGCCTGAACCGTAGCCGTCTCGCGATCCGGCAGGACATCGATGATCCGCCGCCGTCCGAGGTCACAGACGACTGTTCCT
The DNA here is from genome assembly GCA_031376305.1 of Pseudomonadota bacterium. Lineage (GTDB taxonomy): Bacteria > Pseudomonadota > Alphaproteobacteria > Rhodobacterales > Rhodobacteraceae > TMP-24. Next base: position 7,542 of record JANMDM010000055.1, on the reverse strand, counting down.
TAGCGGCGGCCCTTCCGCCAGGCCCAGTCATCGATCCCGATCACTCTGGGTGCGCCATCCGTTGGCGGTGCTCTTCGGCGCACTACCCTGAGCAGCGTATCACGGCTGACCGGGAGAACCAGACGCCTCGCCGTGCGCTGCCCCGGTCTGCCACCAAGGGCGAGGCCGATGTGATGTACGATTCCTTCGAGACGCTCCGTCCTCCGCCCGAAGCTTTGTGCAATAGACGGGTCAAACCGCTCTGCGAAAATCTCCACAGGGCAACCAATCGTCCTGCATCGAAACCGTCACGTTCGAAGTTGCAGGTTTACCGCTGAACCATGCGATGGCAGGTTAGCCAAGGTTCTGAAGTATCGGCTATGAACCGCGCTCGATATCACCCCGCAATGCGGGCATGCCAATGATCGGAACGAAGATCGCGCCACGCCCGTGATCAGCCCGTCAGATGTTTCGATTGCTTCAATGGTCAGCCCTTCCGGGACTGCCAATCCAGTTTTGTGCGCCCGCGACATCTTGATGCTCCTCCCGAAGACATCACAACATGTCGAGCCAGTAAGGGTGCATCAAGATTGAGTCAGAGCCAAAATTCAGCGCCGATTGACAATCACGCTGCTAAATCTGCAAATTGCCGGAACGGGCAGAATCCGGCGGTGAACTGCCCCTTGCGGATCGTGTTGGCAATCTCGATGCCGTCGAGGGTCGCCGTGGCGGATGCGAAGGACTTGAACCCGAGCATCGGGCGGATGCGCTTCTTGATGGAGCGGTGATCCTGCTCGGCGATGTTGTCGAGGTATTTCTGCCTGACCATCTCGATTGGGATCGGGCAGCCGAACCTCGTCAACGTCCGGTTGATGACGGTGATCCCAGCGGTATTGGCGCCACTCTTGTCGATAACAATCTTGCGCGGTAGCCCGTTGACCTCAAAGGCTCGGGCGAAAAACTTGCCGGCAGCAGCCTTATTCCGCCGCTTGGACAGCATGAAATCCAGTGTTTTTCCAAACTTGTCGACGTCGCGATACATGTAGACCCACTGGCCGCGACCACGGACATAGGTCGCATCCATGCGCCAAGACCGGTTGGGCGGGGCTTTCTTTCGCCGCGCAACATCGGCGATCTGAGGCGCATACTTGCAACCCGGCGGTTCGGCGTGGCATGACCCAGTGCCACACCGCGCTCGGCCATGATCTCTTCCAGGTCGCGGTGGGAGACCGATTAGCGAACCTGGAAAAACACCGCGAACAGGATCACATCCTTCGGAAAGCGGGCATCCCTGAACGAAATCATCGCCATCCGTACAAGGCACGACCATGCCAAGACTGTTCATCGCCCGGACCGTCGTCAATCAAGAAAGTTTGCGACAGAACCCTCCCACTTCTATCTGTCGACCATCCGCATCGGCGCGTTGCTGCGTTGGGTGACCCCGGTTCCCGGCGCGATGCCGACTTCGGCATTGGAGGGCGCAAGCAGCGTGCGGCCGCGGATCATGTCGGCGGTGCGTTCCGCCAGCATGATGGTGGGGGCGTTCAGGTTGGCGTTCGGTTCGGTCGGAAAGACCGAACTGTCCACGACACGCAGGCCGTCGATGCCGCGCACCCGCAACTCGCTGTCAACGACGGCCAGAGCATCCTCGCCCATCCGGCAGCTTCCGCAGGGGTGATAGGTGCTTTCCATCGTCTGGCGCACGAAAGCATCGATCTCGTCATCGCTTTGCACCTCTTTACCCGGCGCAATTTCGCGGTCGCGGTATCGGTCCATGGCGGGTTGAGCGATGATTTCGCGGGTCAAGCGCAAGCAACGGCGGAAGCCTGCGCGGTCTTCCTCGCGGTCGAGATAGTTGAAGAGTATATCGGGATGCTCGTTCGGATCACCCGTGCGCAGCCGGACATAACCGCGGCTTTTCGGCTTGTTCGGCCCGGTCAGCACCATGAAGCCATGACCCTTCAGTGGCTTTTTTCCGTCGTAACGCATGGCGGCGGGCAGGAAATGGAACTGGATGTCCGGCCAGGCCAGCGACGCATCCGAGCGGATGAAACCGCCCGCTTCAAAGTGATTGGTCACCCCTAGGCCACGCTTGAACAGCAGCCATTCCGCGCCGATCAGAAACTTGCTGAACAGGTCCATCTTGCCGTTCAAGGTGATCGGTTCCTTGCAGGCATATTGGATGTAAACCTCGGAATGGTCTTGCAGGTTTTCACCGACACCGGGCAGATCATGCAGCACCTCGACGCCCGCCTGCCGCAGCACCGCCCCCGGGCCGATCCCGGACCGTTGCAACAGATGCGGCGCGCCGATCGGGCCGGCCGAGATGATGACCTCGCGGTTGCAATGGGCGATGTGGCGCGCGCCGTCGTGATCATACTCAACCCCCACCGCGCGTTTGCCTTCCAGGATCAGGCGGCGGGTCATGGCATGGGTGACGATCCTGAGGTTCGGGCGGTTCATCGCCGGGCGCAGATAGGCATTGGCGGTCGACCAGCGCACCCCGTCCTTGACGGTCATGTGCATCGGGCCGAACCCTTCCTGCATGTGACCGTTCGGATCTTCGGTGGTGATATAGCCCGCCTGATGCCCGGCCTCGACGAAGGCACCGTAAAGGGGGTTCTTCATCCGGTTCCCGGCATTGGTGGCCAGCGGTCCGTCGCCGCCCCGATAGGCATCGCCGCCATCCACCCAATTCTCGGCGCGCTGGAAATAGGGCAGGCAATTTGCATAGCCCCAGCCCCGCGCGCCGAGGGCTTCCCATTCGTCAAAATCATGCGCATTGCCGCGCATATAGACCAGGCCGTTGATCGAGGACGATCCGCCCAGCACCTTGCCGCGCGGGCAATGGATGCGGCGGCCGTCGAGGCCGGGTTCGGGCAGCGTTTCATAGCGCCAGTTGTATTTCGTGCCGTTCATCGGGATCGACAGGGCCGTAGGCATCTGGATGAAGATGCTGCGATCACTGCCGCCGAATTCCAGCACCAGCACCGAAACCATCGGGTCTTCGCTGAGCCGGTTGGCCAGAACACAGCCGGCCGAACCTGCGCCAATTATGATATAATCGAACTTGTCCGGCATTGCCGTACTCCTCGTATGTCGTAGGGTTGGAGATGGGGGAAGGCCCGGTGGCCTTCACCCCGGTGTCAGCAATCTACGCTTTGGGATAGGCGCCCCAGCCGTTGGCGCGGGCGAAAGCCTTGGTCAGCGCATAGTGGACCAGCCCGGCAGCAAGGCAGGACGGGATCGACGCCGTGAGGTATTTGAACACCGCGGCGCTGGCCAGAGTTTGCGGGTTGAAGATCAAGATATAGACCACGAACCCCACTGCCAGCGCGATCAGCCCGATCGGGTTGAAGCCTCCGACAAAGCGGTAGGGCGAGGTTTCGTGCGGCGCATGCAGGCCGCGCAGATCCAGATTTTGGTGACGCAGGAAAAAGTAGTCGGCGATGCCGATGCCTGCCAGCGCGCTGTTCAAAGCGGATGTCCAGACCAGGAAGATGAAGAAGCCGTCATACATGCCGGGGTAAAACAGCACGAGGATCACGGGGATCACGCAGAACAGGGCGAGGATCACCTCCCAGCGCAGCTTGCGCACGCCTTCGGTTCCCACCTGACGCAGCCCGACGATCGAGGTGTAAAGGATATTGGCCATCGAGGTGATGTTGGCAAAGGCGACAAAGCCAAGCGCAATCAGCCCGACCGTCAATCCGCCGATCTGGGTCATCCAGATCGTTGGGTCGCTTTGCCCGAAAGCCACGGCGGCCAGAAGGCCAACGATTTCGCCAAGGGCAGCCGCGCCAAAGATGCCTATGATATTGGGCCAGAAGGCGGTGCGTTCATTCTTGGTCAGCCGTGCCAGATTGCCGATATAGGGCCACCAGGAAAAGCCGGCGGCAAGGTTTACCTCGATGGCGATAATGAAGTTCAGCGTGTTGTCTTCGAACGGCGGTGCGATTGCCTGCATCGCCATCAGGTCGGAGAAGGAGTTTTTGCTGAGCAGCAGATAGAGCATCCAGACCATCAGCAGCGCCAAGGCGGGCGCCACCACCATGTTGAAGATCTTGATCGAAGTCGGCCCCTTGGCAACGATGAACCATGTCAGCAGGATGGCGCCGCAGGCCGCAATCGTCATTTTCACGCCCAGCGGCGACGCTTCGGTGTTCCCGACAATGGCGGTCAGCCCGTCGATCGAGCGGCCGAACATCATCGCAAGAACCGCCAGCCAGCCCATGGTCAGAAAGACCACCGCCAGCACATAGACAAGACGGCTGCCATTGGTGCCGAACTGGCTGCGCAGGGTGACGAATTGTTCAACCCCGTATTTCCCCGCCGGCGCACAGGTGGCCAAGGCGGTCAGCACGACGCCGATGATGTTGCCGATGACAATTGCGGCGATGCCTTCCTTGGGGCCGACGAAGAGGCCGATCGCCCCGCCGATCAGAAACGCCCAGGTTGCGATCGCCAGTGCGGAGTTGGCATAGGTAAACTCCCAAAAGCCCCAAAGCCGCTCCGAGGGCAAAAGCGGCGCGTCGCCCTGTTCGGCTGCCGCGCGGAAATCCGTTTCGGTATTGGTCATGTCAGTGCCCCCATGCCCAGAAACCGACCACCAGCGCCACAGTCAGCACCAGAAGTCCGACATAGTCCGTCGCGCCCATCCGCCCTTCCCAGGCGCCCCGGGCATCGAGGTCGTCGTAATGCCTGGCGCGACGTTCGATCTCGTGCTGCCAGGCGTCAGTTGTCCGGTCCATCTTGTATCCTCCCGTTACGCCGCGTTGCCTGCGGTCGGCCTTGGTTGCATCGGCGGCAGGCCTTGCCGGCCTGCCGGGGGTCATCGCACCGATACCGGCGCGCTGAAGTAAGGAAGCCGGTCGATGCGCGGTGACCAAGCACCGCTGGCGACGACCTTCAGAACATGGGCGGCGATGTCTTCCATCGGGGCGAACCAGACGTCGCCGCGCGCCACCAGCCCCTCCAGAAACTGGTGCCAGACATGCCAACGCGCCAGCCGCCCGGTGGCGAAAGGATGCACCACCGGCACCCAGAGCCCGCCATAGGCGTAGCTCGCCTCGAATTCCTGCGCGAAGGTGGCAAGACCTTGTTCGGGTGCGCGGATCGGCATCATGTAATCCAGATCCATCGACTGCACATATTGCGGCCAGTCATCCAGCCCCCAATGCGACGGCAGTTCCACCAGCCGCCCCTTGGCGCAGTCCAAGAGATAGGGCTGATCATCGCCCATCAGCGAGGCGTCATAGGTGAAACCCCGCGCCGCCAGCAGATCGGCGGAGCGGTGCGAGAAATTGTAAAGTGGCGCCCGCCAGCCGCGCGGGCGCTGACCAGTGGCCTTGACGATCACCTCGATGGCGCGATCGAGCCAGTACTCCTCTTGGTCATCGCTCAACTCGCGCGGATGTTCGTGCAGAAATCCGTGATGCGCGATCTCGTGGCCACACTTCAGGATCGCATCGATGGCGTCTGGGTATTGCTCGATGCACCAGGCCGGGATGAAGAAACTCTGCTTGATACCTAACGTCGCATAGCTGTCGAGGATACGGGGGATGGCGACTTTTGGCCCGTATTGCAGCATCGAGATCGCTGACACCCGCGAGTGGCCGTCGGCGGGGTGGGCGATATGCACAAGGCTGTCGGCATCCATATCGAAGGTGACGCAGGCCGCACAGCGTGCGCCGTTGGGCCAGGGAATCGGGTTGCGGATCATGGCATGACGCTCCCGCCGTTGATGCCAAGGCCTTGGCCGGTGATGAAGCCGCCACCCGCCCCTCCCAGAAACAGCGCCAACTGCGCCACTTCCTCGGGCTGGCCGAAACGGCCCAGCGGGATGGCCAGCTCTTTGACGCGCCATTCCGGGCTCAGGCTCCCGGCTCCCAGCATCTCGGTGTCGATCGGGCCGGGGCAGATGGCATTGACCAGAATTTGGGGCGCGAATTCCTTGGCCCAGGACCGGACCAGACCCAAAACGCCATGCTTCGATGCGACATAGGGCGAGAAGGTCTCGCGGCCGTAATAGGCCATGTCCGAGGCGATCAGCACCACACGACCCGAGCCTGTCTTTTGCATCAGCCGGATCGCGGCTTGCCCGACCAGAAAACTGCCGCGAAGGTTGACCGCGATCACCCGGTCGAAATCGGCGATGGGAGTGCCCAGCAGCGGCGCTTCGTGGATGACGCCTGCGCAATGGATCACGATGTCCAGCCCGCCAAACGCCGCCTCGACCCGCGCCGCCATATCCGCCACGGCACCGCTGTCGGACACGTCGCAGATCAGCGGCAGCGCCTCGGCAGCCCCCGCCGCCAAAGCGCTCCTGGCAGTGGCGTCGGGCGGGCGGATGTCGGCAAGAGCGACCCTTGCGCCGATGCCCGCATAGGCCAGCGCGCAGGCGGCCCCGATGCCGCGACTTGCCCCGGTGACAAGGACGCGGGTCATGCCATCACCTCGCCGCGATCCAGCATCATCGCCTGACCGGTGATGTCACGCGCGGCATCCGAGGCAAGGAACAAGTAAAGCGGCACCATATCGTCCGGCTCCAACAACCCAGGCAGAACCTGCGCGCCGGTGATTTCCGCCAGCAGATCCTCTTCGCTTCGCCCGGTTCGCTGCGACATGGTTTTCAACGAAAGCATTGCGGCTTCGGTCCGCACCCAGCCGGGGCAAACCGCGTTCACCCGGATGCCTTGCGGCCCAAGTTCCTTTGCCATCACCCGCGTGAAGCCCAGATTGGCGTGTTTGGAGGCGATGTAGGCCGAGAATTCCGCCACCACGACCCGACTCCAGATCGAGGCGGTCAGGATGATCCGCCCTCCCTGCGCCATCTTCGGCACGGCATGGCGCGTGACGTAGAACGTGCCATTGGTGTTGATATCGGTGATCCGGCGGAACGTCTCCTCAACCGCATCGTCGGGATCAAGCAGCGGCGTGATCCGCTCCAGCCCGGCATTGTTCACCAGTACGTCGACCCGATCCATGACGCGCAGGGCTGCTTTGACTGCGGCGCTGTCGGTGATGTCGCATTCCAATGCCCGGCAGGGGCGTCCGATTTCCTCGGCGATCCGGGCGGCGGCCTCGTGAATTCCGACACCGCTCGACAGCACCGTCACCTCTGCTCCGGCACGCGCAAAGCCCCGCGCCACCGTAAAGCCGATGCCCCGGCTTGCTCCGGTGACAAGGACGCTATCTCCGGCGAAGTCAAAGGCGGCCCGGCCCATGCCTCAGACTCCGCGCGCGTGCATGACGCGGCCGATCAGGTTCATCAACAGTTGGGCTGCAAGAATCGTCGTGGTGCCGGTGTGGTCATAATCGGGGGCCACCTCGACAAGGTCGATGCCGACAATGGTGCCGCGCTTCGCCAGCCCGGCCAAGAGTTCCAACACTTCGTAATAGATAAAGCCGCCATGCGATGGCGTGCCGGTGCCGGGCGCGATCGAGGGATCAAAGCCGTCGATGTCGATGGTGACGTAATAGCGCGCCGCCGCCGGGATACGCTCCAGCACCGCATCGACGCCCAGCTTGCGGATCTGCCTGACCGAGAGGATGTCTGACCCC
>JANMDM010000371.1:0-1771 GCA_031376305.1 Pseudomonadota bacterium | reverse complement strand
GTGACCTGCCCGCCAGCGCCAAGCCTTACCGCGACGATTTCCACACCGCCGCCCTTGGCCAACCCGCCGCATGAAAAGGATCTGACAATGACCGACTGGATTGATGCCTGCGCCGAAGATGACATCGACACCGAAGATGTGATCCGCTTTGATCACGACGGCCGCACCTTCGCGCTCTACCGCAGCCCCGAGGATGCCTATTTCTGCACCGATGGGTTTTGCAGCCATGAACAGGCGCATCTGGCCGAAGGGCTGGTGATGGATCACACCATCGAATGTCCCAAGCACAACGGCCAGTTCGATTACCGGACGGGCGAGGCCAAACGCGCCCCGGTCTGCGTCAACCTCAAAACCTATCCGACGCGGCTGGAAGCTGGCCGCGTCCTCATTCAGATCACCTGAGGAACCGTCATGCGCAAGCCCAGACCAACCGTCGCCGACCTGCGCGCCCACAAAAGCCGGAGGCTGGGGCAGATGACCATGCTCTACGTCGAAACGCTGGAGGAAGCCGCCGCCGCGGCCGCCGCCGGGATCGACATCCTCTCGATCATCGCCCCGCTCTGGACCGCTGCCATGCGGGCGGCGGCGGGGAATTGTTTCGTGCAGGTCGGCCTTCTCTACGGTGATCTGGTCACCACCGAGGATTACCTGCGCGCCGGACATGCCGCCCTGAAAACCGGCGGCGATTGCTTTTACTGCGCCGCCGGCCTGTCCACGATCCGCGTCCTGTCGGGCGAAGGTCTGCCAGTCATCGGCCATATCGGGTTGATCCCGTCGAAATCCACCTGGACCGGCGGCTTTCGCGCCGTGGGCAAGACCGCCGCGCAGGCCATGCAGGTGCTGGACGCCGCATTGGCGCTGGAAGATGCGGGCGCCATCGGTGCCGAAATCGAGGTGGTCCCTGAACGGGTCGCAGCCGAGATCGCCCGCCGCACGTCACTGCTTTTGTTCTCGATGGGGGCTGGCACCGGCTGCGACGCGCAATATCTTTTCGCCGAGGATGTGCTGGGCCACAGCCGCGCCCATAAGCCCCGTCACGCCAAATCCTACCGCAACTTCCGCGCCGAGTATGACCGGCTCCAGTCCGAACGCATCGCCGCATTCCGCGAATTCGTTGCCGACGTCGCCTCGGGCGGCTATCCTGCCCCGCAACATCTGGTCCCGATCGACGACGACGAATTCGCCGCCTTCGTGAGCGCGTTGGAGTCCGTGAAATGACACAACATCTTGGCATCGGCCTGATCGGCACCGGTTTCATGGGCAAGACCCATGCACTGGCCTGGGGCGCGGTGGGCGCGGTTACGGGCGCGCACCCGCAGGTACGGCTTGAACTCCTCTGTGACGCGCCCGCCGACACAGCGCAGGCGATGGCCGCCCAGTTCGGTTTCCGCCGCTCCACCGGCGACTGGCAGGCACTGGTCGATGATCCGCGCGTCGATGTGGTTTCGATCACCACGCCCAATTCCATGCATTGCGACATGGCGCTGGCGGCGCTCAAGGCGGGCAAGCATGTCTGGTGCGAAAAACCGATGGCCCTGACGCTGGCCGAGGCCGAAGAAATGGCGCGCGCCGCAAACGCTTCCGGCTGCAAGACGCTTCTGGGCTACAACTACATCCGCAACCCGGCCTTCCGCCATGCGCAGCGCCTGATCGCGGCGGGCCGCATCGGCCGCCCGGTGCATTTTCGGGGTTGGGTGGACGAAGATTATCAGGCCGATCCCGATCTGCCCTGGACCTGGCGCGCCCGCAAAGCCGATGCGGGTCTTGGCGC
>JANMDM010000346.1:0-6340 GCA_031376305.1 Pseudomonadota bacterium | reverse complement strand
TTTGGGATTTTCCTGGTTCGAAATCGCCTCGTTGTCGCCCGGCGATCCGGCACGGCTGGCCACCGCCATCGCCACCTATTGGCTGGTGATCTTTGCGTTGGCGGTAGCCGAAGGTGAAGACTGGCTGCAGCAGGGCGAATTTCTGACGGTCTTTTTTGGCTTTATTGCCAGGATCGCGCCGTTCTGGGCCAGCTACTCCGAAAACCGCGTCGCCGTCAGGACGGGCTGGCCGGGGGCGCAGATACCCGCCTTGCCGCCCCTTGCCCCCGGTGCGGCGGCGTTTGTGACACTGGCGCTGGCTTCGGTCAGTTTCGACGGGCTGCACGAGACGTTTCGCTGGCTGGCCTTCATCGGCGTCAACCCACTGGACTATCCGGGCCGCTCGGCGGTGATGGCGGCGAATACTGCGGGGCTTTTGGCGATCTGGGCGGCAATGGCGGCGCTGATTGCCGCCGTGACCTGGCGTGGCCAAGGCGGGCTGATCATGCTTGGCTTTCTGCCGATCGCGGCGGGTTACCATATTGCCCATTATATGGTGGCGCTTCTGACCGAGGGCCAGTACGCGATTGCGGCTTTTGATGACCCTTTGCAGCGGGGCTGGCATCTGCTTGGCCTGCCTGACCATTGGGTCGCCTTTGGGTTTTTGACCCAAGAATCAGCCGTTCGTCGGATCTGGCAGGCGCAATTTATCATTATTCTATGTGCACATATGAGTTCTGTGGTGCTGGTGGAGCGTCTTGCCCAAGAAACAGGCAGATCGCGGTCTGGCCTGTCGAAAATCCCGCTGGCAGCACTGATGGTGCTTTACACGACCTTCGGGCTTTGGCTTCTTGCCGCTCCTGCAGTAGGCTGAAAAAACTGTGGACTTTTTGTTTGCATACGCACAATCTGAATCCAGGGCGCGGGCCAGAAATTCGCGCCGGATTCCAGCAGCGGAGATGACCATGACTTCGAACCTGATCGGAAAGACCCAGACCCAGAGCCAGACCCGGCGCACGGTCCTGAAGGGCCTCGCGGCGGGGGGCGGCGCGATGGCCGCGTCCAGCTTCTTGCCCGGCTACAGCACTGCCCAGACAGCAGAGCCGATCCGCCTTGGCTTCCAGTTGCACCGCACCGGCATCGGGGCCTCCTATGGTCGCTGGTATGAACGCACCGCCACGGCGGCGCTGGCGCGGATCAATGCGGCAGGCGGCATCAATGGCCGGCCTGTCGAGATTTTGTTTGAGGATGATGGCACCGACCCGGCGCGTGGTGCGGAAGTGTTTGGCAAGCTCGCCACCCAGTCGAACTGCGATCTGGTCTTTGGGGCCTTGTTCAGCCATGTGGTCATTGGCACCGCGCCAACTGCGGCAGAGCTGAAGGTGCCCTATCTGGTTTGCTCCGAAGGCCATCATGTGGCCAGTGGCATGCTCAACCGCTGGACCATGCAGCCCGGCATCACCGATGTGAAAAGTCAGGTGCAGGCGATGGCCCCCTTCGTCACCTCGACCCTTGGCAAGAAGGTGACGATGGTGTTCCCCGACTTCGCCTTTGGCCATGATCACCGCGATTATTTTACCGCCGCCGTGGCAGCACAAGGCGGCGAGGTGATCGCCCAGATCGCCATCCCGCCGACCGAATCCTCATTCACCCGCTACTTCCCGCAGATCCCGGCAGAAACCGAGGTGCTTTATCACGTCATGGTCGGCCCCGCCGTCCTGACCTTTGTCAAAGAAATCGGCGAGTTTTATGGCACCGGCGCCAAGCCGCAGTTGTTTGGCTTCATCGACTCGCTCGAAGCGGTGGATTTCGCCAGCCCCGGTCTTGAGTTTCTGGATGGCTCGCATTTCTGGGAAGCCCATCCGCGGTACAAACAGGCCGATGCGCCCGCGTCGGAAACCGCTTACCGCGCGGCGGTCGGCGTCGATGACTCCGGCGCATCCCTCACGGATCCGGCCGACATTGCCACCTATTCCCACATGTTCTCGACCTGGGAAACGCTGTCGGTGATCAAGGCGGGGATGGAGGCGTCAGGCTATGCGTCGGCTGCCGACCGGCCAAAGTTCATCGAGGCAGTCGAGGCGATGACCGAGTTTGCCGAGGGCGACGATCACCCGCAGGGGGCGAAAACCTTCAACGGCAAGACCCACCAGGCGTTTGGGGTCCAGAACATCTCGAAGGTCGAAGGCGGCCGGCTCACCGTCGTCCACAAGACCAGCATCGAGGACGGCATGTACCCCGACGAAGTGGATTACACCACGCAGGCGCTCTGAGCATGGGGCAATCGGCGGGGGCGTCAGCGCCCCTGCCGCTTTCGGGGGTTGGCGCGTGGATTTCGGACCATTCCTGCTTTTGGCGCTGATCGAAGGGCTGGTGACTTCGGCGGTGCTGGCGCTGACCGCAGTGGGCTTGAGCCTGACGTTCGGCATCATGCGCGTGGTCAATGTGGCACATGGCGAGTTTTTCATGCTGGGCGCGGTGTCGGCATGGTTCGTGACCAGTTGGCTGCCCGTGCCACCGGCGCTGGCCTTCGCCGCTGCCTTGCTGCTGTGCCCGCTGTTCGTGGGGGTGGTGGCGGTACTGGCGGATATGCTGATCCTTAAACGCCTGAACTATCAGCCCGAGGCGACGATCGTGGCCACCATCGGGGTTCTCTACATTTTGCAACAAGCCGCGCTGACTGTCTTCGGCCCCGATGCCCGCCCGGTGGCAGCGCCTTTCAACTTTCGCATCCAGTTTCCGTGGTTCGGCTACTCCGGATACAAGCTGGCGGTGATCGTGGCAGCGGCGGCGGTTCTGGCCGGGGTCTGGCTGTTGCTGACCCGCACGAAGATCGGTCTGGTGATGCGTGCCACCCAGATCGACCGCGATACGGCGCGGGCGTTCGGGATCAATGTCGACCGGGTCTATGCCGGGGTCTTCGGGCTTGGCGCCGCGCTGGCGGCGATTGCCGCCGTGCTGATCGTGCCGATCCAGCAGGCGCATTACCTGATGGGCGCTGACCCGCTGCTGTTGTCCTTCATCGTCGTCATCATCGGCGGTTTAGGCTCCCTGCGCGGCACCTTGGTCGCCGCGCTGTTGATCGGCCTTTCGGATGGCGTCATCTCGACCTTTTTCGCGCCGACGCTGGCCAAGATCATCGCCACGCTCTTGGTGGCCCTGGTGCTGGTCTTCCGCCCGCAGGGGCTGTTCGGAAAGCCCGCCCTATGACGGTACGGATCGACACCGCGCTGGCTCTGCATCTGGGCCTGATTGCGCTGTTGCTGGCGCTGCATTTCGCCGCCCCCGACTATCACCACGCCAACCTTGCCAAGATCATGGTGCTGGCGGTCTATGCGATGGGCTACAACATCGCCTACGGCTACACCGGACTGCTCAGCCTTGGCCACGCGCTGTTCTTTGCCGCCGGACTTTACGGGGCGGCAATGGCGATCACGGTGGGCGGAGTGCCCGCCGGTCCGGCGCTGATCGCCGGGATGGCGGCCGGGGGCATTGTCGCCGCCGCAGTCGGCCTGTTGGCGCTGCGCACCACGGGTGTTGCCTTCATGATCGTCACCCTGATGTTTGCACAGGCGGGATACCTGACCATCCTCTACCTTGGCCAATGGACGCGGGGCGACGAGGGCATCGTCATCGCCCAAGGCCTGCGCCACATCGGCGCGCTGGACCTAACGGACGAAGGCCCCCGCTATCTTGCCGCGCTGGCGCTGTTCACCGCTGGCCTGCTGGTGAACCTCTGGCTGGTGCGCAGCCCCTTTGGCCGAGTGATGGTGGCAATGCGCGAGAATGAGGATCGCGCCCGGATGCTGGGCTATAACCCCTTTCAGGTGAAGCTGGTCGCCTTGGCGATTTCGGGGCTTTATGCCGGGGCGGCGGGGGCCGCCTATGCGGTGATGTTTGGCTATGTCGGGGCCAGCCTTGCCTCGGTGCAATATTCGATCCTGCCGCTGCTTTGGGTGCTTTTGGGCGGCGCGGGCACCGTGGCCGGGCCGTTCCTTGGTGTGCTGGTAATGTTCTACCTGATTTATTATGCGGGGACGCTCACTTCGGCCACGCTTTTGGTTGTGGGGGTGGCGTTGGTGGCCTTGGTGCTGTTCGCCCCCAAGGGGATTTTGGGGGCGGTGCGTGAAAGGTTGCTCAAATGGCTGCCCTGAGCCTTTTGGAAGCGCGCGGCCTGACCCGGCATTTCGGCGGGCTGAAGGCGGTGGACGGCGTCGATTTCGATCTGGCGCAGGGCGAGATCCATGCCCTGATCGGCCCCAATGGCGCGGGCAAGACCACTTTTGTTGGGCTGTTGTCGGGCCGCATCCCGGCGCAGGCCGGGCGCATCCGGTTCGCGGGCCGCGACATAACCCGCCTGCCTGCGCATCAGCGGGTCCGGTGCGGCATCGCCTATACCTTTCAGATCACCCAGGTCTTCAGCCGCCTGACGGTGTTTGATAATGTGGCATTGGCGGTGCAGGGGCGCGGCGTGGCCAAGCGGCTTGCCCGCGAAACCCGCGCCGCGTTGATGCGTGTGGGGATGCACGACCACGCCGATCAGGTCGCGGGCACCCTGTCTTATGGCCATCAACGGCTGTTGGAGATCGCCATGGGGTTGGCATTGCACCCAAAACTGTTGATCCTCGATGAGCCGACCCAAGGCTTGGCCAATGCCGAGATTGACGCTTTCAAGCGGCTGGTCGAAGGGCTGGCACCGGACGCCACGGTCCTGTTGATCGAACATAATATGGGCGTGGTCATGGACCTTGCCCACCGCATTACCGTCTTGAATTTCGGTCAGGTTCTGGCCACCGGCACACCGGGCGAAATTCGCGCCAACCGGGCGGTGCAAGCCGCCTATCTGGGGGGCTGAATGCTGCGGCTTGAGGGCATAGATGCAGGCTACGGCGCGGTGCAGGTGTTGCGCGGGCTCAGCCTTGAGGTGCGGGCCGGTGAGGTTTTATGCGTCATGGGCCGCAATGGCGCCGGCAAGTCGACAACTCTGAAGGCGATCATCGGGCAGGTGCCCCTGACGGCGGGGCGGATCACCTTGGACGGGGTGACGGTTTCGGGCCTGCCCGCGCATAAAGTGCCACGCCACGGCATTGCCTATGTGCCGCAGGGCCGTCGGTTGTTCGGCGATCTGACCGTGGCCGAGAATATCGAGATCGGGTTGATGACCCGGCGTCGCGGGGCGCGGGTGCGCGACCATGTGCTGACGCTGTTCCCGCGCCTGCGGGAAAGACTGGGGCAGGTGTCGCGGACCCTGTCGGGCGGCGAGCAGCAGATGCTGGCGATTGCCCGGGCCTTGTGTCTGGAACCCAAGGTCTTGCTGTTGGATGAACCGACCGAGGGCTTGCAGCCGTCGATGATCGCGCTGATCCGCGACACGGTTGTGGATCTGAAAGCCACCGGTGTGGCGATGATCCTTGTCGAACAGCGGGTCGATGCGGTGCTGTCGGTGGCTGACCGGGTGGCTTTTGTGGTGCAAGGCACTTGTGCTGAGGTGGTCGAGGCCAAGGGCTTGACGCCAGATGCGGTGCAATTTCAGAAATATGTGGGGGTCTGAATGACGGGTCTGGTCGCGGGCGTCGATGTGGGCGGCACCTTCACCGATCTGGTGATCTTTGACGCGGCGTCGGGTGCCGTCCGGCTGGCCAAGGTGCCGACCACGCTGGAAAATCAGGCTTTCGGGGTGTTGGCGGCGCTGGATCAGGCGGGGGCGGACCTTTCCGCGCTTGATCTGATCGTGCATGGCACCACGACCACCACGAACGCGGTGCTGGAACGCAAGCTGGCGCGCACCGGCCTGATCACCACCCAAGGCTTCCGCGATGTGCTGGAACTGGGCCGCCGCACCCGCCCGCAGCCTTACGGCATGAAAGGCACCTTCACCCCGGTCATTCCCCGCGACCTGCGGCTAGAAGTGCCGGAGCGGATGGATGCGCGCGGTCGGGTTTTGACCGCGCTTGACGAGGATGCAGTGCGCGGGGCAGTTGAACGGCTGAAAGATCAGGGCTGCGAGTCGCTGGTGATCCATTTCCTGCATTCCTACGCCAACCCGGCGCATGAGCTGCGCGCGGCGGAAATTGCCGCTGGGCTTTGGCCAAATAGCTACATCACCTGCGGCCACGCACTTTTGTCGGAAAGCCGGGAATATGAGCGTGGTGTGACCGCCGCCGTCAACGCCGCCGTCCAGCCGCTTCTGGAACGCTACATCGCGCGGCTGACGGACGAGCTGAAGGCGCGCGGTTATGCGCATGAGCTTCTGGTGATGAACGGCAATGGCGGCATGGTTTCCGCCCGCTCGGTGGCGCGCGAGGCGGTGAAAACCGTGATGTCCGGCCCCGCCTCGGGGGTCATGGCTGCGGTCTATACC
>JANMDM010000239.1:0-10941 GCA_031376305.1 Pseudomonadota bacterium | reverse complement strand
AGACCTTCGCCGCCTCAGTACCAGGGCGGCGATGAGTAACCCCCGGACCGTCAGCCGCGCCGGGCAGCCTCGATCGCAGCGACGTCGATTTTCGTCATATCCATCATCGCCTCAAACGCGCGTTTGGCTTCATCGCCACCGGCCGCCATCGCCTCGGTCAGCACACGCGGCGTGATTTGCCAGTTGATGCCCCATTTGTCCTTGCACCAACCGCACGCACTTTCCTTGCCGCCATTGCCGACGATGGCGGTCCAGTAGCGGTCGGTCTCCGCTTGGTCGTCCGTGGCGATCTGGAACGAGAAGGCTTCGCTATGTTTGAACGCAGGCCCGCCATTCAGGCCGAGACAGGGGATGCCGACGACGGTGAATTCGACCGTCAGCACGTCGCCCGCCTTGCCGGAGGGGTAGTCGCTGGGCGCGTGGTGGACGGCATTTACCGCGCTGTCAGGAAACGTCCCGGCGTAGAAGCGGGCCGCAGCTTCGGCGTCCTTGTCATACCATACGCAGATCGTATTCTTGGCAATTGCCATCGCTTATCCTTTCGCCGTTGAAGCCAATTCCGGTTCGGTTTCCCGCGTGCGCCAGAGCGGTTCACAGTCAGCGTCACGGGGTCGCGACTGACGCAGAACGTGCTGTCTCAGGTTCCGTCAGCAACGCCTGAAAGGTTATAGCGGTTAAATCCAGAGCGAGCCAGTTGCGCAATCAGGGCGACGGTCCGCTTCGGTCGAAACAAATCGTCGGCCCAACGTCCGCTTCGTCCGCATTGCCGTCATCTTCGCAGCTAAACGCGAATGTCGCCTTCGGGCCAAAAGCCGAGACTCAAACTGACTCACTTCCCGCTAAGGCAAGGCGTTCAGTTTGGCCGCCCGGAGGCGCAGGGCGGCGGCGCGTGCCGCCAGCTCGGCTGCGGGATCCACCGTTGCCGCCGTGGTGGTGCTTGCCCGCAGCATGTCAAACGGCAGAAGCGACGGGTAGGGCGCCTGAAATACCGCCGGGTCGGTGGCCTGATCCAGCTCCGGGAACTGGGTGCAGCCCGAACATCCGGCGATGATTGTGGCAACCGCTATATAAAGCTTTCGGCGAAGGGGCATGGCGGGTCCAATACGGGTGGCTTGTGCCAAGGGTAGAGTGAAATGCCATTGGCCCGCAATACGCCGGACCGCGGAGCCGTGCAGAAGCAGACTTGTATTGAACGGATGTTCATATATTTTCACCCCCATGGCACGCCGCGCAGGATCACATTCCGAAATCACCGGCCCCCGTATTCGGGCGGCGGCCTTGCGCCTTTTCGCCAAATCCGGCTTTGCCGCGGTGTCTATGCGCCAGATCGCCACCGAGGTGGGTGTGCAGGCCGGAGCGCTTTATCTTTACACCGCCGACAAGGAAACGCTGCTGTTCGATCTGCTGCGCAATCACATGGAAGACCTGATCGCCACCTATGACGCCCGTCCGCGTCTGACCGATCCTGCCGTACGGCTTGAGGATTTTGTGCGCTTTCATATCCTGCACAACCTCGACCATGCCGATGCGGTCTTTTTGTCTTATATGGAGCTTAGAAATCTAAGCCCAAAGAACTTCACAGTCATCGAGGCGCTCCGCCGCGATTACGAAGACCGCCTGTTCGGCACTTTGACGCAGGGTCAGGCTATGGGCCTGTTCGGGGTTCCTGATGCCAAGCTCGCGACGATGGCGATCATTGCCATGCTGAACGGGGTGAACACCTGGTTTCGGGAAACCGGCCGCCTGTCGCGCACTGGGGTTGGCGATATCTACTGGGCGATGGTCCGCAAGGCCGTCGCGGTCTGAGCGATTATCCGGTGTGGTTGGCCCGCGACGCCGGTTCTGGACGTGGCGCGGCCCAGCCGCTCAGTGCGCGGGTTTGATAAACGTGCCGTTGCGCAAATCCGTCATGGCCTGTTGCAGCTCGGCCTTGGTGTTCATCACGATCGGGCCGTGCCACGCCACCGGTTCCTGGATCGGCGCCCCCGAGATCAGCAAAAACCGAATCCCGGCGGGGCCAGCCTGTACCGTCACCGTGTCGCCGCTGCCAAAGCGGATCAACGTACGGTCGCCAGACAGGTCGCGGATATTCACCTCGGCCCCCAGGACTTCTTTTTCCAACAAGACACCTTCAGGATGGCTGGCATCGGCAAAGCGTCCGGCACCTTCGAAGATATAGGCAAAGGCGCGCCGGTAGGTGTCAATATGAAAGACCTTGCGCCGTCCGGCGGGTACAGAAATATCCAGATACTGCGGGTCGGCGGCGATGCCATCGACCGGCCCGGATTTGCCCCAGAATGATCCGACGATCACCCGCACCCGGCTTCCGTCATCGTCAATGATTTCAGGGATCTCGGTGGCGCTCACATCCTGATAGCGCGGCGGGGTCATCTTCAGCTCCCCAGGCAGGTTCGCCCAAAGCTGAAAGCCGTGCATCTGGCCAGTGGCGTTCCCGCGGGGCATTTCCTGATGCATGATGCCTGACCCGGCGGTCATCCACTGCACATCCCCGGCGCCTAGAAGCCCGCGGTTGCCTAAGGAATCGCCATGGTCGACGCTGCCTGCCAAGACATAGGTAATCGTCTCGATGCCACGATGCGGATGCCAGGGGAAGCCGCGCAGGTAGTCTTCCGGGTGCTCGTTGCGGAAATCATCGAACAACAGAAACGGGTCCAACTCGCTTGGGTCATGAAAGCCAAAGGCGCGGTGCAGTTTGACGCCCGCCCCCTCGGTCGCGGGTTGGGCTTTGCGGGCTTCCAGGATCGGGCGGATCGACATCGGGGTTCTCCTCGCTTGGACATCAGCCTTTCGGCTTGATGGTGGTAAAGATATTCCGATCTGATGCTGCTACAAGGCCGCGATAAGGCCGCTGGCCCGCACATGCTGTGCGCAATAGCACAAAAGCCGCCCTGGTCGGGGCGGCTTTTGTTTGAGCTGGAGGCGTTGAGAGCCGCCAAGCCGCCGTCGGCGATTTATGGATCTGGAATGCCTTCATCAACGGGCGGATCGAGATCCGGATTGACCCAATTGCCATCCGCGGCGACACCGCATCCGGTCGTCTGCCACGGCAGGCAAGAGGCGAAACGAGGCGACGTCGGGATGAAGGTTGTGAACCACTGGGACTCCAGGCCGGTTTCATAGGGTGTTACGATGCTTGCCGCGTTGTTTTTTTCGTTGGCGGTCAGCTGCCCGAACTGAAAGAACGGCTCATAGTACATAAAGGTTTCGACCAAAACGATGGTCTCGCCAGTCGGCAGGACCGGGATTTTGCTCTTATAGCCTTGCAGCTTGGTTGTTGTCATAATCTGGTGGCCGGTGCCCGAAGTCGCCGACCAGTCGACACGGTATTTTTGCGCATCGTCATCCCAGTAAACGCTTGAAACCCGCACCCAGGTTGCGCGGTTCGAATTGGTCAGATAGTCGAAAACCGTATTGATACCATTGATATACGCCTGGTTGACCGGCGCAGAGGTCGGATCCGTGGGGGTCGGCCCGGTTTCGCGCGACAACAGGTCAGCCACAGTGTACGCGGCCTTGAGGTTGATGTTCTTCTGCCGATAGGCGTCGAAGAACTGGAAGGACATGATGTACCACCAGCTCAGGAAAATAAACGCCATCAGCCCTTCAAGGGGGACGTTGCCGTTCTCGCCGATGCGGAACGTGTGCAGGCGCAATTTCAAGGAACGCAGGATGTTCATGTTCATGACCCCGGACGCGGTTCGTTGACGAAGGCAGTAGCGGCGACCAGCGCATAGGCGCCGGTGCTGTCCTTTGGCAGGTTGAAACCCAAGCCGGTCAAAGGGAACATCGGGACAAATTTTGCGCAGGCGCGGATCAGCATCATTTCATTGCTGCCACCGGCGACGAATTCAGTGACGGGTTGAACAGCCAATGCGCGGTCCACGCAGACCGGGCCAGAGGACAGCGGCTGCCAAGTGGTTTTCGACACCGGCCGCAACTCGACCAGAAGGGCGTTATTGCAGTTGGGAATCAGTCCGGCATAGTTGCATATGCGCGATTTCAGCTGTTGGTTCGTTGGATTGACCCACAGCCCAAGGCGCAGTTCGCGCACAGACATATCCAGCGCCCGTTCAAGCATGACGTGGCGGATCATCACCATGCCCATTTCCAGCGATGACAGCACCAGGATTATGAACATCGGCATCATCATCACGAACGGGATCGTCGCTGACCCGCTTTCGTCTCTTGCAGCATACCGAAACAGACGCCGCAGCGGTTTCATCGGATTTCCCATCTTAATGCGTCAGGCGAAGCTTGTTGATCGACGATGCGATCGACGAAAAGACGCTCGCGATACTGGACCCGGTCGCCGCATAGGTATGGGCCTGCGATGTGGCGCAGCTGAGCAGCAGGCTTTGCCCCGCCGACGGCGCGTCGAAGCCGATGGTGAACACCTTGATGCCTTGTTGTTTGGCTGCGGAGCAGATGGCCAGGGTCTGCGCGTCTTTGGTTGACGCTATGCTGGTCGTCGCCGTGGCGTTCGAGGCACTGGTACGCCACCGGTTCCGCTCGGTCGAGCCGTAGATCGGGCTGATGATATAGTCGGCGAAATAGTTGACCGACATCGCCGACCAGACTTCCGGCCAGGTCATCTGCACATAGGTATCCGTATTGTCGCCGGTGTAGTCCGACGCATTTGCGCCGAAAGGTGCCGCGCGCCAGGCGTTGGTGTAGAAGCTGTAATATTTGTTGCTACTGCGCGTCGCATCATAGAGCGAATAGCGTTTAACCCCCGAGGTTACGGCGCTGTTGTTCGACGTGTTTCTGTAAAGGCGGCTCAGGCCATGGTCATAGGCGTCACGCAACTGGTATTCGGTTGTGTTTTCACCGTCGGTCATGATCACCACCACCTTCAGCGCCTCGCGGTTGGTGTAGGCATATGGCCGTTCGCTAAAGGCACTGGGGACCGTGCCCGCCGCGATCATCCGGGTCACAACCGGCGCCATCGACGGGTCAAGCAGCCCGACCCCCCATTTCATCCCGATGTCAATCGATGTGTTGCCCTTTGCAGTCAGCGCGGCAATATAGGCCTTCAGCGCTGTCCGACTACCCGAATACGCCAGGATGCGGCGGTTGGTTTCGGTCGGGCAGTTTGGGAGCCAGCTGGACGAGGTGTTGGTGATCGTATTGAAGGGTTCAAAATGCCCGTTCAGTTGATACTGGCGGTCGGATGACGCCGCTGGCGACCCCACCGGGGTGGATTTCGGTGACAGTGTCCTGGTGCTGTAGTCGGCAGTCGTGAACTCAAGACATGTCGATGCAGTTTGCTCTGCAGTATTATGGAAATATTGCAGCATTCCGGTCCCCAAGGCCACCTGCGTGGAATAGGTGACGATCGAGACCGACAGCTTGCCAGGTTCAACCGTATCAAACATCTGGTCGATGAAACTGGATGCTGCAGGCTTAAGGTTGGTCAGACGGCTGCCCGAGTTCATCGAGCCCGATACATCCAGAACCAGCGATACTTCGACCTGGCCGACGCGCTCTTCGGCGGTCCCGGAACCGGGTGTGCTCAGCGAATTGACGCCGACCATGTTCATGAACCAGGTTGGCATTTCTTCGCGGACATTGGCCTGAACGGTCCGCCATTCGTTGAAGTTGCCTTGATTGATGACAATGTCCGCGTCGCTGGGCGGCGTCAGACCTGCCTTGAGGAAATAGTCTTTTACCACGTCCTTTGGGGGCAGGGTCTGATGCAGGTCAGCGGCTGCCAGAACCGCGCGGTCAATGGTGTTTTGCAACGTGGTGCGGCGTTCTTCGAAACGCATCAGATCCAGTGCCGCGCCTGCCAGAAAAAGCATCATGACAAAACAGAACAGCCCGAAGATCAGCAATGAGCCGTCTTCTTTACGCCGGAAACCGACAACTGCGCGTTTGGAGCGGTCGCACAGGTCCATAATTCCGGCTCGTGCCCGGTTCGGCATTTGTTGACGCAACATTTTGCACCCTTTCCTTGGCAGCGGCACCATTACCCAACTAAAATACGCAGGACATGCAGCTGCCTTTTCAATCTCATATCAGGCGAAACTAGTGCTGGACTTAAGGCGAAAATGAGGCAAAAGCCCCTTGAAACGCGATTTTAGGGATAATCCGTGACAATGCAGACGCCTGACCTTGATTGTTCGCGCGATGGCATTGGAATCAGCGCGGCGGGTCAAGGCGCGCGCGCGCTCAATCCGGGAAAAAATTGCGTTCAGACAGGCCATTTCTTTGATTCTTTGCGCGGCGGGCTTACGCAAAACCCGCCCGTTCTGGCAAACCTCCGAGGCTTTCCCCTGCGAAAACGTCCCGAACTGTTAACCGGGCTTTAATCGGTTGCGCGATCAGGGTACTGGTCGCAGATGATAGGTGTGGTGCCGTTTTTGGCTTGTGCCTGTTTGCGAAACCTTGGGAGGTTACTATGGCGACGACGGTTACAGGCGAAATAAGTTTCCGCCAATCTGTGGATATGATGTTCAATCGCGCGGTGAAGCTTTTGGACCTGCCGCCGGGGCTTGAGGAAAAGATCCGCGTCTGCAATTCCACCTATACAGTGCGCTTCGGTGTGCGCCTGCGCGGCAAAATCGAAACATTCACCGGCTACCGCTCGGTCCACTCCGAACATATGGAACCGGTGAAGGGCGGCATCCGCTATGCGATGTCCGTCAATCAGGACGAGGTCGAGGCGCTGGCGGCGCTGATGACCTATAAATGCTCGCTGGTCGAGGCCCCCTTCGGCGGATCGAAAGGCGGGCTTTGCATCGACCCGCGCCAGTGGGATGAGCATGAGCTGGAACAGATCACCCGCCGCTTTGCCTATGAGCTGATCAAGCGCGACCTGATCCATCCCGCGCAGAACGTGCCGGCCCCCGACATGGGCACCGGCGAGCGGGAAATGGCGTGGATCGCCGACCAATACGCGCGGATGAACACCACCGATATCAACGCCAAGGCCTGCGTCACTGGCAAACCTCCGCATGCGGGCGGCATTCAGGGCCGGGTCGAGGCGACCGGGCGCGGGGTGCAATATGCGCTGCGCGAGCTGTTCCGCTACCCCGAAGACGTGGCCAAGGCCGGGCTTTCGGGCGACATCGACGGCAAGCGCATCATCGTTCAGGGGTTGGGGAATGTCGGCTATCATGCCGCCAAATTCCTGTCCGAGGAAGATGGCGCCAAGATCACCGGCATTATTGAACACGATGGCGCCCTGGTCGACGACAAGGGCTTGAATGTCGAAGATGTTCGCCAGTGGATCATCAAGACCGGCTCGGTCAAGAATTATCCGAATGCCACCTATGTTGCCGATGGCGCGTCGATTTTGGAACAGGACTGCGACATCCTGATCCCCGCCGCGATGGAAGGGGTGATTCACAAGGGAAATGCGGCCCGCATCAAAGCCCCGCTGATTATCGAGGCGGCGAATGGCCCGATCACCTTTGGCGGCGATGAAATCTTGCGCAAGAAAGGCGCGCTGATTGTGCCCGACATGTATGCCAATGCCGGGGGTGTGACGGTGTCTTACTTCGAATGGGTCAAGAACCTGTCGCATATCCGCTTTGGCCGTATGCAGCGCCGTGCCGAAGAGGCCCGCTCAAAGATTCTGATCGAAGAGTTGGAGCGGATGTCATCTGATCAGGGGCTTGGCTGGAAGATGACACCGGACTTCAAGGAACGCTTCCTGACCGGATCGGACGAACTGGCACTGGTCCGCTCGGGGTTGGATGACACGATGCGCACCGCCTATCAGGCGATGCGTGAAGTGTGGCATGGCCGCCCCGATGTCGAAGATCTGCGCGTCGCAGCCTATTTCGTGGCGATCAGCCGGGTTGCACAGACCTATAAGTCCAAGGGGCTGTAAGGAAAATCCGCCCTGCATATAGGCTACGTGGGCAGAAATCCTGGCGATTTCTGCCCATTTTCAAACCGCTCCAGGCGGTGCCGAATGTAAAAAAAGTGAAATTCCTTCTCAACTGGTGGGTGCATCGCCGCAAATTCGCCGCATTTCCACCAGATAAAAATACCTATGGGGGCGCAGTTCGGTTCGGCATATTAGGCCGAAAGACGGGGACGGGAATTCATGCGCTGTCTTAAATCAAGATTGTTGAGATCATCTCATTTCGTCAGGCGTGAGGATGGGGCCGCAACCATCGAGGCAGTGCTTTGGCTTCCGGTGTTCTTCTACATTCTTGCACTGTCGGTCGACGTAACAATGGTTTTTCACGGCTACAGCCGCGTCATCCGCGTGGTCGAGGACGTCAACCGTGGCCTGTCGGTCGGGCGGATCGCCACGCTGGACGAGGGCAAGGCGAAAATAAAAAGCGCTCTCTCAAACTACAAGAACGTGTCGACAAACATCGTCATCGTAAATGGCGTCGTCGAGACGAACGTCTCGGTTCCGGTTGCGAGCATGGTCGTTCTTGGGGCGGTCACGTTGATGATGGACAAGAACATACAGATCAAAACCCAACAATATGTGGAGTTCTGAAATGAAATCGCTTTTCAGACCCAGATTTGTACGCGAAACCGACGGCGCAATGGGTATCTATGGTTTGATACTGTTCTTCACCATCTGTGTGATCATCGGCTTGTCGATGGACGTGGCCAATGGCTACAAGGTGCGCAGCGAACTGCAGGTCGCCGCCGACACTGCGGGCCATACGGCGCTTTACAATCGCCTGGCCGATGGCAAGGACGCCGCGATCACCAAGGCGGTGAACGTGGCGGCCCATAATCTCAGCACCAGCGACGCCGGAAGCGCGATCACAGCTGCAGACATCACATTCGGCACTTGGGATGCGGTTGCAAAGGTCTTCACCCCCGACCCGAACTCCACATCGGCGGTGATGGTCGCTGCTCGGCGCAACGCCAGCCGGTCCAATGCGGCCCGCACCTTCCTTCTCAGCACAGTTGGCTTGTCGGCTTGGGAGGTGGCTACCAATTCGGTCTCGGAAACCTATCGTCCGCCCTGCCTGCGCGAAGGCTTCGTTGGCGAAAATGTCGTCGATCTGCAAAGCAACAACGGCTTTTATAACGGCTTCTGCCTGCATTCGAACGGTTCGGTCAAGGTCAACCAGAACAACTACTTCGAGGCGGGCACCGTTGTGTCGATGCCGAATATGAGCAACCTTGCACTGCCCGCGTCCGGTTTTGTGAAAAACGACGGGTTGCTGGCAGCGTTGCGCGAAAGCTTCTACAATATCCGTATCCTCGACCGCATCGCGCCGATCATTGCCAGTCTGACGGCGGGCAGCAATACCTACATGCCCGCCTATGTCACCAACAAGACAGTCAAGACGATCACCATTGCCAGCGCCAGCACCAAGCTGTCCGCAACCAATCTTGTTGCCGGCAATATCTACTATGTCTCGTGCAGCGGGAACAAAAAGCTGACCATCGACAACAATGTCACGCTGAAAAAAGTGGTGGTGATGACCAATTGCACCGTCAATTTCAGCCAGAACGACAAGCTTGAAGATGTCGTCATCGGCACCACCAACACGGCAGACGATTCCATCAACTGGTCGTCGGGCTTCCAGATTGGCAGGGACGACACGTGTGCGACTGGCGGCGGTGCGCAGCTGCTGACCATGGGCGGCATGAAATCCGCCGCCGCACTCATGGCATTTGGTGCGCAATTGTTGGCAATCAAGTCGATTAATTTCACCGCTAATGCTGATGGCATCGAAGGCGCGTCGTTCATTTCTGGTGACACGGTGTCGGGCACCTCCAACATGTCGATGGGCTTTTGCGGCAGTGGCATGGAGCAAAACTTCGAGGTCGACTACTACCGCCTCGCCTATTGATCGATTGCAAGTTGTAGTGACAAGGCCCGGGCCAGCAGCCCGGGCCTTGTTCGTCCCTTCCTGGCGTCCAGAAGTGCGAAAACGGCGCCGCCGAACGATCCCGACGACATTTTGTCGCAAAATCGCTTGGCCTTTTTGGCATAACGTCGCAAAAAGGGGAAAAATATCCGGTTCGCAAGCACCGGGCAGGGAGGCAGGCCATGCGCTATTCGGGCTTCAAGGTCATCACCGAAGGACTGTTCGGCAACAAGGGCTGGACACCGGCCTGGCGTGAGCCCGACCCGAAGCCCGAATATGATGTGATCATCATCGGCGGCGGCGGCCACGGTCTGGCCACCGCCTATTATCTGGCCAAGAATCACGGCATCACCAATATCGCGGTTCTGGAAAAGGGCTACCTTGGCGGCGGCAACATCGGCCGCAATACCACCATTGTGCGCGCCAACTACTTCATGCCGGGCAATTCGGAGTTCTACAGCCACTCGCTGAAACTCTGGGAGGGGCTGGAGGCCGAGCTGAACTACAACGTCATGCATTCGCAGCGCGGCGCATTGGTGCTGTTCCATTCCGACGGACAACGCGACGTGGCCGCCCGACGTGGCAACACCATGATCAATCAGGGCGACGACGCCGAACTGCTGGACCGCGAAGGGGTGCGCCGTCTGGTGCCCTATCTGGACTTTGAGCAGACCCGCTTTCCGATCTACGGCGGCTTGATGCACAAGCGTGGCGGCACAGCGCGCCATGACGCCGTCGCCTGGGGCTATGCGCGCGGTGCCGATATGCGTGGCGTTGATCTGATCCAGAACTGCGAAGTCACCGGCATCGACATCCACGAGGGCCGCGTCACCGGCGTGCAGACCACCCGCGGCCCGATCCGCGCCAAAAAGGTGGCGATGATCGCGGCCGGTCGGTCAGGCCAGGTGGCGGCGATGGCGGGGATGCGCCTGCCCATTGAAAGCCACGTCCTTCAGGCCTTCGTGACCGAAGGCTTGAAGCCGGTCATCGACCATGTGATCAGCTTCGGCATGGGGCATTTCTACATCAGCCAGTCCGACAAGGGCGGGCTGGTGTTTGGCGGCGACATCGACATGTATGCCTCCTACGCCGCGCGCGGCAACCTGCCGATGGTCGAACA
>JANMDM010000199.1:0-3484 GCA_031376305.1 Pseudomonadota bacterium | reverse complement strand
AAACTTCGGTCAGAATCGTCCCGATCCCCGACATGCGGCAGGGGCGGGCCGCCAGACAGACCGGCACATCCGCCCCCAAAACAGCGGTTGCGGCGGCGGCAGGCAAGGGACGCTGCCAAAGCTGGCTCAAGGCCCGCAATGTTGCTGCCGCATCTGCCGACCCGCCGCCGATACCGGACGAAACCGGCAAGCGCTTTGTCAGCGTGATCGCCGCACCCCCGGCCCCAAAGAACCGCGCCGCACGCAGCACCAGATTATCGTCGCCCACAGGCAAGCCCACAGCCATCGGGCCGTCAATGGCCAGCGTCAAATCCTGCGCCGCGCGCACAACAATGCGGTCGCAGACAGCGGCAAAAACCACCAGACTGTCCAGCAGATGATAGCCATCGGCCCGCTGACCGGTGACATGCAGCGTCAGATTGATCTTGGCCGGGGCAAAAGCCTCAACCGCCATTGGTGCCGACGGTCAGGGGTTTTGCCCCTTCCTCTTGCAAGACTGCATCCAAGCCGACCGCAAGTTTGCGGCGAATGCGTGCAGATTCTTCTTCCGTCTCGGGTTTGAACGACAGGGCGCGCTTCCACTGAAACTCTGCCTCGCGCTTGCGGCCAACTGCCCAATAGACATCGCCAAGATGATCGTTGACCACCGAATCGACGGGCATAAGTTGAATTGCCGTTTCCATCTGCACTTCCGCATCGGGGTAGCGGCCCAGGCGGTACAGCGCCCAGCCAAGACTGTCGATGATTGCGCCTTCGTCGGGGCGCGCCTTGGCGGCACGTTCAATCATCGACATGGCTTCGTCCAGATTGGTGTTCTTTTCCAGATAGGAATAGCCCAGATAATTCAGCACCTGCGCCTGATCCGGGGAAAGCGCCAGCGCCTTGCGGAAATCGGCCTCAGCCTTGTCCCAGGCCTTTTGCCGTTCAAGACAGATACCGCGTGCATAGAAGATAACCCAGTGATCTGGCCCCGGCTTTTCGATCAACGCTACGGCCCGGTCATAGGCGGTGATCGCATCAACGAATTTTTCGGCCCGGCGCAGGGTATCACCAAGCGACACCCAAACCTCGATCAGATCCGGCTGCGCGGTTGCAAGTTGTTGCAGCGCCTCAATGGCAGCGTCACTGCGGCCGTCTGCAATCAGCGCCTCGGCGCGGCCAAGGGCGGCGGCAACATAAGCCGGTTTGCCGGACTCGATCAGCTCATAGGTGCTGATGGCCATTGCGTGCTGGCCCTGCAGTTCAAGATTGCCTGCCGCCAGAAGCACTGCTTCGGTCAGATCCGGTCGCAGATAGATCGCCGCGCGGGCGAACATCAGCATATCCAGGTTCGTCGCCGGATCGCCCGCCTTCACGTCACCGGCCAAGGCGGTGGCGACGGAATAGAACACCTCGGCCAGTCCATCAGCCGGACTGTTGATCAGGGTAAAGGGCAGGGTCTTGCCCGCCACAAGGTCGGCATGCATCGCCGCAATCTCAGGATCCAGGGTGGTGCCAAAAAGCTTGTCGATCAGCTCAATCGCAGCTTTGTTGCGCTCCAACTGACTAAGCACCTGCGCATGGGCAATCACGCTGCGCCGTGTGGCCCGCAAGGGCCCGGCTTCGTCGCCCGACAGTATCTTATCGGCGCCCTCAAAATCCCCGACCAAAGCTAGGGCCAGCGCCTTGTGGTAAAGCGCGAAGGCACCAAGGCCCTTTTGCTTGGCCACGTCGTTAAATGCCGCGGTCGCTTCGGACATTTGCCCGGCGCCAAGCTTCGCCCAGCCGCGGAACAACCCGTCCACCAGCGGCCCCGCTGATCGGCCCTTGTCCAGTTCCGCAATGGCGGCGTCAAACTGGCCCTGTTTGGCCAGATTTGCCAAAACAGCCAGATCTGCGAGGCCGTTTTTAACCCCGGCGGCATCCAGACTTTTGGCCATGGTTAGCGCCGCGTCGAATTGGCCCAAACCAATCTGCGCAAGGATGGCATTTTCCATAAGCGACACATTCGTCGGGTCGCCAACCAGAGATTGGGTGAAATAGGTGGCAGCTGCCGCATAGTCATACTGCAGGCTGGCAACGCGTCCGGCAAGATATGGCCCTGCCACGCCATCCGCGGCCTGCGCGGCTCCGCCCACGGCAAGGCCAAACGCGACAATGACCGAAATTATACGCGGCGGGATCACGGGCAGCTCCTGGGTAAATGGACGTGCCACAACCCTAATGCGCCACCCCGCCCAAGGCAATGCGGCGGCGCAGCTTCAGCCCATGCCCGATGCGCAGTTTATCGCCTGAAGCGATCACATGTTCGGGTAGTTCGGCCCGTCGCCGCCCTGCGGTGTCGTCCAGTTGATGTTCTGGCTCGGATCCTTGATGTCACAGGTTTTGCAATGCACGCAGTTCTGGAAATTGATCTGGAACCGCGGGCCATTCTCGCCCTCCAGCACTTCATAGACCCCGGCCGGACAATAGCGCTGCGCCGGTTCATCATATTTGACCAGATTGACCGTGATCGGAATGCGCGGATCTTTCAGTTTCAGATGGCACGGCTGGCTTTCTTCGTGGTTCGTCGCCGCAAAGGCGACGTTGGTCAGCCGGTCGAAGGACAGTTTCCCATCCGGTTTCGGATAGACGATCCTGGCATAGTCCTTCGCCTCGCCCGTCGCCGCCGCATCCGACTTGCCATGTTTCAGCGTCCCGAACAGCGACAGGCCGAACAGGTTGTTGGTCCACATGTCAAAGCCGCCAAAGATCAGGCTTGCCGCAAGGCCCCAGCGCGACCACATCGGCTTGACGTTGCGCACTTTCTTAAGGTCTTTGGCAATCGGTCCGCTGCGCAGATCGACCTCATAGGCAGTCAGCTCATCACCGGCGCGGCCTGCCTTGATCGCCACACAGGCGGCCTCGGCGGCGGCTTTGCCCGACAGCATGGCATTGTGGTTGCCCTTGATGCGCGGCACGTTCACGAGGCCCGCCGAACAGCCCAGCAGGGCACCGCCCGGAAACACCACTTTCGGGATCGACTGCCAGCCACCTTCGGAAATCGCCCGCGCACCGTAAGCCACGCGCTTGCCGCCCTTCAGCAACTCGGCCACCATCGGATGGTGCTTGAAGCGCTGGAATTCCATGTAAGGATAAAGATGCGGGTTCTTGTAGTTCAGATGCACCACGAAACCCACGTAGACCTGATTGTTTTCAAGATGATAAATGAACGACCCGCCCCCGGCATTCGACCCAAGCGGCCAGCCCATGGTGTGGGTCACGGTGCCCAGCTTGTGCTTGGCCGGGTCAATCTCCCAGATTTCCTTCATGCCAAGGCCGAACTTCTGCGGATCGTGGCCCTTTGACAGATCGTATTTGTCGATCACCTGCTTGGCCAGACTGCCCCGCACGCCCTCGCTCAGGAACACGTACTTGCCCAGAAGCTCCATCCCTGGCTCGTAGTTCGGCCCCGGCTCACGGGTTTCCGGGTCCAGCCCGAATTCACCGGCCACCACGCCGGCCA
>JANMDM010000178.1:0-4711 GCA_031376305.1 Pseudomonadota bacterium | reverse complement strand
CTTTGGGGCGCGCCGGGTCGGTCATTGCGATGGGGCGGTAATAGATCATCTGATCCTTTTTGCGGGAAGCGTCGGGCTTGGCAAGCGCAAGGCTCAGCCGCGCTCGACCGGCACGCGGCATGTCGCCGGAAATGCTACAGGCCCGTGAACGACCAGTTTCACCGCGTTCAGGGTTTCGGCCAGCCAAACCGCCAAGGGCATGCCGTTCCCGACCCTGTCAGGCGCACCCGATGTATCAAGGACCAGTTTCGACGGCGCCCAGACGATCATCCTGCCCTGCGCCATCGCCCAGTCAATTTCCGTGCGGCTGGCAACGACCGACAGGCGCGCATCGCGGGCCGCCAACGCCCAGGCGGCTTGCTCCACGGCCAGAAGGTCGATCCTGAGGGCGGTGGGGGCGGACGCCGCAGCGCAGGCCGGGTCCCCCGGTAACGCCAGAATCAGGATCACCGGATTGCTCAGGGCAGCAAATCGATCCACCAGCGCAGACAGCTCCGCCACATCCCCCTGCACAAACACGACCACCGGGCGCGGGCCATCGCTGGCCGCTGCAGCGGCATGGCGAACCCGGCTGCGAACAATCTCAACCCCCAAAGCCCCGGCGCCGCGATCAAGCTTCTCGATCCGCAAAAATACCCGAAGCGGCTGCGGTTCGCGCAATATCCGCGCGGCAACCCGTTCGGCCAAAGTCTCAAGCAGGTTCAGGCGCTCTGCCGCCAGCTCGGTCGCAATCGCGTCCGTCAACCGGTCGTAAGACAGGATCAGATCCACATCATCCGTGGCAGCCCCGCTTTGCGGCCGTAGCTCGACCACGATGTTGAACCGCAACCTCTGCGTCAATCCGCGCTCAGGCTGAAAGGCGCCGATTTCCGCCGCAACGATATGGTCACGCAGGCTGATCCGGTCAGGCGGGTTGCCCCCCGCCACCGCTTCGGCACGGAGGTCTGGATAACCAAAGGCTTGGGTGATTTCGTCAGTCACTGGCGCACACTTCTGAAGTTGTGCGTCATCCTTACGGCGGCAGGGCGCGCAGGGAAAGCCCCGGCGCCCGCCATTCTTAGCCGTTTGATGCCGTACGGATCGGCTGACGGTAGAAGTAGTGCGACCCGATGTGGGCGGTCATGTCGAAACGCTTCGACCAGGACGGACGCACCGCCGGTGTGTGGAAATACGTTGCCCCTTGGGTCAGATCGCGCGGCGTACCGTCGATCAGCGCTGACGCAACCTTTTCGGCGACATACCAGGCGGTACGATCCCCAATTGCATCGGAACGACCGTCACAGGTGAATGAAAACTGGCACCCGCCCGAACCGGCCTGATTGACCACGCCACAAATCGTGTGCGGAAACAGCGGGCTGTCAACCCGGTTGAGGATAACCTCAGCCACCGCCGCCTGACCCTTGACCGACTCGCCCCGCGCCTCAAAGTAAATGGCGCGCGCCAAACACTCGAACGCGGCATTGCTTTCGGTCAGTGGCACCGCCCGGATCCAGGCGGCATCGTATGTGGCCGCTATCGGACCCGTCGCGGAGCCTGATGCCACCTTTTCCACCTTGGCTGGTGGCGTGAGGATTTCGGTCAACCGACCGGCCGCTACGGCGTCAAGCGCCGCATTCTCTTGCCCAAAAAGCGTGGCAAGGTTGATCCCCAGCACTGCCGTGGGATCATTCGACTGGCTTACCGTCATCTCGGCATGCGCAGCTTGGGCAAGGGCAAAAAGCATAACCATGCTTCTGGTCCAGCACTTCAGCGTAAACATTGAGTATTCCCGAATAGCTTCGTCGAGCCACAGCCCCCAGGCGATGACAAGGAGCGGGAATAGCGAACGCGGGCCAGCGCGTCCACCCAAAAGGCAGCGCGCAGCCTTTCTGAGCGGCTTCCTGCCGATCAGAGCGAATCAGTAAGGCCCATTTGGTGGGTTATGACCCTATAATTAAGGCCAAATTTCGGAAACGAAAAGCGGAATCTAGAGGGTTTTAGGGTCTGTCAACGCTAAATGTGCGGCGGCCAGACGCGCCACCGGAACCCGGAACGGCGAGCATGAAACATAATCGACCCCGGCTTTTCGGCAAAAAGCGATAGATTCGGGGTTGCCGCCATGTTCACCGCAAACCGAAATCGTCAAATCCTGTCGCATTTTGCGCGCCCGCTCACAGCCAATCAGCAGAAGTTCCCCAACACCTTCCTGATCCAGCACGTGAAACGGATCTTCCGGATAGACGCCCTGACTGACATAGGCCCCCATGAATCGTCCGGCATCATCGCGCGACAGACCGTAGGTCATCTGCGTCAGGTCATTGGTGCCAAAAGATAAAAACGCAGCGTGCAGGGCAATATCACCGGCCCGAAGCGCCGCGCGCGGCGTCTCGACCATGACGCCAAGCTTATAGGTAAACTCGGCCTTCTGTTCATTGCGCACCGCAGCGGCCACAGCATCAATGCGGGTTTTGACCAACTCGACCTCGCGCCGGGCAGATACCAGCGGGATCATCACCTCGGGCACGATATCGGCGCCCCGGCGGCTGGCCTCGACCGTCGCCTCGAAAATCGCGCGGGCCTGCATTTCATAGATTTCCGGCACGGTGATCCCCAGCCGCACACCGCGCATCCCCAGCATCGGATTGAACTCCGACAGCGCCTCGGCGCGGCGCGTCACGTCCGACAAAGGCTTGTCCAACGCCTCGGCCAATTCGCGCATGCCGTCGCGGTCATGGGGCAGAAATTCGTGCAGGGGCGGATCGAACAGGCGTATGCAAACCGGCAGACCGGCCATGATGTCGAAAAGTGCTATGAAGTCGGCGCGCTGCATCGGCAACAGCCGGTCCAGCGCCACGCGCCGGTCCTTGGCGGTATCGGCAAAGATCATCTCGCGCATCACTGTCAGGCGGTCTTCGTCAAAGAACATGTGTTCAGTGCGGCACAGACCGATACCCTCAGCCTCGAACATCCGCGCTGTGCGGGCGTCATCGGGCGTGTCGGCATTGGCGCGCACACCGATGTCGCGAACATTGTCGGCCCAATGCAAAAGCGTGCGGAACCATTCATCCAGGGCGGGTTCCAGCATCGCGGTCGCGCCGGCCAGAACCTCGCCGCTGGAGCCGTCGACGGTGATCACGTCACCTTCGCGAAACACCCGCCCGTCCGGGGCGGTCAAGGTTTTGTCGCGGATGTTCAAACCGATGTCTGAGGCTCCGACAATGCAGGGCAGGCCAAGGCCGCGGGCGATAACGGCGGCATGGCTGGTGATGCCGCCGCGTTCGGTCAGCACGGCCACGGCGGCATGCATACCCCGGATATCTTCGGGCGCAGTTTCGCGGCGCACCAGAATGCACGGCTCGTCGCGGGCCGCACTGGCCTGCGCATCGGCGGCAGAAAAGACGATTCTGCCGGATGCCGCACCGGGGCTGGCAGCGATGCCGCGGGCAAAGCTGTCGCGGGTGCCGCGCGGATCGACCTGGTAATGCAGCAAATCCGACAAAGCCCGCGGCTCGACGCGCAGCAAAGCGTCGTCGCGGCTGATGATCCCCTCATTGGCCATGGTCACCGCAATGCGAACGGCGGCGCGCGACGAGCGTTGCACCCTGACCGCGTCGATGACCTTCAGCACCCCGCTTTCCAGCGCGAATTCGATCTGCATTTCTTCGCGCAACTTGATCCGGGCGGCAGCACAGTGGCGTTGCAGATCGGCAAAAACCTGGGGTTCGGCTTCTTCAAGCGAGGCGCCGCGCTTGTCCTTCACCAAAAACAGTGTCGCCTCGGCCTTGCGGTTGGCGGGCATCTGCCCGCGGAAACGGCCGGTGACCTGCGGCATGCCGGTCACCGCCTCGACCAGATGAATGGTGCCAAAGCCCGACAGACCCGGCCCGACCATCTGCGCCATTTCCTGCACCACAAGCCCCAGCGCCGCATCGGTCGGAGCCCCTTTGGCGGCGCGCAAAAGCCGGGCGGTGGTGCCTTCCCAGGCCCGCGCCATCGAGCGCAGGACTTCGGAGAGTTGTTGCGCCATGGACTGGGGGAATTCCTCCTCCATCTCGGCCTCATAGGCGACAAGAGCTGCGGCGAGGGCGGCGGCAGACGGGTTGGCCGCGAACATGTCAGGATCCAGCCGCGCCACATGGATGGCGTAGGACTGCACGAATTTAAGATACAGCGCGTCGGCAAGGGCGGCGCCATGAAGCGCCGTGAGTTCGGCATGTTTGGCGCTGTTCATCCCGACGTTCAGCACCGTCCCCGGCCCGCCCCATTGCGGGTTCGCGGGGCTGGGGCGGACCGACACCAGCGGGGCCACGCCGAAATAAGCCGCCAGCCGTTCGGTATCGGGGGTTTGTCCGGCAGCGATGGAACGCACGGTGTCACAAGGCAGGGCCACGGTCTTTGGCACCGGCATTTCCAGCCGGATCAGCCGCTGCAGGCATTTTGCCCGCCAGCCATGGCGCGGGGTTTCAATCCCCGCCGTCGGGGTGATTTCGGTATAGGCGGTGAAATCGTTAAGTTTCTGCACTGCGGCAATCCTTTGTTGGGTTGCAGCATACGCAGGTTCTGATTCGGGGCAAGGAAAAGCGGGGGCCCTGCCCCCGTCCCGGATTAAATCCGGGACGCCCCCGGGGATATTTAGGAAAAGAAGAGGCGGTCAGCCGTCGATTTTGGTCAGATCGGCAACAGACAGGCAGATGGCGCGGATGCGCGACAGCAGGTTCAGGCGGTTGCGGCG
>JANMDM010000163.1:0-5120 GCA_031376305.1 Pseudomonadota bacterium | reverse complement strand
CTCGTCCCAGGAAGGTGAGCTTGAAGCCATGACCGAACAGCATAAAATGTAAGGGGGCACAGATGACAACTGCATCCAACGCGACCGAAAAGGTCGGCCTGCTGCGCGTTCTTGGCCCCGCCCATATCTGGGCATTGGGCGTCGGCATCGTGCTTGTGGGCGAATACATGGGCTGGAACTTTGCCGTCGGCAAAGGCGGCGCTTATGCGGCACTGATCGCCTGCTGGTTTGCGGGCATCCTGTACACCTGCGTGGCGATGATCGATTCCGAAGTGACATCGACAGTCGCCGCCGCCGGTGGCCAGTACACGCAGGCCAAGCACATCGTCGGCCCACTCATGGCCTTCAACGTCGGCCTTTATCTGGTTTTTGCCTATACAATGCTTGAGGCCGGGAATGCGATCACCGCGGGATACCTCATCTCGGTGGTGGCAACGATGACGGGCTTTGACGGGTCGCTTGACCAGCGCCCGTTCATCATCCTCGTCATCATGTTTCTTGCCTGGCTGAACTACCGGGGCGTTCTGGCCACTCTGACCTTCAACCTGGTGATCACGGCGGTGGCTTTTGTGGCGATCCTTGTATTGTTCCTGGCCACGTCAGGCGTTTTGGGCGGTGGTATCATGGCGCATGCTGACCTCATGTCCGGTCAGGCGGCGCTGCCTTATGGGTGGATCGGGGTGCTGGCGGCGATGCACTTCGGCCTGTGGTTCTATCTTGGGATCGAGGGCACGACCCAAGCGGCCGAAGAGGTCCGCTCACCCGCGCGGTCGTTGCCGTTCGGGACTTTGGCCGGGATCATGACCCTGCTGATTGCCGCGACGCTGACGTGGTATATCTGCGCCGGGATCCTGCCTTGGGAATTCCTTGGCGATGGGGTGAATGGGTCGGTGGCGCCGCTCTTTGATGCGGCACGGCTTTCTGGCAGCAATGCCTTGGTTTGGCTTTTGGGGTTCGGCACCCTTTTTGCCACACTGGCATCGGCAAACGGCTGCATCAACGATGCCTCGCGCGCCTGGTTCGCTTTGGGGCGCGACCGGTATCTTCCGGGCTGGTTCGGGGCGGTGCATCCAAAATACCGCACACCTTACCGCGCGATCATCTTTCTGGTGCCGATTGCGCTGATCTTTGCTTTGGGCGCACCTCTGGATCAGGTCATCACCTTCTCGATCCTGTCGGGCTTGCTGGAATACACCTTCATGCCGATCAACATGATCCTTTTCCGCAAGAAGTGGCCGCTCGACACCATCAAGCGCGGCTATGTCCATCCGTTCCACCCGCTGCCGGCCTATGTGTTGTTGTTCCTTTGCGCCGTGACCTATTTCGCGGTGTTCCTGGGCTACGGCACGCAGTTGGTGGCAATGGTGGCATTTTACGTCATCGTCTCGTTGTGGTTCCACTTCTGGCGCTACCGCTTTGTGAATCGCGGGGCGCAGTTCACGATGCCTTGGCCGAAACCGAAAGGCTACTAAGCGGCACTTACAAGAACGCCATGGCCCGCCGTTCAGGCGGGCCATTTTTGTCTGAGGGAAGGGGCAGTGCGTGCTGGAAACGATTGGGCTTAGCATAATCGGCGCTGCGGCAGGGGCCGCCGCACTGACGCTGGCTTTGCGCCACCGTCACGACGCTGAAGAGCGTCGCGCGACACGGGCGGGGTATTTCGATGCATGTCTGCGGCTGTTCGATGCCCCGCTGACCGGCCTCGCGCCCAGCGGTTTTGCGCGGGTTTCGGGTCGCTATCAGGGGCGGCTTTTTGATCTTCAAGCAGTGACCGATACTCTCACCTATCGCAAACTGCCGGTGCTTTGGCTGTTGGTGACCATCCCGGCGCCAATGCCGGTCGGCGCCACCCTGAATGTTATGGTGCGCCCGACCGGGGCCGAGACATTCTCGCATTTTGGATTGCTGCCAATTGATCTTGATCCGGCCAGCGGCCTGCCCCCAAATACGGTGATGCGGACCGACGATCCGGCCGGCCTGCCGCCCGAATCGTTTCTGGATGCACATCTGGCGCTCTTCGAATCGGACCGGGTGAAAGAGCTGGTGATTGCCCCCAAGGGCTTGCGAATCACGTATCTGGCCGAGGAAGCCGACCGCGGGCGCTACCTTTTGTTCCGCGATGCCGAGATGGGCAAGCAACCTCTGTTGCCAGCAACACTGCGCCCGATGCTGGAGCGGCTGGTGGCGATGGCATTTGATCTGGACCGGATTGCCCTTGAACAGCACGGGAAAACCGCATGACCAACGCCCCGAAACCCCACGATCCGAAACTGGTTCTGCTTGCGGCCATTGTCCTGCCGGGTACCGGTCAGGTGCTGAACCGTGAACCATTGCGCGGGCTTATCTTTTTGTTTTTCATCCTCTTGCTTGGCGGGTTCACCTTAAAGACCGCAGCCCCTGAGGTATCGTTAATTGGTAAATTTGCAGGCGGGATTTTTGTTTGGGCGATGTCAATTTATGACGCCTATAAACGCGCCCGTGTGCGTAGGGAAATCTGGAACTTTCATGCCGGTCAGGCGGAATGACGGTGCGTGCCCGAACTGCGGTATTGGTGAGTGATAGCCGTCTTTGCCCCGCTAAGCAGGAAATAAATATTCTTGCCATGCAAAAAAACGCTAGGCAGATGCCGCGGACTGCGACAAGTTGTCGGGACGATTGATCCCGGTGTTGCGCGCCTTGGGGCGGGACGTGTGGGAAGACTATCCGAAGTGATGCTGCGCGCCAAACCTGTTTTTGCCAGTCATGCGGCGGCACGGATCAAAGCAAAGGGGCCACCTGGCAGCCAGATGCCGGTCAGAGCCCAACAATACCCCGGAGCGCAACGCAGCGGCCGGACCAGAGGGAAGGGGACACGGGCCGCGCGGCGACCACCTCGAACGCGCCCGCAATAAAGGAGACACTTTGTCATCAGTGGCCTTTCGGACAGCGGGCCAAAGGTGCCCGTTGGTGCGAGGTGCCGTTGATGCGTGATCGATGCCAAGCGCCGCAAGTGCGCGCATAATTGTTTCATGACCACCAAAATCAAAAGGCCGGAGCCGATGTTCCAGAGGGAACACTGCCAGAGCCGACAGAATAAACAGGGGAGAGAACGACAATGGCAACTGAAAAAAGTACCGGTGAACTGCACCGGGCCTTGGATTGGAAGGGCGCGTTTTGGGTGGCGGCAGGTGTGCCGCCCCTGGTCCTTTTTTCCATCGGCGGGATTGCGGGTGTAGCGGGGCAAGCGGCCTTCGTCGTCTGGATCCTGTCGATGATCATGGGATTTTCGCAAAGCTTCACCTATGCGGAAATGGCTGGGATGTTCGGCAACAAATCAGGGGGAACCTCGGTTTACGGGGCCACCGCTTGGCTGCGCTATTCCAAGCTGATCGCGCCTTTGTCGGTGTGGTGCAACTGGTTCGCCTGGTCGCCGGTGCTGTCTTTGGGCTGTGCGATTGCTGCGGGCTATATCCTGAACTCGCTGTTTCCGATACCGGCCGCTGAAAGCCAGATGGTGCTGGATTGGGTAGCA
The DNA here is from genome assembly GCA_031376305.1 of Pseudomonadota bacterium. Taxonomy (GTDB): domain Bacteria; phylum Pseudomonadota; class Alphaproteobacteria; order Rhodobacterales; family Rhodobacteraceae; genus TMP-24. Next base: position 1,609 of record JANMDM010000163.1, on the reverse strand, counting down.
GCCAATCTTGCTAGCTATACCGAAACCACCCAGTCGGTGGTCGATTATGTCGCCGCCAACGTCGGCACCTCGCCCGCCGATGCCATCACCGCTGTGGCCACCGCAGACGGCGTGACTGCACTCACCCCGGCCTTCCGGGTTTGGGAAGCGTTCACAATCAACGTCCCCAGCCTAGGCGCACTGCACTTCAACGCCACTTTCGTGATCGGCGCGATCCTGATGCTGATCATGCTGGCCATTCAGCATCGCGGCATTGCCACCACCGCTTCGGCGCAAAAGATACTGGCGGTGATCGTGCTAGTGCCGCTGTTGCTCGTGGGGCTGGTTCCGATCATCACCGGACAGATCGACAGCATGAATGTCACCGGGATCGTTCCGCCGTCCGCCCCCTACTCTGGGGTCAACGGCGCTTGGGATATCGGCGGCTGGACGCTGTTCCTTGGTGGTATGTACATAGCCGCTTGGTCAACCTACGGCTTTGAAACCGCTGTCTGCTATACGTCTGAATTGAAAGACCCCAAGCGCGATACGTTCCGCGCCATCTTTTATTCGGGCCTGCTTTGTATCCTGTTCTTCTTCCTGATCCCATTCTCGTTCCAAGGCTACTATGGGCAAGCTGGCCTGCTTTCGGCGGGCGTGGTCGATGGAACCGGCGTGGGTGCGGCATTGGGCGCAATGCTTGGGTCTAATCCGATCTTCATCCAGATATTCGTGATCCTGATGATCCTTGCGCTTTTCCTTGCCATCATGACCGCGATGGCAGGCTCGTCGCGCACGCTTTATCAAGGGTCGCGCGACGGCTGGCTGCCGAAGTATCTGAGCCGGGTAAACGGCAACGGCGCGCCGACGGGGGCGATGTGGACGGACTTTGTCTTCAACCTCTTTCTCCTCGCACTTGCATCGAACGCGGGGGGCTATTTCTACGTGTTGGCGATTTCCAACGTCGGCTACCTTGTGTTCAACTTCCTGAACCTGAACGCAGGCTGGATTCACCGGATCGACTCGGGCCATATGGACCGCCCGTGGAAGGCTCCCTCGTGGCTGATCGGCTTCAACACCCTGTTGGCTTTCGTCAACATGCTGTTCCTTGGTGCCGGCGCGAAGGTTTGGCAAAGCGTCGGGGCCAATCCGGATGCGCCACCCGCCCTTTGGGCCGGGTTGGTGTTCGCCGCGCTGATCATTCCGGTGTTCTGGTTCCGCCACTATGTGCAGGACGGCGGTCATTTTCCCAAAGAGGCGATGGAGGATCTGGGACTGACCGATCACGGCGATCTTGGGCCGAAAAAGGCGGGCATGCTGCCCTACCTGACGCTTGCTGCGGGGAGTATCGTCGTGGTCTGGGCGAACTGGTTCTTCGTTCTGCCTGCCTGACCGGGAAAACCTCTGACTGGATTGGAAAAGGGGCAGCGCAGGCTGCCCCTTTTTATCTATCGCCCTCGCCGGGAAATAATTTCCCTCAGAGGAAAATTTGTTGCACAAGAGTATTGATTTTCAATCGCGTTCCTCCCAGACTGCAGTCAAAGAAAAACCATGGCACGGGGTACGCACATGACCAATTCCTGGAGATTCACGACACTCGGCGACCGCCACCGGGCGCTGGGCTCGAACC
>JANMDM010000160.1:0-1648 GCA_031376305.1 Pseudomonadota bacterium | reverse complement strand
CCTCATCCAAGGGACTTGCCTTGGGAACAGTGCGGTTGTGGCGGAATGGTAGACGCGCAGCGTTGAGGTCGCTGTGGGCTAACCCCCGTGAAGGTTCGAGTCCTTTCAACCGCACCACTTTCCTTCCAGATGCCCCGAAAGCTTGCAAATATTTACACCGGATGTTGGTTCGACGCGCGCGCCTGACCGGGGTCGCTTCGACATCCGCCAGACCGCGTTGTTTCGCAGCCGACGCTGATGCCTTATGGCAGGACTGACAGCCAAAACCAGGCGCTCAGGAGTGAGAGCGCGGTTGCGAGCAGAACACTGGAGGCCGCCACCCGCTTGGCCGCCCCATACATATTGGCGAACAGATAGGCATTGATACCCGGCGGCATTGCCGAAGTGATCACGGCCGAGCGCAATTGCGCAACATTCAGCCCAAAGACCTTGGTGCCAAGCCACCAGACGATTGCCGGGTGCAAAATCAGCGCAATGACCGCAACCATGACAATGGCGCGCAGATCGCCTTCGGGCCGGTAACGGACCAAAACCCCACCCAGCCCGAACAAGGCCGCAGGCAACGCCGCCCGCGCCATCATGTCAATCGCCGCCCAAAGCGGTTCGGGCAGCGGATCGCCCGCGAGGTTGACCACAAAGCCAAGACCAAGGCCGATGACCAGCGGGTTGCGCACAATGCCGCCAAAAATCTTGCCACTGATCTGCCCGACAGCCAGCCCGGCACCGCGGTGCCGCACCAGCTCCATCGCCGTGATCCCAAGGGCATAAAGCAACGGCGCATGGACCGAGATGATTGCATAGTTTCCGGCCAGCGCCTCGGGTCCGTAGGCCCGTTCGGTAATCGGCAGCCCCAACAGCAGCGCGTTCGAGAACAGGCAGCAAAATCCGATCGCCACGCAGTCTTCGGGCTTGCGCCCGAAAAGATAACGCGCACCAAGCGCCCCGGCAGCAAAGCACACAAAGGCACCGGTGTAGAAGCTAAGCAGCAACCCCGGATCATAGGCGGCCGCAAGATCCAGTTTCGCCACACCGCGAAACAACAGGCAGGGCACTGCGAAGTTTTGGGCAAAGCGCATCAACGCGTCGACGGCATCCGCGCCAAACAGGCGAAAAGCCACGACCGCGTAGCCAAAGCCCAGCACCAGAAAGACCGGCAAGATCACTTCGATCAGCGCCGTCACCTCAACCGCCGATCTCGATCACCATGCCGTCATAGGCTGCGTGAACATGCGGTGGGGTTTCCGTCTCGAGCGTCGCATAATCAAGGTCGATGTGCATGTTCGTCAGCACCGCCTGCCGCGGTTCGGCCTGTGCGATCCATTCCAACGCCAGCGACAGATGCACATGGGTCGGGTGTGGCTTGCGGCGCAATGCGTCAAGGATCCAGCAGTCCAGCCCGCGCAAATGTTCCCAAGCCGCCTCGGGAATTGATGAGACATCGGGCAGATAGGCCAACCCGCCAATGCGGAAACCTAACGCCTCGATATCTCCGTGCTGAACGCGGAACGGGGTCAGCTGAACATCGCCGCCGGCGCCCGAAATCGTCACCGGGCCGCGAATGGTGTGCATATTGCAGATCGGCGGATAGGAGGAGCCTTCGGGCTGCACAAAGGCATAGCCAAAGCGCGAAAACAGCGCCTCTTGCGTC
>JANMDM010000154.1:0-1610 GCA_031376305.1 Pseudomonadota bacterium | reverse complement strand
CGTATCGCGGGCCTGTGCCGGTTCGGGAAAAGCCTTGTTCGCCGGGTGGGGCTCGGTTAGACAGCGGCAAGGGTATCTTTAAGTCTGATGGGCGGGGACGATGCAGCGAACAGTCCGTAATATTTTGAAAGCGGCGATTCTGAGCGGCCTTGTGGCGTCGCTTAGCGGCTGCAATGGAATCGGCAGCGGCGACTCTGGGCTGTTCGGGCGCCGCGCTGGGGTGTCAGAGGTGAAAACCGCCGACAAACGCGCTGCGGCTTTGGCGCAACGGGAAGCGAACCCCGAAGAAATCACCAGCCGCCACGGACGCAAGGTGCGCAAGCCGCAGTCGTCATTCTTTGATCTTTTCAAGAACAATACTGACCCCAATGTGACAGTGGCGGTGAATACCTACCTTTGGCAGGCGTCGCTTGAGGTGCTGAACTTCTTGCCGATCCAGTCGGTTGATCCCTTCTCGGGCGTGATCGTCACCGGCTTTGGCACCCCGCCGGGCGGTGGGCGGGCTTACCGTGCGACGATTTACGTTCAGGATCCGGCATTGGATGCCCGTTCGCTTAAAGTAGCGCTGGTGTCGCAATCCGGCCCGGTTGATGCGGCGACGGTGCGGGCGGTCGAGGATGCAATTCTGACGCGGGCCCGGCAGCTGCGCATTCGCGACGGCAAGCTGTAGGGCCGATTTCGGGTAAGGGGGGCGCTGCCCCCGCGCCCTGCGGGCTTCCCCCGGGATATTTGTGCAAAGGCGATGAGGGCCAAGTGGCGCTGGACCTTGGGCGCGGCGCCGGTATAACCACGCGCGACGTTCTTTGAAGGAAATCCCGCATGTCGCGCTATGAACCGGCCATCCGTGAACCCATCTGGCAAGAGGTCTGGGACAAGGCGGGCGTCTTTACCGCGCGGCGCGATGCGGCAAAGCCGAAGTATTATGTGCTTGAGATGTTTCCCTATCCGTCGGGGCGCATTCACATGGGTCATGTGCGCAACTACACGATGGGGGATGTCGTCGCGCGCTATAAGTCGTCTTGTGGCTACTCAGTGTTGCATCCGATGGGCTGGGATGCCTTCGGGATGCCGGCCGAGAATGCGGCGATGGCGACGGGGGTTCACCCAAGCACCTATACTTACGGCAATATCGCCGAAATGAAGGCGCAGATGAAGCCTTTGGGTCTTTCAATCGACTGGTCGCGCGAATTCGCCACCTGTGATCCGGAATATTACGGCCAGCAGCAGTCGATGTTCATCGACATGATGGCGAGGGGTCTGGTGTACCGCAAGAACGCGGTGGTGAACTGGGATCCGGTCGATATGACGGTGCTGGCCAATGAGCAGGTGATCGATGGTAAGGGCTGGCGGTCGGGGGCGGCGGTCGAGCGGCGCGAGTTGACGCAGTGGTTCTTCCGCATCTCGGATTATTCGGGCGAGTTGCTGGAGGCGCTGGACGGGCTGACGGATTGGCCCGAAAAAGTGCGGCTGATGCAGGCCAACTGGATCGGCAAGTCGCGCGGCTTGCAGTTTGCGTTTGCGACGGTCGGCGCGCCGAAGGGATTCGAGACGCTGGAGGTTTATACCACCCGCCCGGATACGTTGCTGGGCGCGTCTTTTGCGGCGATTTC
>JANMDM010000087.1:0-7239 GCA_031376305.1 Pseudomonadota bacterium | reverse complement strand
GTGGCGAACTTTCAGGCGGGCGGGGCGGCGATCAACCAGTTGTGCCGCGCCAATGGCGCCGAGCTTTCGGTGATCGCGCTGGATCTTGACCGGCCGACGGCAGATTTCACCCAAGGCCCGGCGATGACCGAGGCTGAGTGCCTTGCGGCCCTGAACCGCGGGGCTGCGGCTGTGGATGGCGGTGCCGATGTGCTGATCCTTGGCGAAATGGGGATTGGCAATTCCACCATCGCTGCGGCGCTGGCGGCGGCGTGCTTTGGCGGTACGGTCGCAGCCCCCCGGTTCAGGGCCTCAAGGCACTCTGCCTCGGTCATCGCCGGGCCTTGGGTGAAATCTGCCGTCGGCCGGTCAAGATCCAGCGCGATCACCGAAAGCTCGGCGCCATTGGCGCGGCACAACTGGTTGATCGCCGCCCCGCCCGCCTGAAAGTTCGCCACCATCTGCCCGGTGACTTCCTGCGGATAGGGGTTCACGCCTTGCGCACAAATCCCGTGGTTGCCGGCAAAGACCAAAGCCTGCGCCCGCCAGATTTCCGGGCGATCGGTGCCGCGCCATGCCGCCATGAACTCGGCCAACTCCTCAAGCCGACCCAGCGATCCGGGCGGCTTGGTCAGGCTGTTTTGCCGGACGCGGGCGGCAGCGGCGGCATCCGTATCGGCGCCGGGCAGGCTGTTCGCCAGACGTGGGATTTCGGAAAGGGCGCTAAGGGGGGGCAGTTTCGTCATCTCATTTCACCTTCAGGGGTAGGCCCGCGACGGCAAGGATAACCTCATCCGCCACCGCTGCGACCCATTGATTAAGTTGCCCCGCCGCATCGCGGAAATCGCGGGCAAGTTTGTTGTCGGGCACGATACCGCCACCCACTTCATTGGTAACCAGAACCACCGGATCGCCTTGCATTGGCAGTGCTGCAACCAACGCCCGACCTTCGGCTTGCCAGTCGCGGCCTGCAAGCATCAGATTGGTCAGCCACAAGGTCAGACAATCGACCAGCCGTGGCCCCTGCCCGTCGGTGGCTTTCAGCGCTCCGACCAGATCGAAGGCTTCGGCATGGGAGGCCCACTCTGACCCGCGCCGCGCCTGATGTACCCTGATACGCGCTGCCATCTCGGCATCGCCCACCTCGGCGGTGGCAATGTAGACGGCGCTGGGCGCCAGCGACAGCGCCTTTGTCTCGGCGATGACGCTTTTGCCGGATCGGGCCCCGCCAGTGATCAATATCGTCTTGCTCATGGTCCGGTGACAAAGCAGAAACGGACGGGCCACGAAAGAGGGAATGCGACAGTGCAAGGCGGGCGCACGACACAGATGACGCTGATCCGGCATGCCCCCGCTTTGACCGGCGGCAAGCTATGTGGGCGCACCGACGTGGCCGCCGATTGCAGCGACACCGCCGGGATCGCCTGCTTGCGTGCGGCGCTGGGACAACCGGCGCGGCTGATCACCAGTCCGGCGCGGCGCTGTCGCCAAACCGCGGCTTCCCTCTGGCCCGACCTTGTTGACCCCGCGCAGGACGCGCGTTTGTGGGAACAGGACTTTGGCGATTGGGAAGGCTGCGCCTATGGCGACCTTCCGGATCTTGGCCCCCTGCGGCCAGAAGATCTGGCCCGTCACACCGCTCCGGGTGGCGAATCCTTTGCGGATCTGTGCGCCCGCGTAGCACCCGTCCTGCACCATCTTGCAACCGGTGGCGACACCACGATTGTCGCCCATGCCGGGACCGTGCGTGCCGCTCTGGCGCTGGCCTTGGGCGCGATACCCGCCGCGCTGGCCTTCGATGTCGCCCCGCTGTCGGTGACGCGGCTGATCGCCTTGCCCGGTGGCAGCTGGTCGGTGGCCTGCGTGAACTGGACCCCGACATGACCGTCCGCGTCACCGGGCACTTCGGCGAACTGATGCAAGGCCGTATCGGGCCGGACGGACCCGTAGCCCTGATCACCCTTCCCTGCCCCGATCTGGCAGTCGAGGCGCGGCGTGCGGAACGGCCCGACCATCACGGCGTCTTGCCGCCCGCCCATGCCCGGTCGTTGCTGAAACGTCTGGGCCTGCCAGACCCCGGGCCTGTTGTTCTGACCGCGACGATGCCGCGCGGTGGCGGGGCAGGCGCATCGACTGCGGCATTGGTCGCACTGGCGCGTTTGGCAGGGTCGGCGCATTCGCCGATGGATCTTGCCCGCGCCTGTGTCGCCGTCGAGGGCGCCAGTGACCCCTTGATGTTTCCGGCGGCCGAGCGCCTGCTCTGGGCCTCGCGGCAGGCAGAGGTGCTGGCACCGCTGCCCGGCCTTCCGCCTTTCGAATTGCACGGCGGGTTCTTCGGACCGAATCGCCGCACCGATCCTGCAGATATGAATTTCCCCGACATATCGGACCTGATCGCGCCGTGGGTAGCAGCGGCCAAGGCACAAGACTTGGTCGCAATTGCCCGCCTTGCAAGCCTTTCTGCGGATCGCAGCCTGACTTTGCGTGGGCTGTTGCCCGATCCAACAGCCGCTTTGGCGAAACAGACTGGTGCGCTGGGATATGTTATTGCCCATACCGGATCGGCGCGCGGGCTGCTATTTGCACCGGGAACGGTTCCGCCTGCGGTATCGGCCCTGCTTGCCGGCCACGGCTTTCGGCGGATCATCGGCTTTCATGCCGGAGGAGTGTGTAAGAAATGACGAGTGCAGCCATAATGCTGGTCGCCCTGGTGCTGGATGCAGCCCTTGGCTGGCCAAAAGTCCTTTACAACGCGGTTGGCCATCCGGTGACCTGGCTCGGCACGCTGATCAAACGGCTCGATACCTGGCTGAACCTCGACGGAACCGAGGACCGCGACCGCAAGATCGCCGGATTGGCCGCTGCCCTATCGGTCATCGTCGCCGCAACGGTTGTAGGCGCCATCGCGCAAGCAATTCTGCCCGGCAGCTGGATCGGGTATTTGATCGCCGGGGTTTTGGCTTGGCCACTGGTTGCGGCCCGCTCGCTCTATGAACATGTGGCGGCTGTGGCGCGACCGCTTGTGGCGGGCGATCTGGGGCAAGCCCGACAGGCGGTGTCACGGATCGTCGGTCGCGATCCGCAGCACCTGAACGAGGCAGGCATTTCCCGCGCCGCACTGGAAAGCCTTGCTGAAAACGCATCGGACGGGGTCGTGGCGCCCCTGTTCTGGGGGGTAATCTTTGGCTTGCCGGGAATTGCCGCCTATAAGGCGATCAACACTCTGGATTCGATGATTGGCCACAAGACGCCGCGGTATCTGGCCTTTGGCTGGGCGGCGGCGCGCATTGATGATCTGGCTAACCTGATCCCGGCGCGGCTGACCGGGCTGTTGTTTGCAGCCCTGTCGCCCACGCCCCGCGCCACGCTGGCCTGCATGTGGCGTGACGCCGGCCTGCACCGCTCGCCCAATGCCGGATGGCCCGAAGCCGCAATGGCGTCAGCGCTGGGTGTGCGGCTGTCCGGCCCGCGCGCTTATGAAGGCGGTCTGGCGGACGAGCCCTGGGTGAACGCCGAGGCGCGCGATCCCGGCGCCGCTGATATCGACCGGGGGCTGTCCCTGTTTCGCTCACTGGTCTTGGCGGTGGCAATGCTTTTGGCAATTTTCTGGCTGACCTGAGGGCGGTTCATGCGCGATCATGGCGGCAATATTGATTGGGCAATCAGAACTTTTGGCGGCGATGCCACTGATTGGATTGATCTTTCCACCGGAATCAACCGCGTACCCTACCCCGTACCGCCGCTGTCGGCGGAGGCTTGGACGATGCTTCCGACCCGCACCTCGGTGGCGGCGCTTATTGACGCGGCCCGACGCGCCTATGGCGGATCAGCCGCAATTTTGCCGGTTGCGGGGGCGCAGGCGGCGATTCAGATGATACCCCGGCTGATCGCACCCGGCCGCGCGCGGGTCTTGTCGCCCACCTATAATGAACATGCCGCGTGCCTGCGTTCTGCTGGCTGGGCGGTGACTGAGGCGGCCTCAGTTGCGGACCTTGAAGGGGCTGATCTGGCGGTTGTGGTGAACCCCAACAACCCGGATGGCCGCTCATTTGCACCCGACAGGCTTCTGGCGCTGGCAAACCGGGTCGGGCAACTGGTAGTAGACGAAAGCTTTGCCGATGCGCAGCCCGGACTGTCGCTTGCCGGCAGCGCTGGTGCCAAAGGCCTTTACGTATTGCGGTCGTTCGGAAAGTTTTACGGTCTTGCCGGTGTCCGCCTGGGCTTTGTGCTGGGGCATCCCGCAGATATTGCCGCTTTGGCGGGCATGGCTGGCCCCTGGCCGGTGTCCGGTGCCGCAATCGAGATCGGTCGTGCGGCGCTTGCGGACACGGCATGGGCGCAAGAAACCATCGCGCGTCTGCGGGGCGAAGCGCTGCGCCTTGACGATCTTGCAGGGGGCCATGGGTGGCAGGCACTGGGCGGAGCGGAACTGTTCCGGCTTTATGAAACGCCGGATGCGGTCGCAGCGCAGGCCCATCTGGCGCAGCACAATATCTGGTCGCGTATTTTTCCCTATTCGACCCGCTGGTTGCGGCTGGGTCTTCCCGGCGGACCCGCTGAATGGGCGCGCGTCGTCGAAGCATTTGGCCCGCCAGGGTAAATGCTATCGCCCCACGCGTCGCTCTAAAATCCCTGTAGCCGCCGCGCTGCCGATTTTCCGGCCTGACGGCCAGTGGCAAGGCAGGCCGACAAAAGGTAGCCCCCGGTTGGCGCTTCCCAATCCAGCATCTCGCCTGCCGCATAGACGCCCGGCAAAGCCACCAACTCCAGATCCGCCGTCAGGCTGTGCTGCAGGATCCCGCCGGCCGACGAAATTGCCTCGTCCAAAGGGCGCGGGCCCTGGTGGCGGACCGGCAGGGCCTTGACCAGCGCCGCGAGCGCCGCCGCATCAGCTGGCAAGGGTCGCCCCCATTCTTGCAACAGCGCCAGCTTTACCGGATCAAGGCCAAGCGATTTTCGCAAGGCGTTCGAGACGCTGTCATGCCCCCGTGCCTGCGCCAGACGCGCTGTCGTCGCCTCAAGACTGCGGTCTGGCACAAGGTCCAACGACACCGCGGCGCCGTCCCGCACCGCCGCCGCGACCGCATAGATGCCGCCGCCTTCCAACCCGTGACCCGACACCACGCATTCACCGCGCGTGCGATCCTGCCCCGCGATCAGCGCCACGCCCTTCAGCGGCTGACCAAAATGCCGGACCATCTTTTCGGACCAGTCCACCCGCAGCCCCATATTGGCCGCTTGGAACGGCGCGATGTCGACGCCTTTATCTGCAAGCCACGGCACCCAGGCCGCATCGGACCCCAGCCGCGCCCAGCTGGCGCCACCCAAAGCCAGAACCGTGATCTCGGGCCGCAACACCTGGCGTCCCTCGGGTGTATCAAACACCATGCCGCCGCCCTCAAACCCCAACCACCGCCAGCGGGTCTTAAGCGTCACGCCCGCCGCCCCCAGCCGCCCCAACCAGGCGCGCAGTATGGGCGACGCCTTCATGTCACGCGGAAAAACCCGGCCAGAGCTGCCGGTGAACACCTCCTGCCCCAGCCCGCGCGCCCAGTCTTTCACCGCGTCGGGGCCAAAACATTCGACCACCGGCCGCAGCCACGCTGCGCTGATCTTCGCGGCAAAATCTGCCAGGGGTTCGTCCTTGGTCAGGTTCAACCCCGACTTCCCGGCCATCAGAAACTTGCGCCCTGCACTTGGTTTGGCTTCAGCCACCAACACCGGAAACCCGGCCATCGCCAAAACTTCGGCCGCCATCAACCCGGCCGGGCCTGCGCCAATAACCAGCGCCCGCACGGCTGGCGATTGGCTCATGCCTTCGGTCCCCGGCGCTCACGCATCTCGATGATCCGGTGCGGATAGGGCATTTCGATCCCTTCGGCTTTCAGCGCCCGCCAGACGGCGAACAGCACCTGACTGCCGTATTTGTTCTTGCCGTCGTCAATGCCGTTCACCCAGTATTCGACGGCAAAGTCGATGCTGCTTTCGCCAAAGCCCCGCAGCTCGCAATCCGTACCGTTGGGATCGGCAAGCACGAAAGGCAGCGCGGCAACTGCCTTTTCAATCACCACCGGCACCCGGTCCAGATCCGTATCACAGCTGACAGAAAACGTTGCTTCATAGCGATTGGCACTGCCCTGATCCGAATAGTTCACCACCCGCGATGTGATGAAGTGATCGTTCGGAACCACAATCCAACGGCCGTCGAAGGTTTCCAAAATACAGGCACGGGCGGTCATTTTAACGATCGTGCCTTTTTCGCCGCCGTCCAACGCGACGAAGTCGCCAACCGTCGTCTGCCCTTCGATCAACAGGATGACGCCCGAAATAAAATTCGCAGCAATTTGTTGCAGTCCAAGCCCGATGCCCACGCCCACCGCGCCACCCAGCAAGGCGATGGTGGTCAGGTTGATGCCCATGATGTTCAGCAAGAGCAGGAACGCGGCCCCGAAAATAGCGATCTCGGCGGCCTTGGCGGCCAGCTCGCGGGTCGCGGGGCGCAGCTCCTCTTGCGATTTGATATAGTCGGAACTTTGCCGGTTCGACCACGACCCAAGCCAGAACAGCAGGCTGCCGGCAATTGCCCCGCGCAACAGCGCCATCACCGAAAAGGTGATATTTCCCATCTCGATCGTCAGGCTTTCCAACCAGGTGGAAACTTCGTCGGTCAATCCCAAGGCGTAAAGCCCCGCCAACGGGATCAGCACATAGCGGCCAAGCACCCGCAAGAACGGGTCGCGCAGAACGTGCTGAACAAAAAGCCGCGCCGCGATGAACAAAAAGATGCGTTTGCCAAAGGCAATAACCTCACCGGACCCAAAGACCGAACGGGTAAACGCCTCGCCCAAGGCGGTGAAGCCGTAAGCTATCAGCGGCAGGATGATCGGCATGAAGCGCAAAAGAAACCGCAACCCGGTTGCCATCAGGCCGCGGGCGTCGGCTTTTGGCGCCAGAAACGTCTCGATCTTTGGCGCGATTTTTCGGGCCGCAAGCAGTGCAAGCCCCCAGGCGACGATCAGAAGGGTGAACTGGGACCAGGCCGCAGGGCTGCTCATCCAGGTCAGCGTCATTTGCCAACCCTGGTCGACATAGCCCATCAGTTTGGTGATGAATTCCGGCTGACCACCCATGACGCGCCCTTTTTGATCTATCGCGCTTCATCCTCTGGCAATAAAACCGCCAAAGAACAAGGGCGGCGTGACCCTATCCGATCATCGCCTTGATGCCCGCAACATGGTCCGGCTGCGCGCTTAAAACATC
>JANMDM010000076.1:0-35184 GCA_031376305.1 Pseudomonadota bacterium | reverse complement strand
GGTGATCCGATTGCGCTGGCCGAGGCCAGGACCATCAGCTTTGGCCATCGCAGCAAGGTGTTTCTGGCCTCGACGCCAACGCTGAAAGGCCTGAGCCGGATCGAACGGGAGTGTGGGGTCCGATCAGCAGCGCTATCACGTGCCCTGCCCGCATTGCGGCGGCCTGCAACGGCTGCAATTCGGACGGCTGCGATGGGAGCATGACAGAGGTGGAAATCCGGTTGGAAAACGCCCAAAACCTGTTCATACGAACCGAACCGCCTCTGTTTCCTTGATCCACATACCATCGAAACCCATCAGGTTGGCAGGGATTGCCAATGCGCAAGCTTGGATTTGCGCCCTGCACATTGGAAATTGCTCCCGCTAATTCCATCTCATATTGTCTTGCCTCGGTCTGATTTGGAATGCGGCTGGCCTGCTCACAGATGGGTACGCGGTCCTTCCATACACACGGTTCCGCAGCCCCGTCCATGGCCGCGCCGCCGCTTTCGTCGATTGGCATCTTCTCGGCGTGGTCTGAGGCCGGCCTGGGTAAGGGAAACTGAGACGGGTTAGCGTTCCTCAGACAACATCTGGGCGATGTCATAAAGTGCCGGAAAAGGCTGGGCTAGGTCATGCGATCAGGCTATTCTCTAATCATAACCACCGCTTGTTTCTCATCAGATGAATTGCCGTTAACGTTCACAATGTCGCGGAGTGCAGTATGCGCCGTTTGCTTGGATGCCTGATCACTCTGTGCGCGGTTCTGGCTTTTTCCGGATGCAAAACCTCCGAAGAACGTGCCGAGCAATATTATCAATCGGGCTTGGCACTGCTTGAGGCCGGCGAAGAAGCGGGCGCGATCTCCGAATTTCAGAATGCTTTGCAGCGTGATGACCTGCACAAGGGTGCACGTTTCGCCGTTGCCGACATCTTGTTGAAGCAGGGCCGGACGGACGAGGCCTATAGCCAATATCTTGGCCTGATCGAGCGGTTTCCCGACGATGTCGAAACCCGTCTTGCGCTGGCGGAAATGGCCCTTTCCGCACAGAACTTCGAAGCGGCCGAACGGGATGGCGCGGAAGCCATGCGGCTTGCCCCGGCGAACCCGCATACCCGGGCGGTTCAGGCCGCACTCGATTACAACACCTCGGTACAAGCCAATGACGCAATTGCCATAACCTCCGCCGTGGCGGCCGCCCGCAAAGCACTTGTGGATGCCCCCGACAGTCTGGCGGCGCGGCGGGTCGTCATCTTTGCGCTCTTGAACGGCCCCGACCCGGTCAAAGCGCTGCCGGACATCGAAATCGCCATTGCGCAGGCACCGGACTCAATTGAATTCCAAATGCTCAAGCTCAACGTTTTCTCGCGCACGCACAACTCCGTGGACGGCGGCGCGCAAATGAAGCGGATGTACGAGAAGTTCCCTGACAATACCGATATCCGCACCTGGCTTTACGAGTGGTATGTTGCGCAAGGCGACACTACCCAAACGCTGGCCTTTTTGCGCGACCTGGCCGGGCGGGACGACGGTGATCCGGAACAACAAATGCGGGTCGTACAATTCATTCGCGATACCGATGGCCCGGATGCTGCAGCGGCCGAGCTGTTGCGACTGGCTGACACTGCCAGCGATAGGGAGTCGTCAGATCGCTACCGCGCACTCGGTGCCGCAATTGCATTCGAACAGGGGCGCAGACGGCAAGCCATTTCCATGCTCAAGGAAGTGATCACCAAGGCAGAACCTTCGAAACAGACAAACGACATCAAGGTCGCCCTCGCCAGGATGTTGGCTGAAACCGATGACGTTGCGGGGGCGAGCGCGCTCATCGATGAGGTTTTGCAGAGCGACACCACGCAGGTAGATGCGCTCAAGTTGCGCGGCACCTGGTTGTTGCAAGCGAACAAACCGCGTGAGGCCCTTGAAGTGCTGCGCACGGCGATTGACCTGCGCCCGCGTGATCCGGAAATTTTGACCATGCTTGGCAAGGCCTATGAGAGCGACGGTTCGGCAGCGCTTGCCGGGCGGAACCTGGCGCTTGCCGTAGAGGTTTCGGGAAGCGGCGTTGAAGAGTCCCTGCTTTTTTATAAATTTCTCGTCCGGACAGGCCGCCCTGCGGTGGCCAACTCGGTCTTGGCCACCGCGCTTCAGGCCAACCCCGACAACGTTGCTCTGCTGACTGTGGCTGCCGACAAAAGTTCGGCCATTTTCGACTGGCCAGGTGCAGAAAAGTTCATCAGCCGTCTGCAAGGGATCGACAGCGACCCTGCCCGAGCCGCGAGCGTCACCGCCAAAGCAACCCTGCAACGCCGCAAGGACAGCAGTGTCAATGTGCTGGATATCATCCAGCACATTGCCGGCTCGGGCAACGCCGGGGTTTCCGTGTCTGCAAACGCCCTTGGATCTTTGATAGAAGCGGGCAAGCTTGACGAAGCGCGCGCCTATCTCGCGGATCGGTTGGCGAAAGCGCCAACCGATCCGGATTTGCTGCGGATAGAAGAAGGCCTGACGGTCCTTCAAAGTGATTTGGCCCGATGAAGGAAGCCCGATGACCGCCGTGCCAGAGCTTTCTGTCATCATCGCTGTCTGCAACGGCGCCGCCACCATCGGCGCCACACTGGACAGCCTGAGGGCGCAAGAGTTTTCGGGATGGGAAGCGGTCATTGTCAATGACGGTTCGACCGATAGGACAGCCCGGATACTGACCAAGGCTGCAGCGCAGGACGCCCGATTGCGGGTGGTAACTGTAGCCAATGGCGGCGTTTCACTGGCCCGCAATATCGGGCTGGAAATGGCGCATGCCGAAAGAGTTTTGTTCCTGGATGCCGACGATGCCCTCGCCCCCGGCCATCTTGGCGCACTTTGTGCCGCAGCGCGGCGCGACCCTGCAGCGGATATCCATTGCCTTGATTGGCGTGTGGTGGGCCGCAACGGGCAGGAAGGGGCAGTTCAGCGCGTGACCTTCGACCCTTCGGCTTTTGCCGCCCTCGCGTCCCGCTGCCCGTTTCCGGTTCACGCCGCCCTGAGCCGACGAGAGATGATCCATATCGCCGGGCGCTTTGATCCTGGCCAGACAGTCTGTGAAGATTGGGACCTGTGGCAGCGGCTGGCACGCATCGGCGCAGGCTTTCGCCGCGTTCCCGGCGCGGTCGCCCGCTATACCCTCCGGCCTGGCAGTGCGAGCCGTGATCTGGGCGCATTTCTGACCAACGGCCTTGCAGTCATCCGGCGCGGCCATGGGCCGGACCCGCGTGTCACTGGGGAAAGGGTTCTGGCACCGATGCCCGCCCCCCAGGCACCAGCGGCCGAAGTGGCGCTGGCAGTCTGGCTTGCCGGACACGCGCTGGGGGCCGGGCAGGACGCCGCAATGCTGTTGAAATCGGCCTCTTTCCGGGTTCCGGCGCAGCCCGATCCCTTGGCGTTGGCCGAAGCCCTGCTTGACGGCATGGCGCGCGGCACCTGCGAGGTGCAGCCCGGCTGGCCCGCCCTTTGGACCGCCGGGGAACCGGCGGTGCGGAAGGTCATGGCGCGGATCGAGTCGGCAAGCCACATGGCCGGGCTGGCGGCGATTTCCCTGACCCACGCCGAACGCCTGCTGACACGCCGCATGCCAGCGGGAACCACGGCGCGGATTGGCAATACCGCCGTCGTAACCTTTGACCTCAACCAGCCCGCCACACGGCACATTGCGGCAACGGATCGGCTGATCGGGATCGTGGCGCGCGGCGGGCGCGAAGTTGGCCGCTTCGAATGCTTTGCCGCCGAAGCCGCGGACCCGGTGACACTGGCGGCAATGCTTGCTGACTTTCAGGACGCCCCGCCAATCCTGGCGGCAGCTACAGGCACAGCGCTTCCGGGCGAAAACGAAGATGACCCCGCCTATTGGGAAGCGATCTTTGCGGCCGAAGACCCGTGGGACTACGAAAACCCCTATGAAGCCCTGAAATATGAGCAGACCCTTGCCGCCATGCCGTGCCGCGTGGGGCGCGCGCTGGAACTTGCCTGTGCGGAAGGTTTCTTTACCCGCCGTCTGGTGACAAAGGCCGACCATGTGCTGGCCACCGATATCTCTGCCACAGCCGTCGCGCGGGCGCGGCAGCGGCTGGCGGGGGCGGGCAACGCCGATTTCGCCGTGCTCGATTTCCTGCGTGACCCGCTGCCGACGGATCTTGACCTGATCATCTGCAGCGAGGTGCTTTATTATCTTCCCGACCGCAAGCGGTTGGATCGGCTGGCTTTGAAGATTGCTGCAGCGCTGAAACCAGGCGGGCATCTGCTGATGACCCATGCAAATCTGATTGCCGACGCCCCGGACCAGACCGGCTTTGACTGGCCGCATGAAATGGGAGCCCGTACGATTGCCGAAGGGTTTTCAGCCGTCCCCGAGCTGGATCTGGTCACAACCCGCGCCGCCGAAATGTACCGGATCGAGCTGTTCCGCAAATCCGACGGCAGCCCACCGCCAATACCACATGTCGAGGCGATCCCCCATGCCACGGATATCCCGCCCGAAGTGGCGCACCACCTCCGCTGGGCTGACGCCAAGCCTGCGACACCGCAGCGCATGCCCGAAGGCGTGCCGGTTCTGATGTATCATCGGGTGACCGACGCGCCGGTGCCAGCGCTGGCTCAATGGGCAGTCAGCCCGACGAGCTTCCACGCGCAGATGCAATGGCTGGCCACGAATGGCTTCACTGCCATCAGTCTGGCGGCTTTCGAGGACGCAGTGTGGCTGGGTACCCCTTTGCCCGACCGCCCGGTCCTGATCACTTTCGACGATGGATACTGCGACGCCAGACAAAATGCGATGCCTGTCCTGCGCGACCTTGGTATGACCGCGACGGTTTTCTTGCCCACCGGATATATCGGAAAAACTGCATCCTGGGACAGCCATTTTGGCCCCCCCGCTCCCTTGATGGATTGGGACGAGATCGTAGACCTTAGTGCCCGGGGCATCACCTTTGCCGCCCACAGCCACAGCCATCTGCCACTGACCTCACTGCCCTTTGCCCGCGTTAAAAGTGAACTCAGCCGACCCTCGGAGGCAATCCATCGGCATCTGGGTCACTCGGTCGCCGCATTGGCTTATCCCTACGGCGCCCAGGACGAGGCCGTGCAGCGCGCGGCTTTCGCGTCGGGTTATAAACTGGCCTTCACCACCGAACATCGCCGCTGGCGCCGGGGCGACCGCGCCATGGCAATCCCCCGGCTGGAAGTCTCGGGTGGATTGCAGCTTGAAGGGTTCGCCCGACTCGTTACCGACTGAGTCATGGGACAATTTCTCAACCACCCGCCTTGAGCGTCACCCACATCTTTCTGCCCTGAATCAAGAAATAATAATGGCACCATGCGGCGTAAAGGGCATTTCCATTGACCTTTTGCCCGATACTAGGAATATAGAGCCTGTCCCTGACTTAGTTGTATTCAGGATCTTGTGCATAGCGAGCAGGTGCGCCCGAGGACCAACAATGTACCGGTTGACCACGATTTTCTTCGACCCATTGTCTGAGTTGCCTTATTTCATGCCGGGGTTTCCCGTGAGAGGTTTGAGACTTGCACGTCGGCGATAATTCTAAATCGCGAACTGAACACGGATGGCTTGGCACGGCGGAGTGGTTTCAAATGGCATCAGTGCCATGAGACGGCCTTTGGTGTCAGTTGTGGTTCCGGCGTATAATTCCGCCTGGTCAATCGGCGATACGATCCGCTCAATCCGGGCGCAGAGTTGCCGCGATTTCGAACTGATCGTCATCAATGACGGATCGACCGATAACCTGATTGACTTGCTTGCGCCTCTGATCGCCGAGGATCCGCGTCTGCGGATGGTAATACGCGACAATGACGGCCTTGCAAGTGCGCGCAACCTGGGTTTGGCCGAAAGCCGGGCGGAGTTTATCGCCTTCATTGATGCCGATGACGTCTGGCATCCGAAATTTCTCGAAGAGCTGACCGCAGCCCTGCACGGTAATCCCGAGGCGCCCTTTGCCTATGCTTTCTCGCACCGTTTTGACGCGAACAATCGGATCATTCCCGCCCCCAAATGGACGTACCTGCCCAGCCATGATTTTTCGGGCCTTCTGGTGCTGAATTCCGTGGGCAGCGGCAGCGCCGCGCTGTTTCGCAAAGCGGCGGTGCTGCAAGCCGGGGGCTACGACGAGAGTTTGCGCGCCCGTACCAAGCAAGGCGCCGAGGATTGGAAACTTTGCCTGCGTCTTGCGAAAGCCCATCCGCCGGTTCTTGTTGCAAAGTATCTGGTCGGCTACCGTCTTGTCGCGCAAAGCATGTCGCAAAGCGATCCGGTCAGGCAACTTCGCGCCGTCCATGCGGTTATGGACGATATCCGCGCCGAATACCCGCAAACACCGGCCCGGCATTTCGCCAATGCGCGCACGCTGATGAACGGCTGGCTGCTGACCGCATTCTACCACCGGCGCGATTACCGGACGATTGCCCGGTTGCTGGTCGAATCCTACGTGCTGAATCCGTTCTGGTTTCTGTCGCGCGACCTCAGGACCATACACAAGCAAAAGCTCATGTCGATCCTTTGGGACCGGCATGAACGCAAACCACTTGCAGATTACGAGGAAGACGGTGTCCGGCCGTTTGCCTTTCTGACCCCGCGCTGATCGGGGTGGCGCTAACGGCCCTTGCCCGCACTGATCCGCCAGCGGCGCGGCGGCGATAGCACCCCTTGCAGGCGCGCGCCCCCCACAATTTCCAGCGGATAGGCGTCAAGGTGAAGGTCATAGGCATATTGCCAGCCCTTCTGCCAGATGCCCAAGCTGCATAGATACGCCCCCGGCCCCAGATCAAGGCGGTCGATATCAAGGGTGATAGCTATGTCCCCGGCAATGGCTGGCAGGGAAACCGCATCGTTTTCGGTGTTAACATCAAAGCAGATGCGCCCTTCGGCATCGGTAAAGCTGACGCTGACATGGGCACCGGGCAGCGGCCTTTCCGCTGTCAGCTCGACGCGGACCGTCACCGGATTGCCGGGCGCGATGCGGGCCGTCTCCCGTCCGGTCTGATCCAAAAGCATTACCGAGCGGATCGAGGCTTCTTGCGACCCCAGGCGGTTCTCGCCGGCTTTCAGCACTGTTCCGTCGGGCAGAACCCGGTCGGCGATATCGGTCCGTGTGCGGATCGCCGTTTCCGCCGACATGGCGGTTTCATAGGATGCGATCACGGTTTCCGGATCGCCGATGGCGCGGACCCTGCCGTGATCCAGCCAGATCACCTTGTCGCACATCTGGCGCACCTGCCCCAGATCATGGCTGATCAAAACGATGGCGCAGCCATTGTCTTTGAATTCGGCTATGCGGTTCAGGCATTTGTGCTGAAACGCCAGATCACCCACGGCCAGCACCTCGTCGATCAGCAGGATCGTCGGATCAACATGCACCGCAATGGCAAAACCCAAACGCAGCTTCATGCCGCTGCTATAGGTGCGCACCGGCTGGTCGATATGCTCCTCAAGCTCGGCAAAAGCGATGATTGCCTCCGCCCGGTCGTCAATCTCATTTTTCAGAAGCCCGGCCAGAACGCCATTGATCACGATATTCTCGCGCCCCGACAGATCGGGGTGCATGCCGGTATTCAGCTCCAGCAGGCCATTGACCGGGCCTGCGGCTGTGGCCGCCCCCTCGTCGGCCTGCATGACCCCGCCCAAAAGCCGCAGCAGCGTCGATTTTCCCGATCCGTTATGGCCGATCACCCCCACCATCTCGCCGGACGCCACTTCGAAATTCACATCCCGCAAAGCCCAGAAGCGTCCACCGCTGCGCGATTTGCGAAAGCCGCCCGCCACCCATTGGCGAAAGGTGCGCGCCTCGTCTTGCGAGCGATGGCGAAAGCTTTTGCCAAGACCGGTTATCTGCAGGGCGACAGTCACCTAAATCTCCTCCAGAAACCGCAAACGGGCACCGTGGAAGAACCGGTAGGTCGCCAGCAGGGTCAGACAGGACAGCGCCATGATCAGCCCGATTGCCGCCCAGTCGGGCCATTCGCCGAAGATCAACACCTGCCGATAGGCCCCGACAAAGCTGACCATCGGGTTCAGCTCAAGCCAGCTCCGCGCCGTGCCGCCGATAGCCCCGATATCGTAAAAGATCGGCGTGGCGAAGTAGCCGACCTGCAGCAGGATCGGCACGATGTACTGCATGTCACGGAACACGACGTTCAGCGCCGCCACCAGATAAGCCATGCTGAGGGTGAAGACATACTGGCACAGAATCAGCAACGGAATGCAGGTGACACTTGCCCCGATTGTTGCCCCGTCGAACAGCAGGATGACAACCAGCAACGGCAAGGTCAAAAGCAGGGTCAGCAAGTTCGAGGTGACCGCCGCCACCGGCAATGCCGCTACCGGGAAACCGGGCTGGTTCAAAAGCCCGGCATTGCCGACAATGCAGGTGACCGCGTCGATCACCGAGCCCTGGAACCACCCCCAGATGACCAGGCCGATGAATATATGCGAGGCGTAGCGCGGGATATTCAGCGGCAGGATGACCTTGAACAGCAGATAGAAGGTCAGAAGAAATAGCACTGGGCTGGCAATCGCCCAAAACACCCCCATCGCCGTGCTGCGATAGCGCGATTTCTGGTCACGGGTTACCAGGACCACGATCACATCCAGCATATGGCGAAGGGGTCTGTAATCGCCCGTCGTCATGCCTTGCGCCCCTCCGAACCCTTGGGCTTTTCAAGCTCGACTGCGCGGTGGCGTGCCTGTCGGTAACTTGCGTAGCCTTTCATCAGGCCGCGAAACTCGGCCCTGATAAGCTGTCGTTTATGTTTGCCCGGCCTCAGCCAGCGTTTGATCAGCCAGCCATAGATCCAGTCCCGGAGCGTGAACAGCAAAATTTCGCGGCGTGGAACGGAACGGTTGCGGGCGGCGGTCAACAGATAGGCCGCAAAACCCGATCCATTGTCGCGCAGCTGATGTTCAAGCGCCCCCCAATCGGCGCGGTGTTCGTGCCAGACAAAGGCCGAAGGCTCATAGGCCAACCGCAAACCGGCGGCGACAATGCGGTGGAACATTTCGATATCACCTCCGCCGCGCGTGGCCGTGCCCACGTCAAGCGCCGGGTCAAACCCACCCATCTGCGCCAGAGCGGTCTTGCGAAAAGCCATATTGGCGCCGACGCCGAAACCGCTGGCCCAAAGAACGCCCTTGCCCCCAAGATCGGCGCGGTCCTTGATGGCCGGATCAAAACCCTTACCCATGCCGCCGTAGACATCCTCGAAATAGACCTGCGCTTCGGTGTTGAGCGCCATTGGCGCGACCAGACCGGTCACCGCCGAAATCGACGGATCAGCAAGGCCCCGTGCAATCCCGCTCAGCCAATGCCGATCCGCTTCAGTATCATCATCGGTAAAGGCAATGATCTCATGTCGCGCCGCCGCAACGCCGCAATTGCGCGCCCAGTCGAGCCCCGGACGGTCCTCGCGCACATAGCGCAACGCCGGCATCCGGGCCACCAGATCTCTCGTCGCTTCGGAAGCGGGGGCATTATCGACGACGATGATCTCGAAATTCGGGTAGTCAAGCGCCATCACTGCCGCAAGGCAGCGGCGCAGCGTATCGGTCCGGTCGCGGGTGCAGATCACGACGCTGATACCGGGGGGATCGGCAGGCAGCGTTTTCGGCAGGCCACAGGCTGCGATCAAGCGGCGCAGAATGGCGGCATCAGCGAAAATCGCGTTGCGGACAGCGGGCCAGAACCGCCCTTCGGCATTGGGTGTGATCAGGCAAAGCCATCCCAATGGCGTCTGTCCGGCCCGCAGCATCAACCGCATCGGATAGCCGGGGTTTGTGTCCCGCGCGGTGAAGGCCCAGGATTCAACATCAATTACACCCAGGGAAATCGGCCAGGGTCGTGTGATATCCACGACGTTGGTGATCCCCTCCGGATCTGTCTGCGGCCATGGTGGCAGCAGGTGGCGGGCCGCAAGCAGCAGTTGCCGCCGCCCGGACAGGGCTGCGCTCTGCGACTGCAGATGACGCGCGGCAAGCGGCTCGGCGCCCGGCATCGGTGGCCAAAAGGCGATCATCTGTCCGCCGTCGAACAAGCACACCTCGGCGGGGCGGGCCTTGTCGACGGCATCGGCCATCGCCTTGAAACCATTTCCGACATCAAAGCGCAGGCTGTTCGGCACGACAGTTGCCGACCGCGCCAGATCGGTAAGAGACTGAAGACCCGCCGGGGTTCCGGTTGCGAGGGCCACACCTTCGAAGTAGTTCAAAGACCGCGCCACCAGGCTGGCTTTTGTCCAGAGCCCACGCCAACCCAAGGCTTCCAGCAAGGGCATGGCCCCTGCAGCCAGCCACCTGACCAGGCGCCCGACCGCTGGCACATGATAGACCAGTCCGCGCAACAGGCGCGCCCCGGACGTGTTTGCCGCCAGATGCGACACGCGCACCCAGCGAAACAAAGCCGGATGCTTGCGCAGCATCACTACATCGCCGATCCCTTCGCCCTTCGCACGGCCCAGACTTTTTGTCAGGTCGCTTGCATCATGGTGCAGCCCCCGCGCCGCGCGCGCATGGCGAAATGGTACACCACGCTGCATGAGACGGTAGCCAAGCTCGTAATCCTCGCGCGCGCCGGTGCCGAAGCTGGCATCGAATCCGCCCATATCAACGAACAGGTCACGGTCGATCGAAAAATTTCCGCTGGTCAGATCCTGATAGGTAAAGCGGTGCTCCGGGGCCTGCATCTCGGCGAAAAGCTCACGCCACCAGTCGGACAGCGCCTGATGAAACCAGCCTTGCCCCGAAACCACCGGCGCGGACTGTCCCACCACCACCGCACCGGACGTTTCTGCCGCCGCCGCCAGATGGGCGGCCAGAAACCCCGGATCGGCGATGATGTCGTCATCCAGAAAGATCAGGCGCGCGGACCTGGCGACGGTCGCGCCGGCATTGCGATTGGCCGCCGCGCCGCGATGTTCCGACACCACTTGGGTGATCTTCATTGGCCAGCAGCGGGTCTGAATCGCCTCGGACGAGCCGTCTGTCGTGGCATCGAGGGCGACGATCACCTCAAAGCTGCGCGGGTCGATTGTCTGGCGCGTCAACGCGTCCAGCGCCCGCAGCAGCGACTCACGCCGGTTGTGCGTGGGGATGACGACGCTAATCACGGGGGGGACTTCAGCTCTGCCCATGCCCCGCCTCGCGGGCTTGGGCTCGGGCGCGAAGATAGGCGCCCGGCCCTTTGGCGCATCCCTTCAGCTCTGCCCAAAGAACCTCGCGCGGCAGGGTCGTCGCAGGCCGCCGATAGGATCGGATCAATGTCGGCAACTGATCATGGATGAACCAGCCAAACGCCCGACGGAACACGCCCCATTCGCCTTCCGACAGGAAACTGCGCGTCCAGGCGGCATAAACGCCCGTGCCATAGCCGCCAATCGCCGAGACGAGTTCGGCATGGCTGCGCCGGTGGCGGTGCCAATTAAGTGCCGAAGGTTGATAGATGATGCGCCCGCCGCCACGCAAGATACGGGTAAAGTATTCGTGGTCACCGCCCGATTGCGTCTCGGTCCCCGCGTCCAGCGCCGGATCGAAGGGACCAATCCGCGCCAGCAGGTCGCGGCGAACCGCCATATTGGCGCCCGCGCCGATCTGCCCGGTTTCCAGCGGGCGGGTTCGCGGTGCCTGAAACACCCGCGGGCTAAAACCACGCCGGGAAAACCCCGAGAGGCTTTCGAAAAGCTCCTGCGCCGGAGTTTCCAGTTCCAAGGGCATGGTCAGCCCGGTCACGCAATCAACACGCGCATCGGCGAAAGGCGCCACCAGCGCCGCCAGCCATCCGGCATCGGCCACCGCATCATCATCGATGAAGGCGACAATCTCGCCTTCCGCCTCGGCCAGCGCCCGGTTGCGGGCATTGTTCAGGCCCTTTTGCGGCTCGCAAATGTAGCGCACACCCGGAAAACCTGCGGTGACGGTTTGGGTCGCGTCGGTCCGCGGGCAGTTGTCGATGACCAGAACGGTCTGGCCCAGATCGTCTAGTGCGACCAGCGCCGTCAATGCGCGATGCAAATCAACGGGGCGCTCACGCGTGCATATGGCGACCGTAGCCGAAGGCAGTATCACCTTTGCACGTCCGGCCTGAAGTTCAGCCTCGGACATCGATGCCGCAAGCGCGTCGATCATCCTGGCTGTGATCGCGCCTCGAACCCGTCCCGGCAGGATCGCACCGTCAACGACCGGCACCGTGACCTTGCCGATCGGGCGTGTCCCATGCCGGACAAGGAACAAGGCCGCGTCATACCCCGCGAGGCCGGTCCAGCCGCGAACAGTTTCTTCGATGGCAATGTCGAGTATCTTGGTTGGCATGGTTATGTGCGCCGCGCCTCCGGCGGCTGTTCCGACGGGTTGCCATCGGCCGGATTCACCATGCCCCGAGCGCGCCCGGACATGACCGCTTGCGCGCCGGGCATCAGAACTTGGTCCAGAGGTCGACCGCGATTGATCATTCTGGCCATGAGTCTTCCGATCCCTTCCTCCAGACCTATCTCAACCGTCCAGCCCAGAACCTTGCTGGCGCGCGCCGGGTCGCCACAAAATCCTTTGACATCGAAGGTCCGTGCCGCGACCAGCGTAACGTCCGATTTTGACTGTGTCACGCGAAGCATGGTTTGCGCGAGCTGCCCAAGTGTCATTTGCTGTCCGGAAGCCAGATGCACGGTCGGCACGCTTTCGGCCCCCGTTGCCAGCCTGTCGGCGGCGGCAATCAGCCCACGTGTACAGTCATCGACATGAACGAAGTCAAAGAAGTTGTTGGCGCCACTGATACGCAATTCCTCGCCCGCCAGCGCGCGCCACAGAAGGGATGGAACGGCCCTGTCCGGATGGTCGTTCAGCGCGCCATAAACATTCGTCAGCCGCACGATCGCACAACGAAGCCCGGTCTTTCGCGCCGCTTCAACCAAACGCTCGCCCTCGGCTTTCGATTTTCCGTAATGGTTCACCGGCGCCATCGAAGCGTCCTCTTGCACCGGGAAGCGCCCAGGGTCGCCATAAACCTCACGCGAGCTGATAAACAGGAACCAGGGGGAAGGTCGCAGATGAGCGGCGGCTTCAAGCAGCCGCGCCGTGCCGTCAATGTTTACACTCCGACAAAGCGCCGGATCGGCCTCACCCCATGCCACGCGCGAAATTGCAGCAAGATGGATGACCCCGTCGCATGGGGCCATCGCCGCACCCACACGCAATGGGTCGCGAATGTCCTCCCCGCCGATGCTGACGTCAAACTCGACCACCGTGTGACCCGCTTCGCGCAGGCGGGTAACCAGCCTTGCGCCAACAAGCCCGGCGCTTCCGGTTACAAGCAGATGCATATCACCCTCCAGTGCGCACGCGCCCCTGAAGGCCAGAACCGGACAGGGCTTCGCCAGCGCTTGAACGCCAAGAAGCCACGGCCATGCCGTCGCTTTGGCAGGACCATCAGCGCCGCCGGGGTGTTTGCGGCAAAATGAAAATGTGTTTGGATCGTGCAGGGTTCGGCCAAAGCCGGGACCCGCCTTGCGCTGGAGTATGTCAATGCATGCATCCAATTGAATAATAAAAATCTTGGAATGCATCATGCCTTCAGGCACGACGCAGGCAAGGTTATTGATGTGCCACGATACGCGCACGCCCTGCGAAGAAGCCGAAATGGCAACAATGCCAAACCGCACCCGCGATTTTCACGATGGCCGCCGACAAACCGGAAGAGTGAAAAAACGATATCGGATCAGCTGATTCTTCCGCCAGCGAAGAGCCGCCGCGCGTCGGCTTCACGCGGAGGCCGCACTCACCGAAACCTTCAGCCTTACTTGCATTGACATGGGGCTTGGCGGGCGCAAGATTGTCCAAAATGCAGCACAGGCAGATCCTCGATGTCCGGCCCCGCAGATCGAAAACAAATCCGAACTGATCGACAGCACCCATCTTCGCGGTACCGAGTGTGCGCAGCCGCCTCGGCATGGTCGGCGCGATGAGATCTTTGATCGCGGGCGCGCGGGCAGGAACAGTGCTTCTTGTCGCCGTCGCCATTCTGGTCTGTCTGTCAGTTTTCAGCATGAACCGCAGCCCGCTGTATTACTACGATACCGGCGGTTATCTGAGCCAGGGTAACAGCATCCTTTCTGCGGTCGGATTGCCCACCATGGATGCCAAGCCGTCTGCCCGGGCGCCCGATATGGGCAATTCGCAAACACCTGCGCCAGCGAGTGCAGTTGCAGCCCAAACAGCCGATACCGTCGTCGTCGGCAGCCGGTCGGCGATTTATGGGTTGGTCTTTGCTCTATTCTACCGGATGAGCGGGCCAAACGGCATCGTGTTTCTGAACATTGGAGTGATCCTTTCGGCCGTGTTGCTGATGACGCGGTGTATCACCCGCGAGTATCCCTTGGCCCCCTCACCCCTGCGGCTTACCGCGCTGGGCTTGATCGCGGCCTGTTTCGGGTCTTTGCCGTTCTATATCGCTTTCCTCATGCCCGACATTTTTGCCCCGGTTCTCGTGATTACACTGGCCAGCCTTTGCGTCTACGCACCGACAATGCGCGCTTGGGAAATTTCGCTGACCCTGGCGCTTGCCCTGTTCGCGCTCCTGACCCACCCCTCGCATCTGCTGATGGCGGGCCTTTTGCTGCCTGCGGGGCTGATGCTGTCGCCAGCCCTTGTCGGCCGTCGCTTGTGGATAGCCGTAGGTCTTGTCACCCTGCTTATCGGCGTCGGCGTTGGCGAGCGGGTGTTCTTTGGCATGGCGGTCGAGCGGCTCCAGAAAAAACAGGTGATGTATCTTCCTTTCCTGACCGCAAGGCTGATTGATGATGGTCCTGGCCTCGTTTACCTGCAAACCCGCTGCCCCGACCCCAACTTCGCCACATGTACGCTTTTTGCCGCCCTGTACCGGTCAGATGACCCCGGGCGACTGGACGCTCCCAACATCCTGTTCTCGCGATCCGAAAAGGTGGGTTCGTTGAAACTTTTGTCAGAAGACGACCAGCGACGGATAGCCTCAGAACAATTCGCCTTTGCCGCAGTGGTTGCAAAGGCTGATCCTTTGGGGCTGACTTGGTCGTTCATCGAAAACGTGGCGACCCAGTTGGGCTATTTCAGCATCTCTATGACGGTTCCGACGCCCGACTTGTTTTCTTCAGCCAGCGCTTTGTCCGAAGATCTGCCAACCAGCCCGACGCAGGGCCCTCTCGTCACCTCCGAACGCAGCTGGATCGGGCCGCTGACCTGGTTTCACGGGGCGCTTTACCTTGCGGCGTTCGGTGTGATCCTGGCGCTCATGACCCGGCGCGCGGCGCTGAGATCGAACACCCGGATGCTGACGATCCTGATCCTCCTCGGTATCCTGATCAATGCCATGGTCTGCGCCGGTGTGTCCGAACCAGCGCATCGATATGGGGCCCGCGTGATGTTCCTTTTGCCAATGCTGGCGGCAATTTTGTTCTTTGCCACGCGCGTTCCGACCAAAGTCGCTTCGTCCGCCGCGCTACCCAGAGCTCCATAAGCTCCATAGTGTCCACTATCCAAAGCGGACACTATCCGACCTAACTTTACGCGCGACAGAGGGTAATCCCCCCATTTCTAGCGGGGTGCATTCGTAGAACTTACGCGGCCATTTTCAGTTTCTAGGCGGGTGTGATGCCGCCGATGCCCATGTTCGGGCGGTCGTTGTTGTAAGTCCAGAGCCATTGCGTGGCGTGATCTTGCGCCTCCTCGATGCTTTCGATCATGTATTGATCGAGCCATTCATGCCTGACCGTGCGGTTGTAGCGCTCGATATAGGCGTTTTGCTGGGGCTGTCCGGGTTGGATGTGCAGGATGGTGCCCCCTTGACTCGAAGCCCATTTCATCAGTTTGCCGCTGATATATTCCGGGCCATTGTCGACCCTGATCGTGCCGGGCCTGCCGCGCCACTCAACAATGCGGGCGAGGCTCCGGATCACGCGCTCCGTCGGCAAGGAAAAGTCGACCTCGATGCCAAGGCCTTCACGGTTGAAGTCATCCAGCACGTTCAGCAGCCGAAATGCTCGACCGTCGCCAAGGCGGTCAGCCATGAAGTCCATGGACCAGGTCATGTTCGGCGCATCTGGAACCGCCAATGCGTCGGGTTTGTCTCGCTTCAGCCGCTTGCGGGGTTTGATCCGCAGGTTCAGTTCCAGCTCCCGGTAAATCCGATAGACCCTCTTATGGTTCCAGACATGGCCTTGAACGTTGCGCAGATACAAAAAGCACAGCCCGAACCCCCAAGTCTACCGGGCCTCAGTCAGCCCAACCAGCAGATCGGCGATCCCTTCATTCTCGTCGCGCAGCTTCGGGCTGTAGCGATAGCAAGTCTCGCTGACCCCGAAGGCCCGGCAGGCCAGTGCAATGCAGACCCCGCGTCGCGCCACCGCATTCCCGGCCATCTCGCGGCGTTGAGATGGCCCCGTCACTTTTTTCCAAGGGCCTCTTTCAGCAGCTCGTTCTGCATGCTGAGTTCGGCGAACATCTTCTTCAGCCGTCGGTTTTCATCCTCGACCGCCTTCTTCTGGGCAATCCTCGACGCGTCCATCCCGCCATACTTCGCGCGCCACTTTTAGAACAACGCGTTGCTCATGCCATGGTCGCGGCACAACTGGGCCACCGGCATGCCGCCTTCGGCCTGACGCAGGATCGCAAGGATCTGTTCATCGGGGCTTACGCGGCCCCACCAGGGGCCACGGTCCCCTCTTCATCAGTGTATCTGCTTGTCTTCATTCGAAATCTCCTCGTCCATCTTGCCGAGAAAATTCTACTTATGCAGCCCCCTACTTTCGGGGGGATTACCCAGCAGCGGGCGGCGAGGAGGCCGGTACGGCCGCTACGACTTCCGACTTCACTCTTCATACAGGTCGAGGCAATCAGACCTTGTCCCGGATCAACGGGGTCGTGGAACAGTGGATGCCACCGCCGTTCAGTTGCATGTCGCCATAGGGCAGGATCGTCCAGCTCACGCCGAGCCCGGCCAGCGCATCACAAGTCTGGTTCGAGGCCCCCGGCGGCATCAGCAGTTCGCCCGGTGCCACGGCCAGTGAGTTGATGATCCATTTGTCGTCCGCGGGGGAAATCTCGACCGTGCGGATCCCAAGTTCCTTCAGCCGTTCGATGAAGGCATAGGGCAGGCCGGTCGGATCGATCAGGGCCAGATCACGATCGATCATCAGGAACGAGCCGTCAATGTGGATGTCATAGCCGGTCAGGTCGATCACAATCAACTCCACCCCCTGCCGCGCCAGAACCTCGCCGATCTGGGCGGCACCTTCGCGGTTCACCCGGATGCCGCAGCCGATGACAGCGGTTTTCGGGTTGATCCAGGCAAAGCTGCCGCCCTCCATCAGCGCCGAACCTGACAGGGTGCGCAATATCGGAATGCCGAGCCGGGCCAGCGTGCGGGTGATCGCCAGTTCCTCACCGCGCCGCACACGGGTTCCCATCCGGCAGACGATGGCGCCGCCGCCCACCATGATCAGCGGATCGCGGGTATAGCAGGATTTGAGGCGGCCGTTGCCGACCCCGTCGACGTGATGCACCTCGATGCCTTTTGCCGCCAGTGCGGTGGTCAGCGCGTCGTGTTGCTTCTGCATCGAGGCCACGGGGGGCACGGAATCGCTCTGGAAATACCAGCCCGCCTCAAGATCGCCGAACGAACCGATGCTTTCGATCCGCTTTGCGGGATCGACAACCGCCATTTCCGCCCCCGGCCGGTGAACCAGAATCGACCGAATGCGCCCGACATCATTGGTCACCCCCCAGGCGCGGCCCCAATAGGCCTCAAGCTGGGCCGGATCCTCGAACGGCGGATCTCCCGGTGTTGCAAACATCTTGACGGTCTGATTGTAAATCCAGCCGGGCGAGGGGGCGTTGGTCATCGGCGCGGTCCTTGCGTTGTCGGTTTGCGATGCGCCAGTTGGCGGCGGGCTTGCCGACAGTAGGCCGCGGACGAGGCCCGGATGCAATAACCCCTCTGGGTGACTCACCCTGCTGCCGGTTGGCGCGCATAGTTCTTCAACAATCGGCCGGTTTTCGTTTTGGCCGTCCGCCATCCGCTGAGGAACGCCTTGATGCGCATTATGCCGAGCCGCCGGACATTCTCGACCCAAGCTGCCTATGCGCCCGATGGCGCCGCAAGGGCCGGGTCTGTTGCAGGTCAGGTGGCGGCAGAAGTTACGGATCTTGCGAAAACCTACGGAGCGGGATCGGCCAAGGCCTTCGAGGCGTTGCGCGACATCAATCTGACGATCCGCGCCAATGAGTTTTTCACCCTGCTGGGCCCGTCGGGCTGCGGCAAAACCACGCTTTTGCGCATCCTTGGCGGCTTCGAGCAGCTGACTGAAGGTTCGTGCAAGATCTTCGGGCAGGACGTGAGCCGCCTGCCGCCAGAAGCGCGCCCGGTGAATACGGTGTTTCAGCAATATGCGCTGTTCCCGCATATGACCGTGCGGCGCAACATCGCCTTCGGGCTGGAAATGCTGGGCCGTCCCAAGGCTGACGTCGCCCGCACCGTGGATGAGATGCTCGACCTCGTGCATATGAGAGATTACGCTGATCGCAAGCCAGACCATCTGTCGGGCGGCCAGCGGCAACGTGTGGCTCTGGCACGCGCGCTGGCCCCGCGACCGAAGTTGTTGCTGCTGGACGAGCCGCTGTCGGCTTTGGATCTGAAGTTGCGGCAAAAGATGCGGCTGGAGCTGAAGGCGCTGCAGCGCGAAACCGGCATCACCTTTGTCTTCGTGACCCATGACCAGGAAGAAGCCCTGGCGATGAGCGACCGGGTGGCGGTGCTGAACAAGGGCCGCATCCAGCAGGTGGGCACCCCCGAGGACATCTACGAACAGCCGCAAAGCCGCTTCGTGGCCGATTTCATCGGCGAGTCGAATCTGATCGAGGGGCGTGTCACCGCAACGGACAACTCCGGCGCCGCCGTCGATCTGGCCGGTCTGGGTCGCGTGCTGCTGACCTGTCCCGAGGTGCTGGTGGTTGGCCAGCAAGTTACCCTTTCGGTGCGCCCCGAGCGGGTGGCGCTGAGTGCCGAAGGCGGCGATGGCAAGCTGGGGCCGGTGACGGTTTTTGACCGGACCTATCTTGGCAATGCGGTGGAATATCACCTGCGCGCCGCCGGCGACCGGGCGTTGACGGTGCGTGCGCCCCGCGGTGGTCTGCGCGGCCTGCTGGACTTCACCCCCGGCGCCGAAGTCTATGTGACTTTCGAAGCCAATGCGCCCAAGGTTCTGACCGCATGACCGATCGCGCCCTGCCATTGTCGTCGCGGTGGTCCGAGCGGGCAGTGACGGCGGGGCTTCTGTGGCCGTCGCTTGCCGTCATTACCGTGTTCATGGTGATCCCGGTCGCCATCATGGCGGTCTATTCCTTTCTGGAACCGGCGACCTATGGCGGCGTGGTCTGGAAATTCTCGACCGCGGGCTACGAACAGATTCTCTTTGAGCGAGATTTTCTGGACGATTCCCTGGTGTTTTCCGCCGACTACCTGCTGATCCTGTGGCGTTCGGTGGCGCAGGCGGCAATCGCGACGCTGCTGTGCCTCATCATCTCGGTGCCGACCGCCTACTACATCGCCACCAGGTCGGACCGGGCAAAGACCATCTGGATTTACCTGATTACCATTCCCTACTGGGTCAACCTCTTGATCCGCACCATCGCGCTTCTGTTCATCCTGCGCGATGACGGGCCGATCAATGATGTTCTGATGGCCGCCGGGCTGGTCAGTGCGCCGCTGTCGCTCAGCTACAACAGCTTCGCCATCGGGCTTGGTCTGGTCTACAGCTTCCTGCCCTTCATGGTGCTGCCGCTCTATTCGGCCTTCGAACGGTTCGATTTCAAACTGCTGGAAGCGGCTTATGACCTTTACGCCTCGCGCCGGATTGCGTTTTTCCGCATCGTCCTGCCGGTGATGCGGCCGGGGCTGGTGGCCGGGGGGCTGCTGGTCTTCATCCCCGCCATCGGTTCGTTCCTCGCGCCGGACATCCTCGGCGGCGGCAAGACGTTGATGATCGGCAACCTGATCGGCACGCAGTTTCAAGGCGCGCGCAACTGGCCGTTCGGGGCGGCGCTGTCGATGATCCTGATGACCCTGACGCTGATCGTGCTGATCTGGATGGCCCGCCGCGCTGCCCGCACCAAGTTCAACGGGTAAGGAGCCATCATGTCGAACGCTCGCCTCAAGGATCTGCGTGCCTTCACCGGTTTCGGTTCGGTCGCGGCCGGCTGCGTGATCTTCCTTTACGCGCCGATCCTGTTCCTGACCGTCTATTCCTTCAACGATGGACGCTCCGTCAGCCAGTGGAGCGGCGCCTCGCTGCGCTGGTATGCGAAGGTGCTGCACAACAGCGACATTCAGGCGGCGGCGGTCAATTCGCTGATCATCGCGACCGTTGCGGCCACGGTTGCGACGGTTCTGGCATTAGGTGCGGCGCTGGCGATGACGAACAATCGCTTTCGCGGCGAGGAAGCCGCCTACGCCACAATCACGCTGCCCCTGATGGTGCCCGAGATTGTGACGGCCGTTGCGTCCCTGGTGTTCTTCGTCTCGGTCGGGTTCAGCCTGGGGTTCACCACGATCCTCTTGGCGCATATCGTCTTCTGCATTCCGTTCGCCTATCTGCCGATCCGGGCGCGGCTTGAGGGGATGGACGCGACCCTGCGTTCGGCCGCCGCCGATCTCTATGCCTCGCGCCGACAGGCCTTCACCAAGATCACGCTGCCGCTGCTGGTGCCCGGCCTGGTGTCAGGCTGGCTCCTGGCCTTCATCATCTCGCTGGATGATTTCATCATCTCGTCAATGGTGGCCGGTCCCGGCTCGACGACCCTGCCCATGCACATCTACGGGATGCTGCGCTTGGGCATCACGCCCGAGGTCAACGCCATTTCTTCGCTAATGCTGATCGGTTCAACCCTGCTGGTGATCGTCGCCGGGGTGCTGAATCGTGGCGGAAAGACAACTTGAGACTGCACATAACCAAGGGAGGAAATGCTATGAAACTGAGAGCCATTCTGCTGACGACAGCCGTCCTGGGTTGGGCTGTTCCGGCCTTGGCCGAGGGCGATCTCTTTATCTACACCTGGGGTGAATACACCCCGCCCGACCTGGTGACCAAGTTCGAAAAAGAATTCGACGTGAAGGTGCATATCGACACGTTCGACTCGATGGAAACCATGCTGGCCAAACTGCGCTCGGGCGCGGGCGGCTATGACATCGTGGTGGCGGGTGACGCCACCGTGCAGGTGATGATCGCCGAAGACATGATCGAAAAGATCGACGTCAACGCGATGCCCAACTACGCCAATGTCGATGACAAATGGAAAGACGTCTACTGGGATGCCGGCCGCAGCTATTCGGCGCCCTGGGCCTGGGGCTCGACGGCGCTGATCGTCGATACTGCGCAGGTGACCGGCGATATCAACACGCTCGACGTGCTGTTCAACCCGGCCGAAAACGTCAAGGGCAAGATCAACATGCTGCGCGACGTCAATGATGTGATCAACATGGCGCAGCGCTACCTTGGTGTGCCGCGCTGCAATGAGAGCCCCGAGGACATGAAAAAGGTGCTGGAGCTTTTGCAGACCCAGAAGGAGTGGGTGAAAAGCTATAATTCCGAATTCAAAGAGCCGATGGTGTCGGGCGAGGCGATCGTGTCGATGGGCTGGAACGGCTATTCGATGCGGGCACGCGAAGAAAAGCCGACGCTGGCCTATGTCTATCCGAAGGAAGGCTATACCGGCTGGATGGACAATCTGACCGTGCCGAAAGGTGCGCCCGATCTCGACAACGCCAAGGCCTTCGTCAACTTCATGATGGCCCCGGAAAATGCCGCGATGGTGTCCAACTATGCGCGCTATTCGAACGGCATCAAAGGGTCCGAAGCGTTCATGGACGCGGGCCTTTCCGACGCGCCGGAACTGACGCCCCCGGCCGACGCGCCCGCGCCCGAGTTCATCCCGACCTGCAGCCCGGAATCGGTCAAGCTTTATGACCGCGTCTGGACCAAGCTCTTGAACTGACCTCCCTGCCGGGGCTGCGCCGCCGCTCCCGCGCGCGCCGCCCCGGACCTTTTTTTGCGAACCTCCAACGGAGATATTCGATGACCGCCGCCGCCAGTCTTGCCCGATCCAACGACCGCTCTCCTTGGGAAAAGGACCGCGACCATGTCCTGCATCCCTACACCGATTTTTCCAGCTTCGCCCAGACTGGCAGCCAGATCATCGAGCGGGCCGAAGGCATGTATGTGACCGATGACAAGGGCCGCAAGCTCTTGGACGGGATCGCCGGGCTTTGGTGCGTGAACATCGGCCACGGGCGGCGCGACATGGCGGATGCGATTTCGCGGCAGGTCTTGCAGATGCAGTATTACAACCCGTTCGGCGCCTCGTCTAACGTGCCGGCTGCTGAGTTGGGGGCGAAGCTGGCCGAACTGGCGCCAGGCTCGCTGAACCATGTCTATTATTCCTGCGGCGGCTCGACCGCCAACGAAGCCGCGGTGCGGATCGCACATTACTATTTTGCGATGCAGGGCCAGCCGGGTAAGCGCAAGATCATCTCGCGAAACAACGGCTATCACGGCGGCACCTATGTGGCGGCCAGCCTGACCGGGATTCACGGCACGAAATATGGCTTCAATCAGGTGGGCGAGGATTTCATCACCCATGTCTCGGCCGCCAATATGTACGCCAAGCCCGAGGGCATGACCGAGGCCGCCTATTGCGATTTTCTGGTTACCGAGTTCGAAAACCGTATCGAACAGCTCGGGCCGCAAAACGTCGCCGCTTTCATTGCCGAGCCGGTGATGGGTGCCGGTGGGGTGCTGGTGGCCCCGGCGGGCTATCACAAACGGATGAGTGCGGTCTGCAAGCGTTTTGATATCCTCTATATCGCCGACGAGGTGGTGACGGCCTTCGGTCGACTGGGCGCATGGTTCGCCTCGAAAGACATCTTCGACTATCAGCCCGATATGATAGTCTGCGCCAAGGGCATAACCTCAGGGTATATCCCGCTGGGCGCGACGCTGATTTCGGACGAGATTTACCAGGTGATCAGCAAGCCCCAGTGCGAAGGCGGGGTGTTTTCCATGGGGCTGACCTATTTCGGCCATCCGGTGGCCTGCGCGGCGGCCTTGGAAAACATCGCGATCATCGAGCGCGAGAACCTGCTGGCCAATGCCGCCGCGTCCGGCGCGCATCTGCAGAAGGCGGCAAAATCGCTTTCCTCGCTGGAAATCGTCGGCGACGTGCGTGGCCACGGCCTTATGCTGGGCGTCGATCTGGTTTCAGACAGGAAAGCCAAGATGCCGATGCCGGTGTCAGAAAATGCGGCCGAGAAGATTTTCAAAAGCTGTGTGGATCGCGGCGTGATCGTGCGGCCTGTGGGCAGCCGCATCGTGGTATCGCCGCCTTTGGTGATCACGCCGACCGAGTGCGATACCATTGTCGCGGCGATGGCCGGGGCGATCAAAGATTTCATGGCAGCGCGCTAAGCGGCCGGTTGGAGGGAACGATGCGCAAGATAACCGTGGCGGCCACGCAAATGGCGTGTAGCTGGGATGCGGATGACAATATCCAGAAGGCGGAAGATCTTGTGCGACTGGCCGCCGAGGACGGCGCGCAGATCATCCTGCTGCAGGAATTGTTCCAGACCCCATATTTCTGCCTTGAACAAAAGTTCCAATACTTTGATCTGGCCCGCTCACTGGAGGACGACAAGGCCGTCGCCCATTTCCGGGTTCTGGCCAAGCAGTTGGGCGTCGTGCTGCCGATCTCTTACTTCGAACGCGCCGGCCGCGCCTATTACAACTCGCTGGCGATCATCGATGCCGATGGCGAAGTGCTGTGGAACTACCGCAAGACCCATATCCCGCAGGCACCGGGGTATGACGAAAAATTCTACTTCAGCCCCGGCAATACCGGCTTTCGCGCGATCAGGACCAAGCATGCCACCATTGGCTGCGGCATCTGCTGGGATCAGTGGTTTCCCGAAACCGCGCGGTCCTTGGCGCTGCGGGGGGCCGAGGTGATGTTTTTCCCGACCGCCATCGGCTCTGAGCCGCAAAACGCTGAGATCGACAGTGCGGGCCACTGGCAGCGGACCATGCAGGGTCATGCGGCGGCGAACCTGACGCCCTTGGTCGCCTCCAACCGGGTCGGCACAGAGGTGTCCGGCACTATGGTGGGCGCGTTCTACGGCAGTTCTTTCATTGCCGATCATCTTGGCGCCAAGGTCGCCGAGGCGAACCGGCTGGACGAAACCTATCTGGTTGCGAGCTTTGATCTGGACCAGATCGAGGAGTACCGCCGCGCCTGGGGCATCTTCCGCGACCGCCGCCCCGAGATGTACAGAGCGGTTCGGACGCTGGATGGGCAGACCGTGATCGGTTGAACTGGGTCTTGCGTGGGCCATAAAAGATCGTGGGGCCTATAAGATCTTGAACATCGCCATTGCCTTCTTCTGGCCGAAACCGGCGTCGACGGCTTTTTCGAAATAGCTTGCGACAAAATCCGGGATGTCGGGGCTAATTCCGGCGTCCCGGGCTTGTTGCTGAACGCGTTTCAGCGCCGCACCCCAGACTTCAAGCGTGGCGTCCGGGTTATCATAGCTCTCTTCGTGAATCGTGGTCAGATCGTGCTGAATAAGCGGATTATCTGGAAAGAGGGGGATGAGCGCGTCCAGGCCAACGCCTTCGGCCTGGCACATTTTTGCTGCGTGGATGGTCGCAATAAACTGACCATACCGAAGCGTCAGCCATGCCAGATCCAGCGTCGCGGCAGCGCCGACGTTCGGGCCAAGATAGCGCACTGTTCCCGCAAGGGTTGCCAGCGCTTTTCCAGCCTGCTCATTAGCGCTGGCATCACCGCAAAGCAGCACCTCACCATTGCCCGTGTCGATTTTGGCTGGTCCGGCGAGAATGGCCCCGTCAAGGTAGCTTGCGTTATGGGCATGCACCCATTCGGCCATGTCCCGCGCCTCTTTCGGGGTGCCAGTGCTAAGTTGCACAACAGTCCGCCCAGCCAGCAAAAAGGCGATACCATCGGTTTCCAGCATCGCCTTGGTCACCGGATAATTGTTGACGCAGAGGATGATCGCCGGGCTGGCCCGAACGGCCGAGGCCAGATCGGGGGCAGTCGGGACACCCGCGTCAACAAAGGGCTGCATCTTGGCGGGGGATCGGTTCCACACCGTCAGATCAACGCCCGCGCGATGCAGCGCACGGGCGAGGGACGCCCCCATAAGGCCGAGGCCGATAAATGTAATGTCGCTCATGCAAATACCTTTCGCGCTGAAAGACTGCGCAACTGTGCTGGAGTTGGCTTGAAGTGTACACTGGTCGCGTCACCGCTTGGTTGCCAAATCTGGCCAATACCGGGGCTTGTGAGTTGCATAACGTGGGGCGCAAGCTTTCTGTCGATCATTCATGAGATATATTCATTCATTGCCGTAGAATTCCGCGTTTGCTTGGCCAGATTTGGCGGATTACTGACGACACATGCCTTGTGGGTGAAAACAGCCCGCAGAAGGAATTAGAAATTTCAATCCAAAGGTCCGACCATGATCAACCAAACTCCCCGCCAAGCCGGATATGCGATGCCCGCCGAATGGGCGCTGCACAAACGTACCTGGATGATGTGGCCCTGCCGCGCCGAGGTTTGGGACGATCTGGCCGCCACCCGCCGTGATTATGCCGCTGTGGCCCACGCGATCCGCGAATTCGAACCGGTGACCATGGCGGCGCGGCCTGAGGATTACGACGCGGCCCGCGCCATGCTGGATGCGGACATCGAGGTGATAAAGGCCGACATCAACGACAGCTGGGCGCGCGATGCAGGTCCGTGCTTTGTCACCCACGCCGACGGCAGCCGGGCAGGAGCCCGGTTCCGCTTTAATGCCTGGGGCGGCAAATACCACCCCTTTGACGGCGACGCGGCCTTTTCCGGCGTGGTCTGCGACAAGGGGAACGTCAAGAGCTTCACCTCGAACCTGATCGCCGAGGGCGGTGGCGTCAGCGTCGATGGCGAAGGCACGATCATCACCACCGACACCTGTTTCCCGAACCTCAACCGCAATCCCGACTGGACCAAGGAAGCCATCGCGCAAGAGCTGATGGAAATGCTTGGCGGCGAAAAGGTCATCTGGCTGCCCGGCAATCCGCTGGAGGATGAAACCGACGGTCATACCGACGGCATCGCGATTTTCGTGGCCCCGGGTGTTGTGCTGATGGAACACCCGTCGGACCACAAGACTGAATGGAACCGCCATCTGCAGATGAACATCGACGCCATGCAGGGCCAGACCGACGCAAAGGGCCGCGTCCTGAAGATCGTGATGGTGCCCGAGGCCATCGAGGCGCCGTCCAGGCACCCGAAGTTCTGCCGCTCCTACATCAATTCCTACATTGTCAACGGCGGCGTGGTGATGCCGGTCTATGGCGTGGCTTCCGACAGCGTCGTGCGCGACATCTTCCGCAAGCTGTTCCCGGAACGCCGGGTGCGCGAAGTGCGGATCGACAATATCGCCATCGGCGGCGGCGGTATACACTGCATCACCCAGCAAGAACCGGCTTAGGCCATGGACGTCCTTCGTGCGGATCATATGACCGGGATTGCCCGCGCGGTGACTGCGGTAGGAAGTGACGCCTTTCCGAAGGCGCTGGCGGCGCTCTGCCTCAGCGTCTTCAACTACGACAGCATCTTCGTGTCGGTCTTTTCGCGCGACTTCCCGCCGCGTCAGCTTTACTCCAACCTCGACCCGGAGGCGACGCGGCGCACTATCGGCCCCTATCTGAGCTATGCCTATCTCTTGGATCCGTTCTACGGGCTGTTCAAGGCGGATGTCGGCACCAGCGTCGTCAGACTGGACGATTGCGCGCCTGACGATTTCCGCGCTTCGGACTATTATCGGACCTTCTATTCCGAGATCGGCCTGCGCAATGAGGTCACGATTTTTGTCGATGCAGGCGAAGGCAGCAGCATCGTCCTGTCGCTCGGGCAACGTGGCGAGGATCGCGCGGTGGCCCCCGATGCCAAGGCTCTGCTGGAAGGCATCCTGCCGGTCATTGTGGCGCTTTGCCTGCGCCATTGGCCCAACCCGTCATCGCATGCCGGTGCCGATCCGGCCGAAGCGGGTGTCCGGCTGGCGTTCGAGCGTTTTCAAAGCTGCAAGCTCAGC
Source organism: Pseudomonadota bacterium (assembly GCA_031376305.1). Classification (GTDB taxonomy): domain Bacteria; phylum Pseudomonadota; class Alphaproteobacteria; order Rhodobacterales; family Rhodobacteraceae; genus TMP-24. The sequence goes on along the minus strand of JANMDM010000076.1, from coordinate 8,010 downwards.
ACGCGCGAGGCGGAAATTGTCCGGCTGATGCTGAAAGGCCATTCGACCAAAAGCATCGCGCGCCTTTTGGGCAACAGCCCCGAGACCGTCAAGGTCCATCGCAAACGGATCTATGCCAAGCTGAAGATTTCTTCGCAGGGCGAGCTGTTTTCAATGTTTCTGGGGGCGATGGTGGCCCCGCATTCGGGCGCCGACGCCAAGGATGAGACCCCGCCGCTGCTTACCGACGACAGGGATGCGGCGCCGGACGTTCTGTTGAACTGAGTGGCCTAACCTTTTGTTTTGACAACTTCTGGCGGAAAAGCCGGTTTCCGCCCCGGATCACGTCCGGGGCGGGCATTTTCCCTGAGGGGCTGCGGCTTTATTCTGCGAACAGGCCTTCGGGGTCATAGACCGGCTCGCCCTGCAAAAGGGTAGCCACGATTTTTGCCTCGCCGATCTGGCTTATCGGTATTTCAAGAATATCCTGATTGATCACGACCAGATCGGCAAATTTGCCCACCGCAAGCGATCCGGTCGTCTTGTCCTGATGCAGCAGGGTCGCCGGGTTGATTGTCATCCATTCGATCGCGGTTTCGACATCCGGCGCGCCGTCGGTCTTGCGCTCCACTGCGGTCTGGATCTTGATCAGGGGCGACAATTCGTCAGCGTCGAAATCGCTGCTCATCGTCACCAAAGCCCCCATCGCCTCCAATGTGCCGGCCGGCATCATGCGGTCGGCGCGGTCCCCGATGAATGCCCGGATGAAAGAGGCGTATTCAGGGTCAAGCGAGCTGGGGGCCAGCTGAAAATCGGCGGCGACACCCAGCTCTTTGAAGCGCGTAAAGTCAGCTTCATCCAGCAGATACAGATGGGTGAGCCGGTGCGGGCCGGGGGTCGGATCGGATTGCGCAATGGCGTCCAGCGCCAACCGCGCGCCCCGGTCGCCGGTGACGTGGTAGTGCAGCTGGAAACCAGCCCCGGACAGGGCTTTGGAATAGCGGTTCAGTGTGTCTACGTCGAAATAGAGAAAGCCGCTGTCATAGCCATGGTCGATACCGGGCTCTTGCGCATAGGGCTCAAGCACCGCCCCGGTGCGTTGTTCCAGAATGCCGTCGACATAGATCTTGGCCTGATTGAAACGCAGCAGGCTTTTGGGATCGTTCGTGTAGAGCGATTTCAACTGCGCCATCTGTTCATCGAAGGTCCGATCGGGATAGACATAAAGCGCATTCGAGGCGCGCACCGTCAGGGTGTCTTCGGCCAGCGCGCGCTCCCAGACCTTCACATGCCCCTGCGGCCAGTAGCCGCCTGCATCCGACACCGAGGTGATGCCGTTTTCCGCCATGACCTCAAGAGTTTCCAGCATTGCCTGATAGGTGAAATCCACCCGCTCGGGCGTATCGGGAAAGGCCAGATTGCGCAGTTTTTGCTGGGCGTTTTCCAGCACCACGCCGTTCAGCTTGCCGGTTTCCTTATTGCGCAACAAGATCCCGCCGGACGGGTTGTCGGTCATGACATCGTAGCCAGCCGCCTTCATTGCCGCCGTATTGGCCCAAGCCCCGTGGCCGATATCATCCAGGATCAGGATCGGACGGTCGGCCGAGATTTCGTCAAGCAGCACCATCGGATTGTCGCTTTGGTCAAGCAGGTTGGTCATGCTCACACCCGATCCGGTGATCCAGCCCGAACCGGCGTTGTCCGCGCATTCCTTGACGGTGGCCAGGGTCTCCGCCAGCGCAGAGGCCGGATCGAACTCGCACAAAACCTGATTAACTCCGGCTTCGATCAGGTGCATATGGGCGTCCTGAAAGCCCGGCAGCACCATCTTGCCGGCAAGGTCGATGACATCGGCATCCGCACCCGCAGCCTCAAGCACCTCTGCCTCGGTGCCGATCGCCAGGATCACGCCGTCTTCGTCGATAGCCATGGCTCCGGCGGTCGGGGCATCGGGGTTTACGGTGTGAATGCTGGCATTGGTCAGTACCAACGATTGCGCCGCAGTCAGAGACGGCAGGGCAATCGCGCCAAGAAAAAGGGCCGCAAAGGAAAGCTGCCGGGTCTTGTGCAAATTCATTTCGGGTTACCTTCAATCGTAAAACGGTGATCGGTATGGCCGGAACACCACAAAGCCGGGATCGCGGCCCATACTGCGCCGCAAGGCCCAGAACCGCCGAGTCCCCCTGATGGGGGACTGTGACTCCATGAAGCCTAAGGCGAGAGTGGTGCAAGGCAAAAGCGGGGAATAAGGCATGTCTGATCTGTCGGTAAACGCACCGCGGCTTTGGGCGCGCCTGATGGACATGGCGCGTGTGGGCGCCATTCCGAACGACGGCTCGCGGCGGCTTTCCCTGTCGGATGCGGATGAGGGCGGGCGCGCGTTGTTCGTGTCATGGTGTGCGGCGCGCGGTTTTTCAGTGATGCATGACCAGATCGGCAACCTCTTCGTTCGGCGTGAGGGCGCTGATCCGAAGGCGGCCCCGGTTGTTATGGGCAGCCATCTGGACACGCAGCCGAACGGCGGGCGCTTTGATGGGGTGTTGGGGGTGTTGGCCGGGCTGGAGGTTCTGGAGACCCTGGCGGATGCGCGGATCGCGACCCGGCGGCCGGTCGAGGTTGCTGTCTGGACCAATGAGGAAGGTGCGCGGTTTCAGCCCGCGATGATGGGGTCAGGCGTGCATTGCGGGGTCCGCACGCTGGATGAAACACTTGCTGTCTGCGATGCGGGCGGCATCTCGGTGCGCGAGGAAATCACCCGCCACGGCTATCTTTCAGGTCTGAAGCCCGGCCACCATGCCCTTGGCTGCTATGTCGAGTTGCATATCGAACAGGGCCCGGTGCTGGAGGCCGGGGGCAAGACCATTGGCGTGGTGACCGGCGGGCAGGCAATCCGCTGGTATCAGGTGACGATCACCGGTGAGGAAACCCACGCGGGCCCGGTGCCGATGGCGATGCGCCGCGATCCGGTGCCGGTGCTGGCGCGGGTAATTGATCTGGCGCAGGCGGTCGGAACCACCGACGAACAGGCGCGCGCCACGATCGGGATGATCGTAGCCCAGCCGGGGTCGATCAATGTGGTACCCGGCCAGATTATCCTGACGGTCGATCTGCGCCACCCTGATGAGGACCGGCTGACGGAAATGCACACGCGGTTCATGGCCGGGGTGGCGGCGCTGGATCAGGCGCGGGTCGGCGTTGCGGCGGTGAACTCCTGGCACTCGCCCGTGGTGCGCTTTGATGCCGGTCTGGTGGAGCGGGTGCGCGACAGTGCCGCAGCGCGGGGGTATCTTGCGCAAGACATCGTGTCGGGCGCTGGGCACGACGCCTTTCATTTGGCCCGCATGGTGCCAACCACGATGATCTTTGTGCCGTGCCGCGACGGCATCAGCCACAATGAACGCGAATACGCGGCACCGGGCGATGTCGCCGCAGGGGCGAATGTGCTGCTGGATGTGGTTCTGAAATCCGTGAACCGTCCCTAAACCGGATCAAGCGGCTGTGGTTTGGGCGATCAGCCAATCCCAAAGCTGCCCAACGGCTGGGCGGGCAAAGTTGCGCCTCCATGCCGACAGATAAAACCCGTCGTCGGAGGGCATCGACGTATCCGCCACCCGCACCAACGCGCCGCGCGCCACAAAATCGGCGGCAAGTGTTTCAGATGCCAGACAAACCCCCATCCCCTGTGCTGCCGCTTGCAGCATGAACCCGGTGTCGGAAAAATTCATTCCCCGCGAAATCTGGCGCCGGGACGAGCCAACATGGGCAAACCATTTCAGCCAGTCGTTCTGCGACTCGTCATGCAACAGGGGTGAGTGGTCCAGCTTCTGGTTGTTTGGCAACTCGGCAATAGTTGCGGCAAGGCTCGGAGACGCCAGCGGCCAGATCCTGTCCGCAGGCAGCGGCACGGATACCGTTCCCTGATCATGCCACGCTCGTTCCGACATCACGATATCGATCTCGCGCTCCTCGGTCACCTTGGCCTCGGTGCTGATGTGCAGCCAGGGGTCGATGGTCGGCAGGTCTGCCCGCAGTTTTATCAGCCGCGGCACATACCAACATAGCGCCAGCGCGGGCGACATCGATAGGATCACTGAATCCGGCTTGGTATAGGCGTTCAGCCGCCGCACCCCGTGGCGCACCTGTTCCAGCGCGGCCAGAGCCGTGGCTTGCAGGTCGTGCCCGGCGTCTGTCAGCTCGATCCGGCGGCCGATCCGTTGGAACAGCGGCATCTGCAAATGATCCTCGAGCGTGCGGATCTGGTGGCTGATGGCGGACTGGGTGATGTTCAGCTCCTGCGCCGCCAGAGAAAAGCTGCCCCGCCGCGCGGCGGCTTCGAAGCCGATCAGCGCGGCAAGGGGAGGGAGCGAACGATACACGTTTGACATGAGCAATAGTTATCCAATACCCAAATATTTTGCAATGTTTTGGATGATATTCCTCATAGTAGGATGGTTTGACAGCCAAGATCAACGGACAGGTGCCGTTGCCTCTTTTCCCGGATTAACGGACGGCACGGCGTTTTCGCCCCCTGACCTGGCCCGCGTATAGTGAGCCATTGATGCGCCATTGGTTCGAGCACAATGGCGAACGCGCTCAAGCGCCGGGGTTCGCTGACGATCTGGTTCGACCCCGAGATGACATGGGCGGCCAGGCCCAGCGGCAAGCGTGGGAGACAGCCCGTCTCCAGCGATGCGGGCGTCCCAGACGTGCCTGACGATGAAGGTGCTGTGCGGCATGGCGTTGCGGCAGATCGAGCCATGGGAACGCCACTGGTCCGAGTGACCATGGCGAGGTGGCTTCGACCGTCAGGTGTCGGAGTTCCAGGTTCGTGTCGCCGTCCTGAACGGCTCCACCGCCCTCGGCATCCCCGTCACGAAGGTCGCGGGATAAGTCTGTCCGGGAGAAGGGGAACTCCGACCATCAGCCGATTTGTGCAACAGTGCCGGGACCGGGCAGAAAACCAAACGATGCGCCATGCTGGCGCGCATCTTGCAGGCCTGCAAGCCGCCAATTGGATCGGGTAGACGGTCCCGACCCTACCGGGTCAATTGCCAAACTTGGCGACCAATCCCGGCATCCATGCCCAACGGGAAGCCGCATTCGGATTCACGATCAGAAAGATATTGCGCTGGAACGCCGGTGCGTTCGGCGTTTCGAACAGGCGGCCCGCCTGAAAATGCGGTAAAGCCAGACGCCGCGGCAAATAGGCCGCACCACCCTGCTCCAACATATAATTCAGCGCCCAGATAGCCGAGCCGAAGGTCACCCTTGCCGTGCCGGCATCCGAAAAGGCCAGGGCGTGCTTGGTGAGAAACTCTGCCCCCAGATCAACATAAATATAGCCGGGGTCAAACCGCATCGGACGGTCCGGTTCGGTGGCATAAAGTACAAGGTCATCAGGCGGCAGGCGGTAGACGGTCTGGTCTCCCGGGGCGGCCAACCGATACGTCAGCGCAACATCCAGAAGGCCAGCGCTGAGCATCCGGTAAAGTTCCGCCTGATCCCCCGGCCAGACCGACAACGCCATCCTTGGGTTTCCGCCATTCACATCGTCGAAAATCTGTTTGCCAAGGTCCGGCCACAAGTCAGGGTCGCAACCGAAATTGCAGACCGATTCTGTTCCCTGCGGCGGGGCAGTCTCCTGCCGGGCTTGCCGCCAAAGTCCGATCATGATTTCGGCATAGCCGAGCAGTTTGGTCCCTGAAGCGGTCAGGGTGACCCCGGATTTCTGGCGGTGAAGCAATGTGGCCCCCAGCTCCTGTTCCAGCGTGCGCAGGCGGGCCGTCACCGTGGATTGCGTGACATTCAGTTGCTCGGACGCCCGTACAAGGCTGCCGTTTTCGACAATGGACACAAAGGTTTGCAATCCGACGATGTTCATTTTCCATCCCGTCAATTCGAAATTACCGAACTAAATATGCCAAAAGTTTCGTTATGACAATATGTCGCAGTCTGACAGGATACGGTTGCGGCACAGGAGAATGGCCAATGGCAAGCACCACCCCTAATGGATCCACGCCTTTGGCCCGCGAAGCATTTGTGCGGACCATGCGCCGGGTTGCCAGTTCCGTGGCGGTGGTGACCACCGATGGGTCTGCGGGTTGCCACGGCGCCACTGTCAGCGCATTTTCTTCGGTTTCGGCGGATCCACCGATGATCCTTGTGTGTTTGCGGTCAGGCAGCCGGATCGCCGAGGCTGTCGCGGCCAATGGGACCCTTTGCGTCAACGTCCTGCCGCAAGACCGGCATGACCTTGCCAACCGTTTCGCCGGCCGGGATGATCATCTGGTCGGGGATCGGTTTTCCGGCGTCGAATATTATGGCGTCCGGGGTGCCGCGCCAGAGATCGACGGCGCGACCATCTTCTCTGGTTCGGTCGAACAGATTGTTTCCGCAGGCAGCCACAGCATCGTCATTTGTCAGGTCCAAAGCGTGCGCGACGGCTCTGCGGCGCCTTTGGCCTATCTTGACGGCAATTATCATTGCGTCGTCCCGCAGGTCACACCGGCCCCTAGCGGAAAAAATCGCCTGAGAAAGACCCCGCAATGACCGCCCTGAAACATTACAAGATGCTGATTGATGGTGAATGGGTGAGTGCCAGTGACGGTGCTACGTTCGAAAGTGTCAATCCGACCACCGGCAAAGTCTGGGCCATGATCCCCGAGGCAACGGCGGATGATGTTGACCGGGCGGTGCGGGCGGCGGACCGGGCGTTCAACCACGGCCCGTGGTCCACGATGTCGCCAACGCAGCGCGGCCATTGTTTGCGGAGGTTGGGTGATCTGTTGGCCGAAAAGTCCGAAGCTTTCGGTACGGTTGAGACCATCGACACCGGAAAATTGCTGAAGGAAACCCGCTGGCAGGCCAAGTATATCGCCGAGTTCTTTCACTTTTTTGCCGGTTGCGCCGACAAGATCCATGGCGAGACGCTGCCGATCGATAAGCCCGACATGTTTGTTTTCACCCGGCGCGAACCGCTTGGCGTGATTGCCGCAGTGGTTCCCTGGAATTCGCAGTTGTTCTTGTCTGCGGTCAAGATCGGACCGGCTCTGGCCGCTGGAAATACGGTGGTTCTGAAGGTTTCCGAACACGCATCTGCCCCGATGCTGGAATTCGGCACGCTGATTGAGGCGGCGGGCATCCCACCGGGCGTGATCAACATCATATGTGGACATGGCGATCCGTGTGGGCGGGTGCTGACCTCGCACAAGTTGGTTGCGCGGGTAGCCTTTACTGGCGGGCCGGGGGCAGCGCGGCAGATTCTGACCAATTCCACCAATAATTTCGCGCAGGTCTCGCTGGAGCTGGGCGGCAAATCCCCGATCATCGTTTTTGACGACGCCAATCTTGACAGCGCCGTGAATGGCGCGATTTCCGGCATTTTCGGGGCCTCTGGGCAAAGCTGCGTGGCAGGCTCGCGGCTGTTGCTGCACGATACGATTGCCGATGCCTTTCTGGACCGCATGGTCGCCTTGGCGGGACAAATCAGGATCGGTGATCCCTTGGCAGAAGACACCGAGATGGGGCCGATCTGCACGCAAGGGCAACTTGACTGTGTCGAGCGCGAGGTGGCGCGTGCCATGTCAGAAGGTGGTCGCCTGCTGTGTGGCGGGCGCCGGGTAAAGGCGCTGGCGGGCCGGTTCTATCACCCGACGATCATCGATTGCCCCAGTCCGGACCTGCATATCGTCGATACCGAGATGTTTGGCCCGGTGCTGAGTGTCCTGCGCTTCACGGACGAGGCTGACGCCATCCGTCTGGCCAACCAGACCGAACACGGACTTGCTGCCGGCATCTTCACCCGGGACGGCGCGCGGCAGTTGCGTATGGTTAAGGCGGTCAAGGCTGGGATCGTCTGGGTCAACACCTATCGTGCCGTCTCGCCGATCGCCGAATTTGGCGGCCTCAAGAACTCCGGCTATGGCCGCGAAAGCGGGCTTCAGGCGGTTTACGATTACACGCGGCCGAAGACGGCCTGGATCAACACATCAGATGAACCACTGGGCAACCAGTTTGTTGCGCGCTGAGGGA
>JANMDM010000071.1:0-2131 GCA_031376305.1 Pseudomonadota bacterium | reverse complement strand
ATGCCGTCGGAAGCCGCCCGCAACGGCGACTATGCGCTGCCCACGGTGTTCCTGTCGGTGCAATCCGATGAATCGCGCCACATCGGCAACGGCCACTCGTTGATGATGGCAGCCCTGAAAGAGCCGGAGAACCACCAGCTGTACGAACGCGACATGAAGTATGCCTTCTGGCAGAACCATGCGATCGTTGATGCAGCCATCGGCACGTTCATCGAGTACGGCACCACCGACCGCGACAAGAACAAGGAAAGCTATGCCGAGATGTGGCATCGCTGGGTCTACGAAGACTATTACCGCACTTACATGCTGCCGATGGAAAAATACGGCATCAAGATCCATCATGATGACGTGACCCTGGCTTGGGAGCGGATCACCAAAAAGAACTACGTCCACAAGGTCGGGCAATTCTTTGCGGTCGGCTGGCCGGTGAACTTCTGGCGCATTGAAGCGCAGACCGAGAAAGACTTCGAGTGGTTCGAGCATAAGTATCCGGGCTGGTATGCCGAATTCGGCGAATTCTGGAAATGGTATGCGAAACTGTCCAAGCCCGGCAATCAGGTCATCACCTTCAACGCGGATGTCGGCTATGTCTATCCGCATCGTTGCTGGTCATGTCTGGTGCCCTGCCTGATCCGCGAGGATATGGTGGTGGACGAAATCGACGGCCAACTGCACACGTTTGCGCATGAAATCGACCGCTGGACCGCTGTCGAGGCCTTCGCCGACGAATACCAGGGCCGCCCGACACCGGCGATGGGCCGCTTCTCTGGCAAGCGCGAATGGGAGACGCTGTATCACGGTGTTGATCTGGCCGATGCGATTGTCGACCTGAACTTCGTGCGCTCCGACGGCAAGACGTTGATCCCGCAGCCACATCTGCGCTTTGACGACAAGGACATGTGGACGCTGGATCATGTGCGGGGCAATACGCTCGGCTCGCCGCTGATCACGCTGCGCGGCATGGACGAGGCCACCCGTAAAGCCCACTTGGCCGACTATGCCAAGGGCTTCACGATCAACCCCTGCAACTAACCCCCTAAGTGTGGGCCGGACACCCGGCCCACACGACCCCGGAACCGCTGCCCGCTTGGGCATCGGCGCGAGATTTGCACCCAAAAAAGGCCCAGCCAATGTCCGAAACTCATACCGTTCGCCTGGAACCCGTCGGGGTCGAGTTCGAAGTGGAAGAAGGGGAGACCGTGCTAAATGCCGCCTTCCGTCAGGGCATTTCACTGCCGCATGGTTGCAAGGAAGGCCAGTGTTCGGCCTGCAAATGCAACCTGATGGAGGGTGACGTCGAATTGTTGAAATACTCGACTTTCGCGCTTTCCGACGGCGAGCGTGAAAATGGTGGGATCCTGCTGTGCCGGTCTTTGGCACAAGAAGATCTGGTCATTGAACTGTTGAATTTCGACGAGGAACTGTTGTCGAAATCCATCGCGGTCAAGGATTTCAAGGGTCGGATCACCGCCAAGGAAAACCTGACCCACGACATCCGCGCTATCGAGATTGATATCGAAACGCCGATCAAATTCTGGGCCGGGCAATATGTCGACATCACCGTCAGGACCAAAGATGGGCAGGAGATTACGCGCTCGTTCTCCATGGCAAATACGCCGGACCAAGCCCAAAAGCTCCGCTTCATCATCAAGAAATACCCCGACGGACGATTCAGCAACGAGCTTGACGCCGGGGGAATCGAGGTCGGCGCCGCTGTCACCGTCCGCGGACCCTACGGCAGCTGCTTCCGCCGCGAAGACCGAACCGGACCCATAATTCTGGTGGCGGCAGGGTCGGGCATGTCGCCGATCTGGTCGATCCTGCATGACCATATCACCAGCGGCGAGGACCGCCCGATCCACTTCTTCTACGGGGCGCGGACCCGGGACGATCTGTTCTACCTCGACAAGATCGCCGCGATCACCGCCGCCCACCCGGAAATTACCTTTATCCCGGTGCTGTCGCATGCCGACGCTGACCCTGACTGGCAGGGTGCCAAGGGCTTTGTGCATCAGGTGGTCGGGTCCGAATTGAAACGGCTGGGCATCGAGGGCGACGCAGATGCCTATGCCTGCGGTCCGCCGCCGATGATCGACGCGCTGCAACCGGTTTTGTTCATGCAGGATTTCGA
>JANMDM010000048.1:0-8423 GCA_031376305.1 Pseudomonadota bacterium | reverse complement strand
CGCACCGCATGGTAATGGGTCAGAACCACATGGCTGATCGGCTTGTCGGTGACGCTGCGGATACAGTCGATAACCTTGCGCGCCAGACGCGGCGTGGCCTGCGCCTCGATCACCATGACGCTGTCATCGCCTATGATGACGCCGGAGTTCGGATCGCCTTCGGCGGTGAAGGCATAGATGCCCGGACCGATCTCGCCGAAGGTGGTTTTTTTTTCAGTCAGGTCGCCTTGCGACGCGAAAGCCTTGGCCATGGGTTATCGCCTTTGGAAATTCGTCAGGGTTTCAGGGGGTGGGATCAGGTTCCCGTCTATTATCGTTGCATTTGCAACGATGTCAATAAGCAGGTCGCCTGATATTTGAGTCCGCATCATGCTGCCGTGCCGATTGCGATGCGCATCCCGTCATGGCCAAGATGCAGCGGGCCCTGCCAATGCGGGCGCACAGCGTTCAACCAGTCGGCTTTGCCGAAACCGGGATCGTCTGAGGGGATCAGGTGGTTCAGCGCCAGCGCCTTTACCCCCGCCAGTTCCGCCAGACGGGCCGCATCTTGCGCCGTGGTATGGGCGCGCATCCAATGTCGGCGCAGCCGGTCATCGCCATTGCCGATCCGGGCGAACAGCGCATCCAATGCCGTCTCCAGCATGGCCTCATGGATCAGCAGATCAGCCCCATGGGCAAACTCTGCAAGCGGCGGGTGAAAGGCGGTGTCACCGGAAAAGACCACCCGGTGACCATCAGCGGCAAACGACAAGGCGAATGTCTCGACCAGCGGCGGGTGGATATTGCGCATCGCCTGCACCTCAAGCCCTGACTCAACCACCACCAGACCCGCTTCAAGCACATGTATCTGGATCAAAGCCCGCAGATCCGGGCGGCCCTCATCCGCCATCCGCAGGTCAATGTCGGCCTGCATCGACACCAGGAACGCTTGCCAATACTGCGCCACGCCCTCGGGGCCAAAAACCCGCACCGGCGTTTTCAGCCCTGCCGTCCAGGCGGTGTGCAAAAGCGGGCCCAGCTCAAGATAGTGATCGGAGTGCAGATGGGTGATGAAGATCATCTCAAGCGCGGACAGCGACATGCCCTGCCCGACCAGCCCGCGCGTTACCCCCAGGCCGCAATCCACTACGATCAGCCGCCCCCCAAGTGCTAGCAGGCTCGATGTCGGCAATGCCGACCCCGGCCGGATCGCCGGGCCGCCCTTGACCCCAAGAAGTGCGACCCAGTTTTCACCGCCGCCGGTTGCGCGGCTCATAGGGATGCAAAACCTGTATCCAGTGCGGAAAGAATTTTCTGCACATCGGCCTCGGTCACGATCAGCGGCGGCGAGAGAATGATATTGGGGCCGGAGACGCGCACCATGACCCCGGCTTGGTAGGTGGCTTCCATGACCTTGGCCGGGGTTTCCTTGTCGATGGTGGATTTGCTGGCGCGGTCGCTGACCAGTTCCAACGCCGCCATCAGACCTTTGCCGCCACGCACATCGCCAATCACCGCATGTTTGGCCATCAAAGCCTTGAGGCCGGCAAAAAGCTGATCGCCCCGCGCGGCGGCATTGACAGTAACATTCAGGCGCCTGGTCTCTGCCAGGCAGGCCAGCGCCGCCGCCGCCCCGACCGGATGGCCGGAATAGGTATAGCCGTGACCGATGGCGGCGGTGCCGGAGCGATCATTTTCGAACACCTCAACGACTTTCGGCGCCAGCATCACCGCACCAAAGGGAAAATAGCCGTTGGTGATGGCTTTGGCGGTGCAGGTCATATCGGGCTGCACCCCCCAAAGCCGCGAACCGCTCCAGGCACCGGTGCGGCCAAAGGCGGTGATCACCTCATCGGCGATCATCAGGATGCCGTGCTTGTCGCAGATGGCGCGCATCAGAGGCATGAACGTCTCATGCGGCACGACAACGCCGCCTGCCCCCAGAACCGGCTCCATGATGAAAGCCGCGATGGTTTTGGCGCCCTGAAAGGCAATCTCTTCTTCCATCGCCGCGGCGCAAAGCTGGGCAAGTCTGGCAGGATCCGTCTCATTGAACTGGTTGCGGTACAGATAGGGGCCTGGCAGGTGGTGGCAGCCGGGCAGAAGCGGCTCATACTGGGTGCGGAAATTGGCGTTGCCGTTGACGCTGGCGCCGCCGATATGGGTGCCGTGATAGCCCTTCTTCAGGCTGAGGAACTTGATCCGCCCCTCTTCGCCGCGCACCTTGTGATACTGCCGCGCCAGCCTGAGGGCGGTTTCGACCGAATCCGAGCCGCCCGAGGTGAAGAAGGCCCGGGTCAGCCCGTCGGGCGCGAAGAATTCCGCCAGCTCATAGGAAAGCTCGATCACCGCGTCGTTGCTGGTGCCGCGGAAGGTCGAATAATAGGGAAGTTGTTCCAGCTGTGCGGCAATCGCGGCTTTCACCGGGGCGCAGGAAAAGCCGAGGTTGACATTCCAAAGCCCCCCCACCGCGTCGATCACCTCATGCCCGTCGACATCGCGGATGCGCACGCCCGACGCTCCGGTAATGATCTTGGGCGGGTTCTTCAGGCTGTCCGCCGGATGCGCCATCGGATGCCACAGATGGCGGGCATTATTTTCCTTGAGAAAATTCGAGTCCTTCATCGCAAGTCCTTTCCGTCGGTTCCGGCCACGCCCCAGGCCGCAGTCAATGTTGCGGGGATGGTGCCACCCCAGCTTTCGCTAATCGTCTGCGCCGCCTGTTGCAGTTCCGCCTTGATCAAGGCCACCAGCTCCGGGGTGATCCGTGCCGAAACCGACGCAACAGCCACCGATCCGGCGACACAGCCGCTATCGTCGAACAGCGGTGCGGCAATGCCGATGACGCCCAGCTCAAAGCCTTGGTTCGAGACGCCGAACCCTGTGCGCCGCGCCTCGCAGAGGCTGCGGTCAAGGGCTTCGTCGGTGGCGGTTGTGTGATCGGTAAAGGCGCGCATATCGCCCCCTGCGGCCTTGCGCTGCGCGGCGTCGACAAAGGCCAGCACCGCATTGCCCGAAGCCGTGGCATGCAGCGGCAGCGCCCGTTCGTGGATCACAACCCGATTGGCATGGACCTTTGGCTCGTGATGCGCCAGCGTTACCAGTTCGCCGCCTTGCAACAGCGAGACATGGGCCGTCTCGCCCGTCACCTCGGCCAGATGCGCCAGCACCGGGCGCACGGTTTCACGACGGGGCACACTGCGTTCGCGCAACTGTGCCAGGCGCAGCACAAAGGGCCCAATGCGGTAACGACGGGTGTCGGCCATTTGCTCCAAAAGCCCCGATGATTCGAGCGCGCTAAGATGGCGAAACGTCGTAGCCTTGTCCCGGCCAGCCAAACGGCAGATATCTGACAGGCCGATTTCGGGCTGGTTAAGCGTGAACAGCCGTAGCAATTCCAAGGCTTTATCGGTCGTACTCATCTTATGTGCTTTTGCCTTCCCCAAACTTCCCAGTCAGATTCTATTTTGGCTTTGACAAAAAGATTGACAAGAATCTCTGACCAACGCAAGTTATTTGTGAACCGATGGTTCATATAATAAACCGATAAAACGGTAATTCATGGGGAGGGGAAAACCCGAATGCAAAAATACAAAAACTCCGCTGGGGCCTGGCCTGCCGTTGGCGGCCGCGCCACCACGCGCGGTCCGGTTCCGCGCACAGACTCACGCAACGCCGCAAAGGAGTATTCCCATGGCTGACATGGCAACCGGTTCCACCGTGAACCAGCTACGCAAGAACTCATTAGGGGTCAGTGCCGTTACCTTCCTGGTGATTTCTGCGGCAGCACCGCTGACAGCGGTTGCAGGCGGCGTTCCGATTTCCATGCTCTTGGGGAATGGTGCGGGCATCGCCGGCAGCTTCGCCCTTGTGACCGTCATCTTGTTGCTGTTTTCCGTCGGCTATGTGGCGATGGCGCGGCATATCTCAAACGCCGGGGCCTTTTATGCCTTCACCGCACAGGGCCTAGGCGGCAAGATGGGCGGGGCGGCGGCGCTGATCGCCATCCTGTCCTACAATGCCATGCAGATTGGCGTTATGGGACTGTTGGGGGCGGCGTCTGCCGGAACCTTCGGTGCACTTGGCATCAACCTGCCCTGGTGGGTCTGGAGCTATATCGCCGTGGCCATCGTCGCGGTGCTGGGCTACCGGCAGGTCGATCTTTCGGCCAAGATCCTCATGGTTCTGGTTTTGCTGGAATATGTGATTGTGGTGATCATCGACGCCGCAATCTTCATGGCGGGCGGCGATTCCGGCCTGTCGGCAGCACCCTTCAGCGCAACCCAGATCCTCAGCGGCTCGCCCGCCATCGGCATCCTGTTTTGCTTTGCCGCCTTCATCGGTTTTGAAGCCACCACGATCTACTCCGAAGAAGCCCGCGACCCACATGTGACGGTGCCGCGCGCCACCTATATCTCGGTCATTCTTGTCGGGGTGTTTTACATGATTACCGCCTGGCTGATGGCCAATGGCGCGGGTGTCGACAAGCTGGTGCCGACGCTTCAGGGATTGGCCGATCCGACGACCTTCCTGTTTGATCTGGCCGGACGGTATGTGGGTGGTCCGGTGCCGACGATCATGGGGTTCTTGTTCGTGTCCAGCCTTTTTGCTGCAGTACTGGCGTTTCATAACGGTGCGGCGCGCTACAAATATGTGGCGGGGCGCGAAGGGATCTTGCCCGATGCCGTAGGTGTGACCCATGACACCCATCAAAGCCCGCATGTAGGGTCGATCATTCAGACCATCCTTGCGGCGGTGGTGATCGGCATCTTTGCCGCAGCCGGTATGGACCCGGTGTTGCAACTCTTTACCTGGCTTACACAGTTGGGCACGCTGGGCATCCTTGGCCTGATGGCCGTGACCTCCTTCGCCATCATGGCTTTCTTCGCCTCGCGGTCCAGCCTGGGCGAAGGGGCGCTGTCCACCAAGGTGCTGCCGCTGGTATCGGGTCTGATCCTTGCGGGGCTTTTCGTCATCATCTTCGCCAAGTTCGGCGAATTGACCGGGGCTTCGGGCTTTCTTGGCATCGCCCTGCCGGCGCTGGTGCCGGTCGCAGCCATCGTCGGCTACATCATGGCCGGCAATCTGGCGCGCCGCGACCCTGAGCGGTTCGGCCGCCTTGGCAAGTCCCGCTGAGCCATGAAAATTAATCAGGTGGCGGGCAATCGCCACCTGTTTTCCAAGGGACGGATCAATGCTGGCCGATGACATAACCATCGCGGATTTGGAAAATGATCCCTATCCGGTCTATGCCCATCTGCGCCAAACCGCGCCGATTGCCTATATCCCCGCCGCCAATGTCTGGTTTGCCACCCGCATGGCCGAGGTCGAGGCGATCACCAAATTCCCGGCCAGATTCTCGCCCGAAGCCGCCACTTCGCCGGTGTCGCGGTCTTTCGGCACCCCCAACATATTAACCACCGAGGGCCCGGTTCACGCCGAACTGCGTGGCGGGATCGAACCGCATTACCGCCCCCGCGCCGTTGCGGGCTATGTAGAAGCGCTGGTCCGCCCCATCGCCGAGTCTTATCTGGCGCGGATCGCCGGAAGCGGTGCCGCCAACCTGATGGCCGAATATTTCGAGCCTATCTCAACACTTTCGCTGGCGCGGTCCTTCGGATTTGACGACATTGATGAACCGCAGTTGCGCCGCTGGTTTTACGGGCTGTCACAAGGCGCCATCAATTACGAAGGCGATGTCGGCCGTCAGGCAATCTCAGACCGGACCTGCGCCGAGATTGACGCGGTGGTTTTGCCGATTTTGCATCGTCTGGCGCGCAGTCCCGAACCCTCGCCGCTGTCGCATATGCTGCATTCCGGCATGCCCGACGGGCAGACCCGCCCCCCGGAAATGATCTTGCCCACGGTCAAGGTGACGTTGTTGGGGGGCATGCAGGAACCTGGTCACGGGGCGGGCTCGGTGCTGACCGGGCTGTTGTCCAACCCGGCACAAATGGCAATGCTGCGTGACAATATGGACGAATGGCTGCCCCGCGCCGTGGATGAAGGGCTGCGTTGGGTGGCGCCGATCGGCACGCAGATGCGGGTGGCACGCCAAGACGAGGTGCTGGCCGGTGTGACCATCCCGGCGGGCGCGCCGATTGCCGCGATCCTGGCCTCGGCCAACCATGACGAGACGGTTTTCACCCATCCGGGCCGCTTTGACATGACCCGGCCAAAGGCCAGCCATGCGGCCTTTGGCTATGGAAACCATTTTTGCGCGGGCAAGTGGTTTGCCAAAGCCCAGATCGAAATCGCGCTGCGGCTGTTGCTGCAACGCTACCCCGCGCTCAGACTTGACCCGGACCGCCTGCCCGAATTCCGCGGCTGGGAATTTCGCGCCCCCACTTCGCTTTTCACCATTTTGGAATGAACCCAGCCCCCATGTCCCAAACTGAAATCAACCGCCTGCGCCACCTGCCCCTGCCTGCCGCCAAAATGCTGATCGGCGGTGATTTTGTCAGCGCCCGCGACGGCGCCGTGCACGAGGTCACGTCGCCCATCGACGGGCGGATGCTGACCACGCTGCCCGCAGGCAGCGCCGCCGATGCCGAAGCCGCGATCCGGGCGGCGCGGGCCAGTTTTGCGGCGGGCGCATGGTCGCGCGCCGCCCCGGCGGCCCGCAAAAAGGTGCTGCTGCGGCTGGCCGAACTGATCGAGACGCATGCGCTGGAACTGGCAGTTCTGGGCGTGCGCGACAACGGCACCGAAATCTCGATGGCGCTGAAGGCCGAACCCGGCTCCGCCGCCGCCACCTTCCGCTATTACGCGGAAGCCATCGACAAGGTCTATGGCCAGATTGCCCCGACCCAAAACGATGTTCTGGGCCTGATCCATCACGAGCCGGTGGGCGTGGTTGGCATCATCGTGCCCTGGAACTTCCCGCTGATGATCGGGTCATGGAAATTGGCCCCGGCGTTGGCGGCGGGCAATTCGGTGGTGCTGAAACCCGCCGAAACTGCGTCGCTGTCGCTGCTGCGGCTAGCAGAACTGGCGCTTCAGGCTGGCCTGCCTGACGGGGTCTTGAACGTCGTCACCGGTAAGGGCGCGGTGGTGGGCGAGGCGATTGGCCTGTCGATGGAGGTGGATGTTCTGGCCTTCACCGGATCGGGGGCCACCGGGCGGCGGCTGATGGACTATTCGGCCCGCTCGAACCTCAAGCGGCTGTATCTGGAGCTGGGCGGCAAATCCGCCAATATCGTTTTTGCCGATGCCCCCGATCTGGCACAGGCAGCCAAGGTTTCGGCCAGCGGTATCTTCCGCAATTCCGGCCAGGTCTGCGTCGCCGGTTCGCGGCTGCTGGTCGAGGCCGGCATCCACGACGAATTTGTGGATGCACTTTGCAGGGCGGCGGGCGGGATACGGGTTGGCGACCCTCTGGACATGACCACCCAGATCGGTGCGGTGCACAGCGAGGTGCAACTGGCGCAGAACCTGGCCTTTGTTACTGATGCCGAAGCCGAAGGTGCCACACGGCGTCTTGGTGGCAACCGCATCCTGACCGAAACCGGCGGCACCTATATGGAACCGACGGTGATGACTGGCGTTCAGCCCCAACACCGTCTGGCGCAGGACGAGGTTTTCGGCCCGGTGCTGGCCGTCACCCCCTTCCGCGACGAGGACGAGGCGGTGCGGCTTGCCAATTCTACGGTCTACGGTCTGGCAGGCGCCGTCTGGACCGCGAACCTGGCGCGCGCCCACCGGATGGTCGGCGCCATGCGCACCGGCTTGGTTCATGTGAATACCTATGGCGGATCAGACCTGACGGTGCCTTTGGGCGGCGTTGGCCAATCCGGCAACGGCCATGACAAGTCGCTGCATGCGCTCGACAAATACCAGAACCTCAAAACCGCGTGGATCCAGCTATGACCGCCACAACCGCCGACCTCATGGCCCGCCGCGCCCGCTATCTGGGGCCCAACGTCTCGACCTTTTACGAAGATCCGGTGCATCTGGTGCGGGGCCAGGGCGTCTGGGTTTGGGATGCCGACGGTCGGCGTTACCTCGATTGCTACAACAACGTCCCGCATGTCGGCCATTGCCACCCGCGCGTGGTCGAGGCAATCTGTCGGCAGGCAAGCACGCTCAACACCCATACCCGCTATCTGCACGAAGGCATCCTTGACTATATCGAGCGGCTGACCGCGACTTTTGCCGCCCCCCTCTCGACCGCGATCCTGACCTGCACCGGGTCCGAGGCCAACGACATCGCCTTGCGGATGGCCGAAGCGGTGACTGGCAAACGCGGCATCATCGCCACCGATCACACCTATCACGGCAATACCGCCGCCGTGTCGCAGCTGTCGCGCACCAACCCGCCGACCGGCGGCTATGGCAGCCATGTGCGCCATGTCCCGGCGCCAGACAGCTACCGCCCGCTGGGCGGTGTCGCGGGCATCGCCCATGCCCAAGCCTTTGCCGACAAGGTGGCCGAGGCGATTGCC
>JANMDM010000391.1:0-9036 GCA_031376305.1 Pseudomonadota bacterium | reverse complement strand
TGGACGGTGGCGGAACTGGCGCGGGTGGCGGGCCTGTCGCGCACCGGCTTCGCGCTGCGCTTTGCCGAGCTGATGGCGATGACCCCGATCAGCTATCTGACCGCCTGGCGGATGCAGGTGGCGCGCCACGCCTTGCGGCATTCCAGCCAAAGCACGGCCGATGTGGCCGAACAGGTTGGCTATGCCTCGCAAGCCGCCTTCGCCCGGTTTTTAACGACGGCGGCCGGGCTACGCCCGGCCGCCTTCCGTAAAGCCGCCTGAAACGATCCTGCGGATCGCTTCTGATCCGGTTCACTCCATTGGCTTGAAGTTGAATTCACCGCCCTGACGGATGCCGGAAGGCCAGCGCGAGGTGATGGTCTTGGTGCGGGTATAGAAGCGGAAAGCGTCGCCGCCATGTTGATTGAGATCACCGAAGGACGATTTTTTCCAACCGCCAAAGGTGTGATAAGCCAAAGGCACCGGGATTGGCACGTTGATACCGATCATGCCGACATTGACCCGGTTGGCGAAGTCGCGCGCGGTGTCGCCGTCGCGGGTAAAGATCGCGGTGCCGTTGCCGAATTCGTTCTCCATCGCAAAACCAAGCGCCTGCTCGTAGGTCTTGGCGCGGACCATCGAAAGCACCGGCCCGAAGATTTCTTTGGTGTAGATATCCATGTCGGTGGTGACATGGTCAAACAGATGCGGGCCGACGAAAAAGCCGTTCTCATAGCCCTGCAGCTTGAAGCCGCGGCCATCCACAACCAGTTTCGCCCCCTGCGTCACGCCGGATTCGACCAGCTTGAGGATATTTGCCTTGGCCGCTGCGGTGACGACCGGACCATAATCAACGTCATTGCCTGACGTGTAAGGCCCAACCTTCAGCTTCTCAATCCGCGGGATCAGCCGTTCGATCAGCGCATCCGCAGTCGCATCGCCGACCGGCACGGCAACAGAAATCGCCATGCAGCGTTCGCCCGCAGCACCGTAACCCGCACCGATCAGCGCATCTGCCGCCAGATCCATATCGGCGTCGGGCATGATGATCATGTGGTTTTTGGCACCGCCAAAGCATTGCACCCGTTTGCCATTCGAACAGCCGCGGCCATAGATATATTCGGCGATCGGGGTCGAGCCGACAAAGCCGATCGCGGCGATGGTCGGGTTATCAAGGATCGCGTCAACGCTTTCCTTATCGCCGTTGACCACCTGCAAGACGCCGTCGGGAAGGCCCGCCTCTTGCATCAGCTCGGCCAGCATCAGCGGCACGGAAGGGGCGCGCTCGGACGGTTTTAGGATAAAGGCGTTCCCGCAGGCCAGTGCCGGGCCCATTTTCCACAAAGGGATCATCGCCGGGAAGTTAAAGGGGGTTATGCCTGCGGCCACGCCCACCGGCTGGCGCATGGAATACATGTCAATGCCGGGGCCGGCGCTGTCGGTGAATTCCCCCTTCAGCATTTGCGGTGCGCCAATGCAGAATTCGATCACTTCCAGGCCGCGCTGGATATCGCCTTTGGCGTCGGGGATGGTCTTGCCATGCTCGCGGCTCAGGGCTTCGGCCAACTTGTCCATGTCGCGATGCAAAAGGCCGACAAAGGCCATCATCACCCGGGCCCGACGTTGCGGGTTGGTGGCCCCCCATTTGACCTGAGCGGCAGCGGCAGCGGCGACAGCGGCGTCAAGTTCAGCCTTGGAGGCCAGCGGCAGGCGCGCCTGCACTTCGCCGGTGGCGGGGTTATAGACATCGGCGAAGCGGCCCGAAGTGCCCTTCACATGTTTGCCGTTGATCCAGTGGGTAAGCTCTTGCATGGAATCCTCCCGAGATTTTCTGTCGCCAGCATAGTCTTGCAATTTTGCTTGGAACAGCGGCAGTATCTCAAAAGCATTTTGCAAAATTGCAAGGATGGGAATGGACAGCTCCTGGGATGATCTGCGCTTGTTTCTGGGTGTCGCACGGGCCGAAAGCCTGACGGCGGCCGGAAAGGCGCTGAAACTTGACCCGGCGACGCTGGGGCGGCGGGTGGCGCGGCTGGAGGAACGGCTGGCGGCGAAGCTGTTTGGCAAAAGCCCGCAAGGTTATGCGCTGACCGACGCCGGACAACGGCTGTTGACCCATGCGCTCAGGGCCGAACAGGCGATGGCGGGGGCGGCCGAGGAAATGGCGGGCGAGGTTGGCAAGCTTTCCGGTCAGATCCGCATCGGTGCTCCCGATGGCTGCGCCAACTATCTTCTGCCGCAGGTCTGCGCACGGATCTGCGATGAAAATCCGGGGCTTGAGGTGCAGATCGTCGCCCTGCCGCGGGTCTTCAACCTGTCAAAACGCGAAGCCGATATGGCGATCTCGGTGTCGGCACCCACCGCCGGACGGCTCAGCGTGCAAAAGCTGACCGATTACCACCTGCATCTGGCCGCCTCGCGCGTCTACCTTGCCCGCCACGGCGCGATCACCAGCACCGGGGATCTGAAGGGCAGGCGGGTGATC
Organism: Pseudomonadota bacterium; assembly: GCA_031376305.1. GTDB lineage: Bacteria > Pseudomonadota > Alphaproteobacteria > Rhodobacterales > Rhodobacteraceae > TMP-24. The sequence continues at coordinate 6,572 of JANMDM010000391.1, read as the reverse complement.
GGCTATATCCCCGACATGATCTTCGACAAGGAGCTGGACTATCTGGCCGAAATCGGCGCGCTGGGGGTGCCATTGGCCAGCAACTCCGTTTCGGTTCAGTTCAACTGGGTTCGGGCCGGGGCCGGGGTTGGCATTGTTCATGACTTTGCCATTCCTTCGGCCCCGGAAGTGGTGAAGCTGCTGGCAGACGACATTTCGTTGATGCGCAGCTTTTATCTGATCCGCCATGTCGATGACCGCCGGTCCGAGCGGTTGAACCGCTTTGCCGAAGCTCTGGGGCAGGGTCTGCGGCGCGAGGTGACGCGGCTTGAAGCGCTGACTTGACAGATGCCCGTATAGAGGGGACGCTGACGGAAAGTTGCTTATCCCTGAGGAGGTTGCCATGCAGGTCCACCAAATTCTCCGTGCCAAGCCACAAGCCAGCGTCATCACGGTGCCCCCCGGATCAACAGTGGCGGATGCGGCACGGCTTCTGGCGGAGCGGCGCATTGGGGCGGTGATCGTGTCCGAGGACGGGGCGCGGGTTTTGGGGATATTGTCGGAGCGCGACATCGTGCGCGATCTGGGGCGACGCGGGGTGGTGTGTCTGGACGATAAGGTTGATGCGCTGATGACCCGTAACATCGTGTCTTGTACGCCCGATGACACTGCAGATTCGGTTTTGGAAAAGATGACGGCCGGGCGTTTCCGGCATATGCCGGTGGTGCAGGCCGGCAAGATGGTCGGGATCATTTCCATTGGCGACGTGGTGGCGGCGCGCATGTCTGAACTGGCGATGGAAAAAGACGCGCTGGCCGGGATGATCATGGGGAACTGACGTGCGGTCAGATTCACTGTCATTCCCGCTCTTGCAATCCGGGGCGCAGTATAGTTGCGTGCGCCCAGACAGCCCGCAGATCACGGAGAAATCCCAATGCGCATCGGACTTTACCCCGGAACCTTTGATCCGATTACCCTTGGCCACACCGACATAATCCAGCGGGCCATGGCTCTGGTGGACCGGCTGGTCATCGGGGTGGCGATCAACCGCGACAAGGGGCCGATGTTCACGCTGGAGGAACGCGTGGCGATGGTCGAGGCGGAATGTGCCGGGATCATCGCCGTGACTGGCGGCGAAATCGTCGTACATCCGTTTGAGAACCTGCTGATCGACTGCGCCCGCGATGTGGGGGCGGGGGTGATCATCCGGGGGCTGCGCGCGGTGGCGGATTTCGAATATGAATTTCAGATGGTGGGCATGAACCGGGCGATGGATGCATCCATCGAAACCGTGTTCCTGATGGCCGATGCGCGGCGGCAGGCAATCGCCTCGAAACTGGTCAAGGAAATCGCCCGGCTTGGTGGCGATGTGTCGAAGTTCGTGCCGCCTGATGTGAAGACAGCGTTGCAAGCCAAGCACCGGTGACATCAACCTATTCGAAGGGGTGAACTTCGGGGTTTTACATCTCGGTGCCGTAAGTCATTCGGTGGGCGATGTGCGCGGCGTCGCCCGGAAAAATGCGAAAATCACGCGCCACGTCGGGGGGCATTTGATTGATCTGGTCCAGAATTTGACGAAAGCGCGCGCGGTCAATTACGTTTTGGCGATATTTTGCAAGCAAGGTCAGCATGGAATTTCCTTTTATCTTCTGCGGCGGCCCGGTGGCTTTGGCCGGTGCATGCCTATGATGTGGGGGGCGGGCTGGCACTAACAATGCCTTTGTCGGAAAAGCAGCCATGCGCTCCACGCATGGCAAAATAGGAAGGGCGCCCGAAGGCGCCCTTTTGATTGCATGCCTGCGCTGCAAGACCCGGACTTAAATCAGTTTACCCATCGCCACGGCGGTATCGGCCATGCGGTTGGAAAAGCCCCATTCATTGTCGTACCAGCTGAGTATTCGGCACATGCGGCCTTCCAGAACCTTGGTCTGATCCATGTGGAAGATCGACGACCTTGGGTCATGGTTGAAGTCGGCCGAGACATTCGGCTGGTCCGTAAAGCCAAGAATGCCGTTCAGGTGGCCCTGCGCCGCGGATCGAATGGCTTCGTTTATCTCCTCGACTGTTGTATCGCGCGCCGCCTCAAAGACGAAATCGACGACCGAGACATTGGGGGTTGGCACCCGGATCGCCACGCCGTCGAGCTTGCCCTTCAGCTCCGGCAACACCAGACCCACAGCCTTGGCGGCGCCGGTGGACGTGGGGATCATCGACAAAGCCGCAGCCCGGCCGCGGTAAAGATCCTTGTGCATGGTGTCCAACGTCGGCTGATCGCCGGTATAGCTGTGGATGGTGGTCATAAAGCCTTTGGTGATGCCGATGGCATTATTGAGCACCTGAGCGACTGGCGACAGGCAGTTGGTGGTGCAAGAAGCGTTTGAGACGATCAGATCATTTTTAGTCAGGGTGCTATGGTTGACCCCGAAAACGATGGTCTTGTCTGCCCCCACCGAAGGGGCCGAAACCAGAACCCGGCTCGCGCCGTTTTCCAGATGCACCACGGCTTTGTCCTTGTCGGTGAAGATACCGGTGCATTCCAGCACGATATCAATATGGGCCCAGGGCAAATCGGCGGGGTTTCTGACCGCCGAAACCTCGATCGGGCCGCGTCCCACGTCGATGGTGGTTGCCGTCGTCGTCACTTCGGCGGGGAAGCGACCGTGAACAGAATCAAACCGCAAGAGATGCGCATTGGTTTCCACCGGACCCAAATCGTTAATCGCGACGACCTCGATATCCCTGCGACCAGATTCGATGATCGCCCGCAAGACATTGCGCCCGATGCGCCCGAACCCATTGATCGCTACTTTAACCGCCATCTTCGTCTCCTTGTGACAGGACCATTCCCGGACTGAATTTTGGTAACGCTAACATCAAATATTGCGCGAAAGGTCAATTGCAGACTACCGTATTTTATCCAAAAGTAAGTTCCGATTTGCCTGACAACCGCCAGCACCGGCGCAATTGATTTTTGGGTTGGGCCATAGGGGCAAATGCCCCGCATCATATTCAGCGCCAGAACATAATATAGTCGATCATGTCGGCGGTCTTTCGGGCCAGGAAAAGCTCTGCAGCACCTGCATAGGAAATGCGGTCGATGACGATGGCCAGTATAATACTGACGCCAATAAACAGCGCGATGCGATTGGTCATAAGGCCCCTTTACTGCAGGAGCCGCCCCATCGCACCCGCCACATCGGCCATACGGCAAGAGAACCCCCATTCATTGTCATACCAAGCAAGGACCCGCACAGTGCGCCCGCCCACGACCTTGGTTTGATCCGGGGCAAAGATACACGAATAAGGCGTGTGATTGAAATCAATAGAAACCTTGGGCTCGGGATCATAGGACAGCACCATCCCCATATATCCTGCGGCAGCCTCGCGCATAATCTCGTTCACCTCGGCCACCGTCACAGATTTCCCGGCCTCAAACGTCAGATCGACGGCCGAGACATTGGGCGTTGGCACCCGAATTGCGGTGCCGTCCAGTTTTCCGGCCAGTTCCGGCAGCACCTCGCCCAAGGCCTTTGCGGCCCCGGTCGAGGTGGGGATCATCGCCATGGCCGCAGCGCGGGCGCGGTATAGGTCCGAGTGGCGGCGGTCCAGCGTTGGTTGATCGCCGGTATAGCTGTGGATGGTAGTCATGATGCCACGCTCGATGCCGATGGCGTCGTTCAAAACTTTCGCCAAAGGCGCCAGGCAGTTTGTCGTGCAAGAGCCGTTCGAGACGACAAGGTGGTCCAGTGTCAGTTGGCGGTGATTGACGCCGTAAACGATGGTCTTGTCGGCGTTCGTGGCGGGGGCCGAGATCAGCACCCGTTTGGCGCCGCGCCCCAGATGCACGGCGGCTTTGGCGCGGTCATTGAAATTGCCAGTGCATTCCAGCACCACGTCCACGCCGTCCCAATCCAGCTCGGTCGGATCATAGGTCGACATGACTTCCATCGGACCCCGGCCCAGGTCAAGGGTGTTTCCGGTGACCCGGACAGTGCCGGGAAAGCGACCGTGAACTGAGTCGTATTTCAGCAAATGGGCATTGGTTTCGATTGGTCCCGTCGCGTTGATTTTCACAACCTGCACATCATTGCGCGCCGCTTCGGCGATATGCGCCAGGGTGCAGCGCCCGATACGGCCAAAGCCGTTGATGCCGATGGTGACAGTCATGCGATAACTCCTGACAAACCTGTCCGACGGATTGGGCCGCGACGGGAAGAACGTTGCGATCATATCTACACAAAGGATTGTGCGGCCGGAATATAAAAACGACGCTTTATCAGCATGTTAGCGAAAACATGCTTTGTTAGCGTAAACATTTTGGCGGCCACTGATCGGATGGCGAAACAATCTTCAGGCGGCCGTGTCATAAGCCAGCTGAGCGGCCCAAACCGCGTCCATATGCGTCTCGGCCCAATGGGTAAAGCTGGCCACGGCTTGCCGCAGGGTGCGCCCCAGTTCGGTCAAGGAATATTCGACGGTGACCGGAACCGTGGCGAAAGCCCGCCGCGAAATCAAACCGTCGCGTTCGAGTTTCTTGAGGGTCTGCGACAGAACCTTTTGCGAAACCCCCTCAATCTCGCGGCGCAGCTGGTTGAAGCGTGTGGTGCCGTCGGCCAGTCGCATCAGGATCAGCAATGCCCATTTGTCGGCCAGCCGGTCCAGCACCTGGCGGGTCGGGCAGTTTTGCAAAAAGACATCATAGCGTAGGGGGGGCGGGACGGGCGGTTGGGCGGGATTGGCCATGGCGGTTTCCTTTGGGTAACCTGGTAAGGCAAAAGTGCCCTCTTTTCGAGATAGTGTTAATTGTATATCTGATTGTTACTAGAAACAAGGTATCTAAATGATACCAAATAGGAGAGCGAAAATGACTGGGAAAATTCTGGTAATCGGGGCCACCGGCACCGTCGGGAAGCATGTGGTGGCAGGACTTCTTGCTAAGGGCGAAAAGGTCGTGGCGGCAACCCGCACCGCCATCGCGATTCCCGGAGCCGAGGCGCGGCGCTTTGACATTGCCGATACCGCGACACATCGGGGCATCTTTGCCGATGTCGACCGCGCCTATGTCCTTGTGCCGTCGGGCTATCTGGATGCGCACCGGTTCTTGATTCCGTTGATCGAGACGGCGGCGGCAGCCAAGGTGAAGGTGGTGTTGCAATCGGTGATGGGTGTTGATGCCGATGACGAGCTGCCCTATCGCAAGGCGGAAATTGCGCTGGAAAAATCCGGCACGGCTTATGTGATCCTGCGCCCGAACTGGTTTGCCGACAATTTCCACATGTTCTGGCGTGAGGGCATCAAGCATGGGGTGATCGCCTTGCCCGCCGGGACCGGCGCCTCAAGCTTTGTCGATGTGCGCGATATTGCCGCGGCGGCGGTGGCGGTGCTGACCAGCAGCGCCTTTGACGGTAAGGCCTATGAACTGACCGGGCCGCAAGCCCTGACCTATGCCGAGGCCGCCGGGATTCTTGCCGAGGTGACCGGCAAGCCGATTCGCTATCAGGCGACGCAGGACGCGGATTTCATCGCGATGTTGACCGGTGCGGGCGTTCCGGCGGATTTCGCCGGGTTCATGGCGTCGATCTTCCATCCGGTGCGCGAAGGCTGGACGGCGCGGGTCACGGGCGATGTCGAAAAGCTGTCCGGACGCCAGCCGACCGGACTGAGCGACTATGCCCGTGACCACCGTGAGGCACTGAACGCCTGATTGCAAAAATCCCCGCCGGGGAAGCCTCCGGCGGAGATATTTTTGCGAAGATGAAAGGGGTCAGAGCAGGGCTTTGGCCTTTGCGGCGACGTTTTCGGGCGTGATGCCGAATTCTTCGTAAAGCCGCTCCGCCGGAGCCGAGGCACCAAAACCCTCCATGCCGACGAAGGCGGATTTTCCCTCGCGGCCACGCTCGCCCAGAAGGAAACGGTCCCAGGGCTGGCGCACGGCGGCTTCCACCGCCACCCGCACCGGGCCCGCCGGCAGCACCCGCTTGCGGTAGGTATCAGACTGGGCGGCGAACAGCTCCATGCAGGGCATCGAGACGACGCGGGTGCCGATACCTTCGGCCTCAAGCAGATCGCGGGCCTTCAGGGCGATTTCCACCTCGGACCCTGTGGCCATCAGGATGGCCTGACGTTTGCCTTTGGCTTCTTCGAGGATGTAGCCGCCCTGCGCGGTCAGGTTTCTGGCCAGGTGGGTCTTGCGGACGGTGGGCAGGTTTTGCCGCGACAGCGCCAGCACCGACGGGGTTTTGGTGGAGGTCAGCGCCAGTTCCCAGGCTTCGGCGGTTTCCACCACATCGGCGGGGCGGAAGGTCCAGGTATTGGGCGTGGCGCGGCAGATCGCCAGATGCTCGACCGGCTGGTGGGTGGGGCCGTCTTCGCCCAGGCCAATGGAATCGTGCGTCATCACATAGACCGCAGGCACGCCCATCAGGGCGGAAAGCCGCATGGCACCGCGCGCATAATCGGTAAAGCACAGGAAGGTGCCACCGTAAGCCCGCACCCCGCCATGCAGCGCCATGCCGTTCATCGCCGCGGCCATGCCATGTTCGCGGATGCCGTAATGCACATGGCGCCCCTTGCGGTTGTCGGGGCCGAAGACG
>JANMDM010000380.1:0-6878 GCA_031376305.1 Pseudomonadota bacterium | reverse complement strand
GGGCGCGCGGCGGCAAGGGCAGAGGCAAGATCCTCAAGGGTTTGGGACATGTCTTCCTCTCCCTCAGCGCACAAGCGTGCCGGTGCGGCGGATGCGGCGCTGCAATTGCAAGATGCCGTACATCAGCGCCTCGGCGGTCGGTGGGCAACCCGGAACATAGATATCGACCGGCACGATGCGGTCGCAGCCGCGCACCACCGAATAGCTGTAGTGGTAATACCCGCCGCCATTGGCGCAGGACCCCATCGAGATCACATAGCGCGGCTCGGGCATCTGGTCGTAGACCTTGCGCAAGGCCGGGGCCATCTTGTTGGTCAGCGTGCCCGCGACGATCATCACATCCGACTGGCGCGGGGACGCGCGCGGCGCAAAGCCGTAGCGTTCCACATCATAGCGCGGCATCGCGGTGTGCATCATTTCAACCGCGCAGCAGGCCAGACCAAAGGTCATCCAGTGCAAACTGCCAGTGCGCGCCCAGTTGATAATATCCTCGGTCGAGGTCAGCAAAAACCCCTTGTCCTGCAACTCGCGGTTCAGGGACTGCGTGGCAACCTCGGGGTCATGTCCGGCGGTATTGGCTCCGGTCATCACTGCCATTCCAAGGCCCCCTTCTTCCACTCATAGGCGAAGCCGATGGTCAGCACGCCCAGGAACAACATCATCGACCAGAACCCCAGCATCGAGATGTCCTTGAACGCCACCGCCCAGGGGAACAGGAACGCCACTTCCAGATCGAAGATGATGAACAGGATCGACACCAGATAAAAGCGCACGTCGAACTTCATCCGCGCATCGTCAAAGGCGTTGAAGCCACATTCATAAGCCGACACCTTTTCCGGGTCGGGGTTGCGCACCGCCAGTACCGCGGCAGCCAGGATCAGCACCAGACCAAGGCCGATCGCCATTGCCAGAAAGATAAGAATCGGCAGGTATTCTCTGAGCAGGATATCCACTTTTGGCTCCTTGGACTCGCGCAGCGCCGACGCGCGCGGTGATTGGCTTGGTTTCGGGTTTATCCTTCCGCCTTGACCGGGTCAACCAAGACCGGGTCAACCCAAGGCGGGCAACATGGCAACGCTGAAAATGCGGCGGTTGGCGGGGTTTGGCCTGGCGGTTACACGGCCCACTGCGGTTTTCTACGCTCGAAAAAGGCCGTGATGCCTTCGGCGGATTCGGCACTTTCCCAACGGGCGACCAAGAGATCGATGGTGGCGTCGATAAGGGCTTTGTCAATTACTGGGGAAAGACGGCGAATCAAGGCTTTGGCATCAGCAATGGCCCCGGGCGCACAGGCCAGCAAGGCGGCGATTTCAGCCTCGACGCAATCTTCCAGATCTTCGGGATCGCAGGCACTGGACAAGAGCCCGATGCGCAACGCTTCCTCGGCACAAAACATCCGTGCCCCCAGCATATGCCGCCGTGCCGCGGCCCCCCCAATGCGGGCCAGCACATAGGGGCTGATGGTTGCCGGGATCAGACCCAATCTGGTCTCGGTCAGGCCGAACTTTGCCCCTGTCGATCCGATTGTCAGATCACAGACGGACATCATGCCAACACCGCCTCCATAAGCCGCCCCCTGCACCCGCCCGATCAGCGGCTTTGGCAAGGTATCCAGCGCATAGAGCATCATCGCGAGTGCGGTTGCGGAGGTCCGGCGCGTCGCCGCATCCGCAACCATCTGGGCGCGCATCCATCCCAGATCACCGCCGGCGCAAAAGCTGTCGCCCTTGGCGGCCAGAACGACAACACGCACCGCAGCGTCCGCACCCAGCAGGCCCGCGGCCTGCGTCAGCTCGGCAATCATCTGCTCGGACAGGGTATTGTGCTTTTCCGGCCGGTTCAGCGTCAGCGTTGCCACACCGCGCGCATCGGTCGCGATCTCGATCATCTCAAACATTATTGTTCCCTTCGTGGCCGACGTTCTTTAGGGCTGCAAGCCCGTTCCCATCTGTATGGACCGCGCCACCTGTGCCGCCAAGGCAAGTTTTTCCGCATCAAGTCCCGTCTCATAGCCCAGCGCCGTCAGCCGTGCCTGTACAGCTTCGGTGGCGACATTGCCTTTGGCCCCCGGCGCGTAAGGGCACCCGCCAAGCCCGCCGACCGACGCATCAAACACCCGAAGCCCCCGTGCCAGCGTGGCGTCAATATTGGCCAGCGCCCGGCCCGCCGTGTCATGGTAATGTCCGGCCAGACGCGACGCAGGCAGCTCGTCCAGCACAGCGGCCAGCATCGCATCAATGGTTTCGGGTCGCGCCTGCCCAAGAGTGTCGCCCAAGCTGACCTCGTAGCAGCCCAGATCGCGCAGCGATGCCACAACGCTGGCGACCGAAGCGGGGGCAATCGGCCCATCGAAGGGGCAATCCGTAACCATTGAAACATAGCCACGGACTTGCATATTATCAGCTTTTGCCGCCTCAACTAGTGGGATAAATCGCTTAATACTTTCATGAATCGAACAATTCAGGTTGGCCCGGCTGAAGCCTTCCGACGCCGATGCAAAAATCGCCACCTCATCGGCAGCGGCGGCTTTGGCGGCCTCATAGCCTTGCAGGTTCGGGGTCAGCGCCGCGTAACGCACCGCCGGATTGCGGGCGATCCCGGCCAGTACCGCCGCACTGTCGGCCATCTGCGGCACCCATTTCGGGCTCACAAAGCTGGCCACTTCGATGCGGCGAAACCCCACAGCGCTGAGCGCATTGACCAGCGCGATTTTTTCGGCAACCGGGATCAGCCGCGCCTCGTTTTGCAAGCCGTCGCGCGGGCCCATTTCAACGATGTCGACAAAGCCGCTCATGCCGCGTCCTCATCCGCCAGGCGGATCAGCGCCGCCCCCGCTTCGACCTGCGCCCCGGCCACCACCAGAACTTCGGCCACCACCCCGGCGCGCCCGGCCGTCAGGGTATGTTCCATCTTCATCGCCTCAAGCACCGCCAGCCTGTCACCCGCCGCCACGGTCTGTCCGGCCGCCACAAACACCGCCTTTACCAGCCCTGGCATCGGCGACAGGGTCAGCGCCGTGCCCGTCACCACGCCCTGCCGATCAAGGGGATCGGTGTCGGTGAAATGATAGGCCCGGCCCGCGAAAACACTGATGCGGCGGGCAGAGCGGATCAGGTTCGCCGGGATCTTCTCGCCATTCACCCACCAGTCGGCACGCCGTTCGCAAATCGCCTGATCGTCGCCAATCGTGACCCGGAAACGCCCCGGTGAAAGCACCTCAACAGTTGCGGAGAACGCGTCCAGATGAATACTGTGCCGCAGGGGCGCCCAATGGGTGTAGCCCTGCAACGCCGCGGCCGCCCGGTCCAGCCCCGCCGCCCCAAGAACCGCCAAAGCGCGCACCGCCAGGGGCTGGGGGGGGACTGCGACCAATGCCTCCAGATCGCGCGCAATCAGGCCGGTATCAACATCGCCCGCCGCAAATCCCTTATGCCGTGACAAGGCGATCAGAAACTCAAGGTTGGTCACGGACCCTGCCACTTCGGTTGCCGCCAATGCGGCAGAAAGCTTGGCCAGCGCGATGGCCCGCGTCGGGCCATGGACGATGACCTTGGCAATCATCGGATCATACCAGGGGCTGATGACATCGTCCGCCCGCACCCCGGTTTCGGCTCGGGCGAAGTCCGGGAACGCCAGATGCGTCAGCCGCCCGGTGGCGGGCAGAAAACCGGCGGGCACATCCTCGGCATAAAGCCGCGCCTCGAACGCATGGCCGCTGATGGACAGGTCGTCCTGCGCGCAAGGCAACGGCTCGCCACTCGCGACGCGCAATTGCCATTCCACCAGATCGACGCCGGTGATCGCCTCGGTCACCGGATGTTCGACTTGCAGCCGGGTGTTCATTTCCATGAACCAGAAGCGATCCGCGCGCAGCCCTTCGGAGGCATCCACGATGAATTCGATGGTGCCCGCGCCGCTATAGCCAATCGCCTCGGCGGCGCGCACTGCCGCCTGCCCCATCGCCGCGCGCATCTCGGGGGTCATGCCGGGGGCGGGGGCTTCCTCGATCACTTTCTGATGGCGGCGCTGCAAGGAACAGTCGCGCTCAAACAGATGCACCGCACGGGTGCCATCGCCAAAGACCTGCATTTCAATATGGCGGGGCTTTTCCACGTATTTTTCGATCAATACTGCGGGGTTGCCAAAGGCCGTCACCGCCTCGCCCTGCGCCGAGGCCAGGGCTTCGGCGAAATCCTCGGGCCGCTCCACCCGCCGCATGCCTTTGCCACCACCGCCCGCCACGGCTTTGATCAGCACCGGATAGCCGATGCGGTCCGCCGCCCCGGCTAAATGCTCCGGGTCCTGATTTTCGCCGTGATAGCCGGGTACCACCGGCACCCCCGCCGCCGTCATCAATGTCTTGGCGGCATCTTTCAGCCCCATCGCCCGGATTGCTGCCGCCGATGGCCCGATAAAGACCAGACCGGCGCCCACCACCTGATCAACAAATCGCGGATTTTCCGACAAGAACCCATACCCCGGATGGATCGCTTCGGCCCCGGTGGCCAAAGCCATGGCGATGATCACCTCGCCGTCCAGATAGCTGTCAGCGGGGGCCGGGCCGCCGATATGCACCGCCTCATCGGCCATCGCCACATGGCGGGCATCGCGGTCGGCGTCGGAATAGACCGCGACCGTCGCCACCCCGAGTTTGCGACAGGTATCAATGACCCGGCAGGCGATCTCGCCGCGGTTGGCGATCAGGATCTTACGGAACATCTAGGAAGCCTTTCGCCGGTTGCCGTTGTGGTCTTTGAGTATTTGGGCAAAGAAAAAGCTCATTTCACCTTTGTCCAAATATCCCCGCGCGGAGCGCATTGAAGTCACATCCGAAAGAGGCCGAAGCGCGTCGGCTCGATCGGCGCGTTGAGGGCTGCCGACAGCGACAGCGCCAGCACTTGCCGGGTCTTTCTTGGGTCGATGATGCCATCATCCCAAAGTCGCGCCGCAGCGTAAAGCGGATGCGACTGCTTCTCGAACATCTCGATTGTCGGGCGTTTGAACTCGGCCTCGGCCGCGGGCGTCCAGGTACCGCCCGCCCGTTCGATCCCGTCGCGTTTCACCGTGGCAAGAACGCCTGCGGCCTGTTCGCCACCCAAGACGGAGATGCGACTGTTCGGCCATGTCCAAAGGAAGCGTGGCGAATAGGCGCGACCGGCCATGCCGTAGTTGCCGGCGCCGAAGGAGCCTCCGACCAGCAGGGTGATTTTCGGGACATTGGTGGTGGCCACGGCAGTGACCATCTTGGCGCCGTGGCGGGCGATGCCTTCGTTTTCATATTTGCGGCCGACCATGAAGCCGGTGATGTTTTGCAAGAAAACCAAGGGGATAACCCGCTGGCTGCACAGCTCGACAAAATGCGCACCCTTGATGGCGGCTTCCGAGAACAGCACGCCGTTATTGGCGACGATGCCCACCGGGCAGCCCATGACATGGGCAAAGCCGGTGACCAGCGTGTCGCCGAACCGCGCCTTGAATTCGTCAAAGCGGCTGCCGTCGACGACGCGGGCGATGACCTCGCGGATATCGTAAGGGGTGCGCAGGTCGGTCGGCACCACGCCCAGAATTTCCTCAGGGTCATAGGCCGGGTCTTCGGGGCTTTGCCACAGCACGGTGTCGGGCTTTTTGCGGTTCAGGTTGCCAATGGCGCGGCGGGCAAGCGCCAGCGCATGGGCGTCATCTTCGGCCAGATAATCGGCGACCCCCGAAAGGCGGGTGTGCACATCGCCGCCGCCAAGGTCTTCGGTGGTGACAACCTCGCCGGTGGCGGCTTTCACCAGCGGCGGACCGGCGAGGAAAATCGTGCCCTGATCGCGCACGATGATGGTCACATCCGACATGGCGGGAACGTAAGCCCCGCCAGCGGTGCACGAGCCCATGACCACGGCAATCTGCGGGATGCCCTTGGCGCTCATCTGCGCCTGATTGTAGAAGATGCGGCCGAAATGGTCGCGGTCGGGGAAAACCTCGTCCTGATTGGGCAGGTTGGCGCCGCCGGAGTCGACCAGATAGACGCAGGGCAGTTGGTTCTGTTCGGCAATCTCCTGCGCGCGCAAATGTTTCTTCACCGTCATCGGGTAATAAGTGCCGCCCTTGACGGTGGCGTCATTGGCCACCACCATCACCTCTTGCCCCAGCACCTGGCCGATCCCGGCGATAAGGCCTGCACCGGGGGCGTCACCGCCGTAAAGCCCGTGCGCCGCCGTCGCGCCGATCTCCAGAAACGGCGAACCGGCGTCGAGCAGATTCGCCACCCGCTCGCGCGGCGCCATCTTGCCGCGCGCGGTGTGGCGGGCGACGGCTTTGTCGCCACCCCCGGCGGCGGCGAGGGCGGCGGCTTGGGCTGCGGTGTCGAGCATGGCGAGATGCGCGGCGCGGTTGGCGCGGAAAGTTTCGGAGGTGGGAAGGGCGGAGGTGGTGAGTTTCATGATTGCGACACCTCCAACTGGTCGAGCTTGGTGTTCAGTATGCCATGCAGGCGCGCAAAGTCGTGCTCACGCCCCTTTGTAATGCTGAATCTCTGAAATTGTGGTTTGGGGTGTTCGGTCCGGTCGCGGGTATTCTTGCCATTAAACCAGATTGAGCGTTTGCCGATGTTCTTGCCATTTTTGTTTTGGTGCGCGTGCGCAACGAATTCGGCGGATGACATCAGCCACATATGGTCCATGCGCTCCGAATAGAACAAAAAATAGTAACCTTCACGGACCTCCGGATGATTGAGAGCGGCAAACAGCGCCGCGTCCCCGAAGATTACGTTGTGGGAGCGCGCCTTAATCTGAAGGTCGATCTTGCGTCCGTCGGCCCCTCTGAGGATCGCATCTATACCGTCATCGTCGACAACCGGCAGATAGACATCGAGGCCGGATTTCAGCATGAGG
>JANMDM010000327.1:0-1979 GCA_031376305.1 Pseudomonadota bacterium | reverse complement strand
TCGCCGCCGCCATGCCAGGTTTCCATCCGCCGGAAATAGGGCAGCACGTCGGCGTATGACCAACCGTCCGCCCCCTGATCAGCCCAATGGTCGAAATCCTTGGCGTGGCCGCGCACAAAAACCATGCCATTGATCGAGGACGACCCGCCGATTACCTTGCCGCGCGGCGTCGCCAAGATCCGGCCGCCCAGATGCGGTTCAGGTTCTGTGTGCAGGCCCCAGTCATAAAGCGGCATATTCATCGGATAGGACAAAGCCGCCGGCATCTGAATGAACGGCCCAACATCGGTGCCGCCATGTTCGATGAGCAGCACCTCTTTGCCCGCCTCAGCCAGCCGGTAGGCCAGTGCACAGCCTGCCGAACCCGCCCCGACGATCACATAATCCGCTTCCATGTCTTCCCACCCGTCAATCCTGATCCGGCCCGGTCAGGGCCGTGAAATCCGCCAAAGAAATATTCCCGCCCGAGGCGATAAGCACCAGCACCTGCCCCTTGGCAGGCAGGGCGCCTTCCAGCAGTGCGGCGATGGCCACGGCGCCCGAAGGCTCCAGCACCAGTTTTAGTTTCTCAAAGGCAAAGCGCATGGCCCGGCGCACGGCAGCGTCGTTGATACTCAGCCCCTCGACCCCGGCCCACTCAGCCGCCTCGAACGGCGAAGCGCCCGGCTGGGTCGCTTGCAACGCATCACAAAGCGTGCGCCCGCCCGAGGCGACGCGGGTCAACCCGCCCGCCGCCAGCGAGGCGCCCATGCCATTGTAACCTTCCGGCTCTACGGCAAAAATCCGGGTGTCCGGGCTGGAATGGCGAAAGGCCAGCGCCAGCCCGCCCAATAACCCGCCACCGCCCACCGGGCAGGCGACCAGGTCCGGCGATACGCCCATTTCAGCAAGCTGTTCCAAGGCTTCAAGCCCCGCACCCGCCTGACCCGCGACGATCAGCGGATCATCGAAGGGATGCAAAAGCGTCAATCCCTCCGCCCCGGCAATCTCGCGTGCCAGGGCCGAGGCGACCTCTTCGCGCGGCCGATCCCGGTGATCCGACAGCACCACCCGCGCGCCAAAACCAATCGTCGCCAGCCGCTTCATCTCAGGCGCATCAATAGGCATGACAATGGTCACCGGCACGCCTGCCGCCTGCCCCGCCGCCGCCAGCCCTTGGGCGAAATTGCCCGAGGAATAGGCCACCACACCCCGCACCCGTTCCGCTTCTGTCAAGCAGGCCAGCCGCCAGGTTGCCCCCCGGATCTTGAACGACCCGGCCTTTTGCAACGACTCGACCTTGACGAACACCCGCGCGGCACCCGAAGCTTCGGCCAGGGCGGTGCTTTCCAGCAACGGCGTGCGCAGCGTTGCGCGACGGGTGACGCGGTAAGCATCGGCAAGGTCTTGGGCTGTGGGAATCATCTGCACCCCCTCAGAACGGTGCATCAACGGGGCCGAGGTTCACATAAACGCTCTTGACCTGCGTATAGTGCTCGATCGCGGCTTTGGAGTTTTCGCGCCCCACACCGGACTGTTTCGATCCGCCGAAAGGCATCTCCACCGGCGTCAGGTTAAAGGCATTGATCCAGCAGGTGCCCGCCTGTAATTCCGCCACCACCCGGTGACCACGCGCCAGATCGCCGGTAAACACTCCGGCCGACAGGCCAAATTCAGTGGCATTGGCGCGGGCGATCACTTCGGCTTCGCCCTCAAACTCCAGAACCGCCATCACCGGGCCAAAGATTTCTTCGCGGGCGATGGTCATCTCGTCGGTCACATCGGCAAACACCGTTGGTGCGACGAAACAGCCGGTATTGGTCCCGGCCCGTTTGCCGCCGGTGATCAGCTTTGCGCCTTCGCGTTTGCCGGTCTCGATATAGCCCAGCACCTTGTCCATCTGCGCCAAGGATACCAGCGGCCCCATCTGGGTTGCCGCGTCGCGCGGGTCGCCCAGAAGAATCGCTTCGGTGCGGTCTTTCAGGCGGGCAAGGAAGCGG
>JANMDM010000323.1:0-2039 GCA_031376305.1 Pseudomonadota bacterium | reverse complement strand
CTGGCGATCACCAGCGAAGATGATCTGGCGCAACTGGTGCGGGCGCAAGCCCACCCCGGCGATATCGTCGTCTGCCTGGGCGCGGGCACCATCTCCGCCTGGGCCAATGCGCTGCCCGCAAAGCTGAAGCCATGAGCTGGCCGCTTGCCGCAGCTTGCTTTTGGGTGCTGGCGGCAACGGTGACAGCGCTGTTGCCGATGCGCAGACAGTATCCGCCGGGAATCACGCTGTTGGTGCTGGCCCCGGTGATCCTGATCTGGATTGGCCTTGAACACGGGGTCTGGGTGGCGGTCGCCGGAACCCTGGGGTTCGTCTCAATGTTCCGCAACCCGCTGATTTATCTGGGGCGCAAAGCCTTGGGTCTGCCAACCCGCGACGCCAAATCGAAAACCGGCGCACCATGAGCTGGTCCCTGATTGCCCCCTGTCTGTGGATACTGATCACCTCGGCCATCGGCCTTTTGCCAAGCCGCGACCATCACTGGCGCGCCGCTTACGCAATGATCGCTCTTGGCATCCCGATCCTCGGCTGGGTGACCTATGAAAACGGCCCTTTGCTCGGACTGGTGGTGCTGGCCGCCGGGGCCTCGATCCTGCGCTGGCCGGTGATTTATCTGTGGCGGTGGGTGAAAAGGAAGGCGCGGGGCGGATCCGGCGAGGGGGCAAAATGACTTTGGCTTCCGTGCGCGGCACCCTGACGCCCCACCGGCCCTTGGCCGACCTGACCTGGCTGCGCGTCGGCGGACCGGCGGATTGGCTGTTCCAGCCCGCCGATGCCGACGATCTTGCCAGTTTCCTCGCCACTCTCGACCCCGCCGTCGCGATCTTTCCAATGGGCGTCGGCTCCAACCTTATCGTCCGCGATGGCGGGATGCGGGCGGTGGTGATCCGGCTGGGGCGGGGGTTCAATGATATTGAAATTGCAGGAAATAGGGTGACGGCGGGGGCGGCGGCGCTGGATGCGCATGTGGCCAAGCGGGCGGGCGAGGCGGGGGTGGATCTGACCTTTCTGCGCACTATTCCGGGGGCCGTCGGCGGGGCCGTCAGGATGAATGCCGGATGTTACGGCAGTTATGTGGCTGATCATCTGGTTTCAGCAGCGGCGATCACCCGCGACGGTCGCAAAGTCTTGCTCTCAAAGGGGGATCTCAATTTTCGCTACCGCCAGTCGGATCTGCCCGAAGGCTGGGTCATCACCGAAGCGACGTTTGAGGCGCCGCTGGCCGATCCCGAAATCCTACGGGTGCGGATGGCCGATCAGCTGGCCAAACGCAACGCCAGCCAACCCACCAAAGACCGTAGCGCCGGCTCGACCTTCCGCAATCCGGCGGGGTTTTCCTCGACGGGCCGCGCCGATGACACGCACGATCTGAAGGCCTGGAAGCTGATCGCCGACGCCGGAATGCGCGGGGCAAGGCGGGGCGCGGCGCAGATGAGCTAGATGAATGCCAACTTTTTGATCAACACCGGCGGGGCTTCTGCCGCCGATCTGGAAGAACTGGGCGAAGACGTGCGAAAAAGGGTTTTCCAAAGGACCGGAATAACGTTAGAGTGGGAAATCATGCGTGTCGGCGAACCGGCGGCAGGAAACTGACAAAATAAACTAAACAAAACAGGGCCAAAAGGTCCGATAAGACAGGGGCGGTAAGCCCTGGAAATGGCGATTGTGGCGGGCAGGTCGAGCAGGACAGCCCCCAAAGTGGCAGTACTGATGGGAGGGCTTTCCGCTGAACGGGAAGTCTCCCTGGTCAGTGGGCGCGGCTGTGCGTTTGCCCTGCGGGAGGCGGGATATGAGGTGGTCGAGGTCGATGCCGGCCGCGACCTTGCCGTGCGTCTTGCCGCGATCCGTCCGGATGTTTGTTTCAACGCCTTGCATGGCCGCTGGGGCGAAGACGGCTGTGTACAGGGCCTGCTGGAATGGCTGAGCATCCCCTACACCCATTCCGGGGTTCTGGCGTCGTCGCTGGCGATGGACAAGACCCGCGCCAAGGATGTGTTCCGCACGGCGGGCCTGCCGGTGGTCGAAAGCCTGCTGGCACC
>JANMDM010000297.1:0-6728 GCA_031376305.1 Pseudomonadota bacterium | reverse complement strand
ACAGGCCCCCGCGACTTCGTTCGAGGCAAATCCGATCAGCACCGGGCGCGCGCCCTCAGGCTTGGGCAGGATCCGCAAGGTGGCTTCCGTCACGACGCCAAGCTGGCCTTCAGAGCCGCAGATCACCCCCAGCAGATCAAGCCCGCCCGCATCCATCCACGGTCCGCCCAGTTCAACAACCGTGCCATCCATCTGCACCAAGGTTACCGCCAGCAAGTTGTTGGTTGTTACCCCGTATTTCAGACAATGCGCCCCGCCGGAATTCATCGCGATATTGCCGCCAATGGCGCAGGCCAGCTGGCTTGAAGGATCGGGTGCATAGAAAAAACCATTCGCCTCGACCGCGCCGGTGACCGAAAGATTGGTGCGCCCCGCCTCAACCCGGATGAAGCGGTCGGCATAATCCGTCTCAAGAACCCGGTTCATCCGCGCCAATCCAAGGACCACACAATCCGCCGTCGGCAGCGCCCCACCGGCCAGCGACGTGCCCGAACCGCGCGGCACCACCGGCACGCCTTCGCTGTGCAAGACCTGCAACGCCGCTGCGACTTCGGCGGTTGAGCGGGGCAGGATCACCGCCAAAGGCGGGCAACGATAGGCCGCCAGGGCATCGCATTCATAGGCGCGGGTTTCCGCGGGATCGTCGATTACGGCATCTTCCGGCAGGACGGCACACAGCTTGGCGACGATCTCTTTGCGGCGCGCAAGGATAGAGGCGCGTGGGGTTGGCATCTCCATGCAAGATCTCCAATTATTGGTAATAAATTATAACCACTTTTTGCAATTGGCAAGACCGAACCCACAGGGCAGGATTGGCGGATGATCTTGCCTTCAAACTTTTCCGATTTCTCGACCGCAGATCTGTGGGCGGTGACGTTTCTGGTCTTTGCATGGCTGGGCATCGGCTGGTGCGTCGAACATCCTCCGGCGCGTTACCCATCCGTCAGCCACATCATGCAAAGTTACCGGCGCGAATGGATGCGGCAATTCGTCAGCCGCCAACCCCGGATTTTCGACGCAACCATCATGGACAGCCTCCGGCAAGGCACCAGCTTTTTTGCGTCGGCCTGCATGATCGCCATTGGCGGCGGCGTGGCGTTGATCGGCAATACCGACCGCCTGCAAGGCGTGGCCAACGACTTGTCGTTACTGTCGGATGCAACCGCGGTCTGGGAAGTCAAAATCCTGATCGTGCTGCTTTTCGTGACAAATGCCATGCTGAAATTCGTCTGGTCACATCGCCTGTTCGGCTATTGCGCAATTTTGATGGCGGCGGTGCCAAACGACCCGAATGATCCCGCTGCCTACAAGCGCGCCGCCCAGGCTGCCGAGGTCAATATCCACGCAGCCCGAAATTTCAACCGTGGCCTGAGTTCGGTCTATTTTTCGCTGGCGGCGCTTGGCTGGCTGCTCGGGCCCTGGGGGCTGGTGGCCGCAACCGTGGCTACACTGTTTGTCACCGGGCGGCGCGAGTTTGCATCGCGGTCACGCCGGGTGCTGATCGACGGCATGCCAACCCCGGCATAGGGCCGGACAGAGTGCCGCGCCTTTTTTTCTTGCCAATAGCATTGCCCTCGGCCAAAAAGCGATTGACGTGCAGTCTTTACGGGAAAGTTGGACGAGCAATGCTCTCTAAGGTCACGTCAATCATCGGGATTTGTTTCTTGTGTTTTGTCTGGGGCGTGGCTGCCGCAAGCTGGAACGTCTTTCCGCATCAGCAGATCAACAGGGTGCAGGCCGGGATTGATGCCCTGCAGAAGATGGAGGACTCGACGCTCCCCCAGCATGTCATCGCCGTTCTGCCTGAGGCCGCACAAATTGATCCGGTGCAAAGTTTTGGCCTACCCAGCTCAGACGAGCTGATCCTGATGACCGGTGGTTTCTTTTACCGGCAGGACAAATGCCCGGCATTCGGATGCATGGCCTTCGTTATGAACCACGATGGGGCTGTCCTTCACAGCTGGGAGTTTGACCCGTCAGCCCTGTTCACACCTGACGATTTCAAGGGTTTCACCGGCTACCCCGATGCTCGCAATCTGAATGTGCAAGGTGTCACTCTGGACCAGGACGGCAATCTGATCGTAATCTTTCAGGGCCGCAATGTCTTTCCCTATCAGATCGGCATCGCAAAGTTCAGCTGGGACAGCAAACTCTTGTGGATCAAGATCGATAACAGCCATCACTGGCCAACAGTCGGAAAGGATGGCCGAATTTACGCCCCCATCGCGCGGATTGACGATAGTCAAACCCTGGTTGCCGGCACCCAAGAACCGCTGAAGTGCAAGAACGGTGCTGTCTTTCAGGATGGCGTGCAGATCCTGTCTCCGGATGGAGAGTTGTTAAAAGAATTCTGGATGGAGAACGTGGTAGAAGCCTCTGACATGCAGGGTCTGGCCTTTTCGGTGCGCAATGAT
This sequence comes from Pseudomonadota bacterium, assembly GCA_031376305.1. Taxonomy (GTDB): domain Bacteria; phylum Pseudomonadota; class Alphaproteobacteria; order Rhodobacterales; family Rhodobacteraceae; genus TMP-24. The sequence continues at coordinate 4,314 of JANMDM010000297.1, read as the reverse complement.
TGCGATCCCTATCATGTCAATGGAATCGATCTTTTGAACGCGGCGGCGGTGGCGCGAATTCCTGGAACGCGCGTTGGGGATTTGCTGGTGTCCTTGCGGGCAAGTTCGGCTTTGGTGGTGCTGGATCAAGACGATGGGCGGATCAAGCACATCGTCAAGGGGCCGATGGTGGCCCAGCACAGTCCACGGGTCTTGCCCGACGGTGATTTTGCGGTTTTCGACAATCTGGGCGGCATTGACACTGAAAAAGGAACGCGGGTCATACGCGTGAACAGTGTCACCGGCCTTGGACAGACCATTTTTCCCCGCGACCCGGCGGCACCCGGCGGTGATCTCGACTCAAACGCGCAGGGCGCGATCAACTTTTCGGCAGATGGCAGCAGGGTTCTGGTGGCCGAAACCTTAGGCGGGCGGGTATTCGAAGTCGACACAGCCTCCGGCAAGACTGTTTGGCAATACGAGGCTGTTTCCGACCTTGCCCCGTTTTATACCCTGATCGGCGAAAAACCTGCTGCCCCGACTTTGGGGCGCATGCAGACGCAAGGGGCCGCCTTTTTGGCGCGCGCGGATTTTGACCGGCTGCTGGCTGCACATCCAGACTAAGATCGCGCGGTTAGGCTATATGGTGCGCCGGGCGTCGCCCTTCGATTGTCCATGCCAAAAGCAGGAACCCGGCCGCCAGAGCTAAAAGAATCCAATCCGGCAATAGTGGCGTCAGGCGCAGCTCGATGGTCCGGTACGCCTGCCTCGGGGTGATGCCGATCCAGCCGCGCCCGATTGCAGGACGTGCTGCCCGCACTTGGCGCAGGGTTGGCGTCCCCTCCTCCAACCGCAGAAATCCGCCCATACCCGCCCCCACAGCGCTTTCCAGTGGCGCGGTCGAAGCGACGGCATTGTCAAACTCGCGCGGTGCGGCCGGGCCAATGGCAAAGACCCGTTCCAGATCGCCATCCTTCAGCCGATAGAACCCCATGACGGGCGCAGACCAAGGGGCGCTGTACAGGCCGGGTTTTACTTCGGTCAGCGGCAGTTTGGTCTCCGTACCGTCGGGCGCCGCGATGATCACGCTGCGCGGCGCCACGGTCAGGGACCGGCGGGTGATCGTCAGTTGATCGCCTTTACCCTGCGCTGTCAGCGACTCTTCCTCAAGGTCAGGTTCTTTCATCATCCAATGCGCCAGACGCCGCAGAAGTTCCTGCTGCGGGCCGCCGCCTTCAAATCCGCGGCTCCAGAGCCAGGCCTGATCCGAGGCCAAAAGCGCCACGCGACCGTCACCTTCGCGGTTCAGGATCAACAGTGGCCGTTTATCCGGACCCTCCATAATCACCTGTCCGCGCGGGTTTTCAACGTCGATATAACGCAGCCAGCGACCCCAGGGGGCGGTATCCTTGCCTTTGCCCTTACCTTTGGCCGCAGCACGGGCCAGGGCCTCAAGCCCTTCGGTCACCGGGTGGCGCGCGCCCAGCTCAGACACTTTCGGCACATAGCCACCTTCTATGACGCGCGTGGTGGGCGTAGCCGGCAGCACATCCCCAAGGCCCGAATAATACAGGCTTTCGGCTGACGCGAAGTCAGGCCCGGCAGCCACCAGCACCGCACCACCCGCCGTCACATAGTCGCGGACGTTGTCCAGATATTCGGCGGGCAAAAGTCCGCGCTGCGGATAGCGGTCAAAGATGATCAGATCAAATTCGTTGATCTTTTCAACAAACAATTCGCGGGTTGGGAAAGCAATCAACGACAGTTCACTGACCGGCACGCCATCCTCTTTGTCCGGTGGCCGCAGAATGGTGAAATGTACAAGATCCACCGAACTGTCAGATTTCAGCAAGTTGCGCCAGGTGCGTTCGCCCGCATAGGGCTCGCCCGAGATCAGCAGCACCCGCAGGCGGTCCCGCACCCCGTTGATCTGCACCACTGCCATATTGTTGCGATCTGTCAACTCGGCATCCTGCGCTCCGATGGTGAACTGCACGACGTTCTGGCCCGCGTGATCGAGGGTCAGCGGCAATTCAAGATCCGTGTTCACCGAAATCGAATAGGACTGCGGCGGGCCGCCATCAATGGCGATGGTCACGGATACCTCGCGGCCTTTCTCGGACGGGGGCACATTGCCCTGTTCGTCAACTCTGAGGCCAATGGTGGTGGTTTCACCGATGATGCCAAAGGCCGGGGCCTTGGTGATATGCAGGCGCCGGTCCCAATCCGGCTGATGCCCGGTCAAAAGCACGTTCAGCGGGGCGGGCAGATCCAGCGGCAGATCGCCGTCATGCACCTGACCATCGCTGATCACGATCACGCCGGCCACCCGGCTTTGCGGCTCGTCGGCCAATGCCTTGGCCAAAGCCGCCATCGCCAAGGTGCCGGTATCTTCGGCACCATCGCCAACGATGATTTTGCGCAGCTCGGTATTGGGCAGGGCGGCGACTTCCGCCTCGATACGCGCTACTGCGGCGGCGGTCTGCGCCGGGCGGTCACCGATCATTTGGCTGGCGCTTTCATCTATGGCCAGTAGCACGATGTCCGAAAGTGGTTCGCGGTTTTCAGATTTGAGCGCGGGATCACAGATCGCCGCGATAAGCAGGAGGGCCGCGATGGCACGCGCCCACGTCCCCCGTAACCCCTGTCGCCAAGACAGCGCCAATGCCAAAAGCGCCAATACCGCCAGCATTGCCACGACGGGGCCGGGCACCAGCGGCGCAAAGGCGATCTGGCTGGTCATCCCACCGCTCATTGGCCCAGCCTTTCCAGAAGGGCGGGCACATGCACCTGATCGGATTTGTAGTTGCCACTGAGCACATGCATGATCAGATTGACGCCAAAGCGGTAGGCGATTTCCCTTTGGCGATCCCCCGCCATGCCGCGCCCCACCGGAAACATCGGCTGACCGCTGTCATTAATCGCCCAGGCGGCGGCCCAGTCATTGCCGCCGATCACCACCGGCGTCACCCCATCGTTAAGGTTGCGAAATGGCATCCCCTCGGCCCGCTCGGCCCCCGGAGGCGCGGCTTCGACCCAGACCGCCTGCCCGACATAGCGGCCGGGGAAGTCTTGCAACAGGTAGAAACTGCGGGTCAGAACATGGTCAAAGGGAATCGGTTCCAGCGGCGGAATTTCCAGAGGCGCCGCCAGTTCCTGCAAGTGACGTGCCTCGGGCGAAGCGCCGTCGGCACCGGCGATATCTGCATCGCGCGTATCAAACAGGATCAGCCCGCCCAATTGTAAAAAGCGGTTCAGCTTTGCATAGGCTTCGGCCGACGGCGCCGGTTGATCCACTGTGATCGGCCAGTAGAGAAAGGCATAGACCGACAGTTCATCCGTATCGAGGTTGACGCCCACCGGATCACCGGGTTCAACCGAGGTGCGCAGGATCAGCACTTGCGACAACCCCGCAAGGCCAGCTTTTGCCACCGCGTCCACACGCGCATCACCGGTCAACACATAGGCCAGCTCCATCCCGCCAGCCGCCGCAATCAACTTTGCATCGTCACCGGCGGCCTCGGCGCGACTTGAACCAAGCGGCAAGGCCAGCATCAAGGCCAACGCTGCGGGGGCCGCCCGCAAGCGGATCAGACGGCCAGACACCACCAGAGTCGCCAGCACATCGGCAAGACCAAACGCCAGTGCCAAGGCCAGCACCCAGCCTTTGAGCGGTCGTTCCGCAGCTTGGTCCAATCCTTCGACAGCGACGCCCTGAGGCCACACAGCCGCCTCAAGGGCGCGGTCCGCCGTGATGGCATTCAAGGCAAGATGCTGGTCTGCGGATGCATAAATTCCCGGTGGCATGTCTTCGGCGCTGGGGCCAACAGCCAGCCTTTCGCCCGGAACCCCGGCGACACCTTCTGCCGGTGAAAGCCCGCCGTAGGCATCCATAACCCGTTCCGCCACCCAGGTTGTGCCCAGCAACTCTGCCGAAGTGGCGCGGTTCGGGGTGCTTGAAATCGCCAGCCGGTCCAGCATGTCAACAAAAAGCCCCGAAAGCGGCAGACCCGACCATTCGGCATTGGCGGTGACGTGAAACAGCACTACTTGCCCCTCGCCCAGTTCCGAGCGGGTGACAAGCGGCGTTCCATCTTCAAGGGCGGCGATGGTATGGGCCGCAAGCTCTGGCCCCGGTTCGGCCAGGACCTGCGCCTTGACCGTCACCTCGCCGGGGATTTTCAACCCTTGAAAGGGCGAACCTTCGGGGAACGGGGCAATGGCGCGGGCTTCGCCCCAACTCATCGTACCGCCGACATTGCGGCCACCGGGGCGCAGCGGTACCGGCAATAGCGCGCCAGAGGCGCCATCAATGCCAATCGTCGCCGCCAACCG
>JANMDM010000390.1:0-6253 GCA_031376305.1 Pseudomonadota bacterium | reverse complement strand
ATCATCCCAAAGAACGCCTGTCGCGTGACATAGTAAAAGGGCGGCAGGCCGTTCTTTTCGGCCAGCGGTACGGATGCGGCAAGCCCCAGCAACAGGCCCAAGCCGAAAAGCGCGACGATGAAGCCAAGCGACCAGCGGTCGATCGTGCGCCACCAGCGCGGAAGAACCGGCTCCCCTGCCTTCACGGGCACGGTGCCAAATACCATCTCAGTCATGGGATACCGCTCTCACTGCCTCTGCCATTGCCCGTTTGCCGGGTCTGCTGCGAAGTTTAATGAAAAATGCGGCGTTATGCTAGGGAAAGATCATTGATTTTGTCGGTGTCAGCCGGATTTCGCAATCTGTTCGCGGGCGGCCATCCTAGGCAGGCCCCCTCAGAGTTTCGCCATCACCGCCCCGCGATCAGCTTCTGAACCTGCGCGGTGAAATCCTCGCCGCGTTTTTCGAAATTGGCGTATTGGTCGAAGGAAGCGGCGGCCGGGGCCAGCAAAACCGTATCGCCCGGCTCAGCCTCTGCCGCGGCGCGGGCGACGGCTTTTTCCATGGTTTCGCAGATCTCATGCGGGGTGTCGCCCAGTTGCAGCGCGAAGTCGCGGGCGGAATGGCCGATCAGATAGGCTTTGGCGACCGCACCCAGAAACGGGCTGAGTCCGGCTATGCCGCCGTCTTTGCCCAAGCCCCCGGCGATCCAGCGGATGCGGTCAAAGGCTTGCAGGGCTTTGGCGGCGCTGTCGACATTGGTGGCCTTGGAATCATTGACGAACCGTACGCCGTCGCGTTCTCCAACTGTCTGGCTGCGGTGCGGCAGGCCTTCGAAGGAATGCAGCGCCTCTTCGATCAGTTTTGGCGCGAGTCCGAGTGTGCGCGCGGCGGCATAGGCGGCGCAGGCGTTTTGGTGGTTGTGGGCGCCGGGCAGACCCCGCATCCCGCGCAGGTCAATCGAGGTGGTCTGCCGCCCCTTGCGCCATTCCGCCAAAAACCCCTTGCGGGCAAAGACCGCCCAGCCGGGGCCATCAAGCTTTTGCCCCGACGAGATGCGGATCACCCGATCATCGGCGGCGCCGGTGGCAAGTTGATTGGCCAGAAACTGCCCTTCGCACTCATCAACCCCGATGATGGCGCGGTCCGGCCCGCCTTCGGCGAACCGGCGGCGCTTGGCGGCGAAATAGCCGCCAAGGCCGCCGTGGCGGTCCAGATGGTCGGGCGTGAGGTTGGTGAACACCGCCACATCCGGGGTCAGGGCGCGGGCGAGTTCGGTCTGGTACGACGAAAGCTCAAGGACGATCACCTCGCCGTCGATCGCAGGGTCGATATCGAGCACGCCGCGGCCGATATTGCCCGCCATCTGCGTCGGGCGACCCGCGACTTCCAAAATGTGATGGATCAGCGCGGTGGTCGTCGATTTGCCGTTGGAGCCGGTGACGGCCACGACCTTTGGGGTCACATCCAGCTGGTCCCATTCGGGTGTCGCCCAGGAGCGGAAGAACAGCCCGATGTCATTGTCGATGGGCACCGCCGCCGCCAAGGCGCGGGCAATGTGGCGGTTGGGGGTGGGATAAAGATGCGGGATGCCGGGCGAGGTGACCAGCAACGCGAGGTCTTCCCAGGCGGCGTCGCGGGACAGATCGGTAAGGATGAAACCCTCAAGCTCGGCCTTGGCGCGGGCTTCGGGGCTATCGTCCCACAAAAGCGGGATGGCACCGCCGGCCTGAAGGGCATAGGCGGTGGCAAGACCCGAGCGGCCAAGGCCAAGTACGGCCACCCGTTTGCCATCATATCCACGGACTGGAATCATCTGCACGCCCCTGCTGTGTTTGGGCGGGCAGAATGAGGGTTGGGAAGGCGGGCTGCAAGCGGGGTGTGAAGTGGTGGATGTTTCACAGTGAAATTTTTTTCAAGATATTGTTTTTGTTGTGTTTCATGAAATTTATTTACCGGAAATTAACGCCTTGCCGCCCGCTGCGCCCTATCGCCGGGGCCGCAACTACCACCATCAATCCTGACAGAAAGCCAAGAGACAAGGGCGCGTCCATTCATGTGCACCCTATCAGTTGTCTCTAAATCCCAACACCGGTTATTGGCCAAGCTGAGCCATTGTCCTGCGGCCGGGTCCAGTGGTCTTCGCTAAATGGCGGGGACGGTGGCCGTCAGGAACGCCCGGTGGCGGTTGCGCCCGCGATCCACCCGGCGACAAGCTCCTGCAGTCGCCATAAGTACCGATCATGGATGCCGCGCTGCTCAAGGTGGCTGACGGTGCTGTGAAGATATTCGGCCATTGACCCTTTTTCACCCGCCGCTGACGCGAGCGCAGCCGCGAGTTGAGCCTCGCTCAAACCCGGAAGATAGCCATCGCTTTTGCGGTCTATCGGAAAGGCAATGGCGCGGAGCGGGCCAGCGGCGCTGTGCAGCGTGACCCAACGGGCGGGAATGTAAGAGCCTTTGAAGGGATGTTCGCGGCGGATAATCTTGAGCAGGTTCTCCTTCACAGCGTCGGGCGGCAACCGGAAGGCCACACCACGGCAAGAACCGCCAGCATCAAGGGCAAGCATCACGCCGGGCCGATCAGCGCAGCCACGGTATAGCCGGATCCAGCCAAGACAGAATGACCGATGCCAGCCTTTCAACAGGCTGATGCGGTCTTCCACATAATCGAAGCCCGGATTCCAGATCAGCGAACCGTAGGCAAAAACCCAGAGATCGCCACCGGTCGGCCTTTTCAGCAGTATCTGGGCAACGGTCGCCTGATGATCGGCCTCAGTCGCAAATTCCCGACCTTCGGGAGCCTGTTGCGGCGCGCCAACGAAGGCTGGAACACAGGCGACCAATTCCGGGGTCAGGCGCATCTGGCGTGGCGGCTTGGTCATTGCGGCTCTCCCGAACTGCCGGGACAGTGGCCGATGGCGGGGCCACCGTCCAGAGGTTCAGGAACGGAGCTGCAGTTTGGCGCGGATTGTGCTGATCACAACAGCCCCTGGCATGCAGCGCGGGGGAACACCCCCGCGCCACTGCTGAGCAGAACCCTGTGCAGGTTCTGCGCCGGTTACTTCATCATCATCGCGTCCATGGCCAGCATTTCCGGATGACCATCACAGGCCGTCGTCGTATGATCATTGGCCATTTTCATCGCCGCTTCGTCCATGGCCGTCGCCGCGTCGGGCGAGGCTGCATGCATCATCTCGACGGCTTTCATCATGCCGTCCATATCCATTGCGGAAAAATCGGCGCAGGTCATGGTTTTTGGATCCATGTCGGCGGCGGCAACAAGGGTCGGAACGGCAAAGGCCCCGACACATGCGGTCAGGGCCATGGCGGAAAGCAAATGTTTCATGTTGAACCTCTTTATATCAACTGCGGTGATCTGCGCCCAATCTGGACGCGGTTTCTGAGTATCACCGCAGGGCATCACGCGACCTCACGATCGGGTGTGCACACGATCTGTTGATGGGGTTGATCGCGGCCGTCAGGGCCAGCCTGCGGGGGGCGAATTTTCAAGCCGTTTGGCGACAAGCTCCTGCAATCGCCACAGATACCTGTCGTGAATGCCGCGGCCCTCAAGATGCTGGACAGTGGCATAGAGATACTCAGCCATCGAGCCGCGCTCACCCGCCGCAGTGGCCAAGGTTTCGACAACCGTTTCTTGCGACAGGCCCGCAAGATAGGCATCGCTTTGACGGCTGATCGGAAAAGCGATGGCGCGCAGCCGACCGCCTTCGGTGTGGACCGAAACCCAGCGTGCGGGATACTGAGCGCGCTTGACGGGCATCTCGCGGCGCAGGAGTTTGGTGAGGTTTTCCCGGATCGCATCCGCTGGCAGGCGAAACACCACGCCCCGGCAAGAGCCGCCCCGATCCATCGCCAGCATGATGCCGGGGCGTTCGGGCGTGCCGCGATAAATTCTGACCCAACCCAGACAGAATGACCGGTGCCAACCCGGAACCGTGCCCAGACGTTCGTCGACAAAATCGAAGTCCGGGTTCCAGATCAGCGACCCATAAGCAAAAATCCAGACCTCACCGTTTGCCGGTGCGTCGGCAAGCAGCTTTGCCGCAACGTCGTCCAGATCGGCGTCGGTGGGTCGGTCGGTGCGCCCTGCCAATCGACCGGTTTCGCCCGTATGCGGCGGCACAAGCGCGACAAGTTCCGGGGTCAGGCGCATCTGCCGGGGGGGCATGGTCATCGCAGCACTCCTGTATAGCCGCAAGATTGTGCTATTGTGGGGCGTTCGTCCAGAGCCAGCAGACCGGCGCGCTTACCGCAGCTTCAGTGTCGCCAGACCGATCAGCGCCAGGATCAGCGAGATGATCCAGAAGCGAATGACAATCTGCGGTTCCGCCCAGCCCTTCTTCTCAAAATGGTGGTGAATGGGGGCCATCAGGAACACGCGTTTGCCGGTGCGTTTGAAATAAAGCACCTGAATGATGACGCTGAGCGCCTCGACCACAAACAGACCACCGACGATGGCCAGCACGATCTCGTGCTTGGTGGCGACCGAGATGGCGCCAAGGGCACCGCCGAGGGCAAGACTGCCGGTGTCGCCCATGAAGACCGCCGCCGGGGGGGCGTTGTACCACAAGAACCCCAGCCCGCCACCGATGAGGGCGGCGCAGAAAATCACGATCTCGCCGGTGCCGGGGACGAAATTCAGCCCAAGATAGTCGGCGAAATTGGCGTTGCCGACGAAATAGGAAATGATCCCGAAGGCACCCGCGGCGATCATCACCGGCATCACCGCCAACCCGTCAAGCCCGTCGGTCAGGTTCACCGCATTGGCAGCGCCGACGATGACGATCATCGCAAAGGGCACGAAGAAAACGCCAAGGTTGATCAGCACGGTTTTGAACACCGGCAGCGCCAAAGTATTGGCCAGCGGTGCGGGGTGGAACCAGGCGCAGGCCAAGGCGGCGGCGGCGGCAATCGCAAGGCCTGCGGCAAAGCGGATGCGCGAGGAAACGCCTTTGGAGGTTTGCTTGGTGACTTTGGCATAGTCATCGGCAAAGCCGATCAGACCAAAGCCGATGGTGACGCTCAGAACGATCCAGACATAGGGATTGTCGGGGCGCGCCCATAGGATGGTCGACACAAGGATCGCCGACAGGATCAAGAGCCCGCCCATGGTCGGCGTTCCGGCCTTGACGAAATGGGTCTGGGGGCCGTCATCGCGGATCGGCTGGCCCCTTTTCTGTTTGCGCCGCAGAAAGTCGATCAGCGGTTGGCCAAAGACGAAGCCAAAGATCAGCGCCGTAAAGAACGCGCCCCCGGCCCGAAAGGTGATGTAGCGGAAAAGGTTGAAGAAATCGCCGCCATCAGACAGCCCTGTCAGCCAATACAGCATTTACCCGCCTCTCTTGCCGCGCGTTCTTCTTGCGTTTGGGCCATGTCATTCGGCCCCGATCATGTCGACGGCGCCGGGGTGCCTGAGTTTTCGCAAGCCGTCAACCACCAGGCTGACGCGCGACCCTTTCGAGCCTTTGACCAGGATCACATCACCCGCGTCTGCCAGATGGTGGGCACGGGCGGCCAACTCGGCGGCGGTTGCATGCCATTCACCGCGTTGGCGTTGGGGCAGGATATCCCAAAGGGCGCGCATGCGCGGGCCAACGCAGTGAATGACGTGCAGTTGGGGCAGGGCAGGATGCAAGGCCAGCGCCTTGTGCAGTGCCGCCTCCTCGGGGCCAAGTTCCAGCATGTCTCCCAGAATGGCAATCCGCCGTCCGTCGTAGAGACGCCCGAGGCCGTCGCGGGGGGTTGAGGCGCCGATCACCTCCAGTGCCGCCGACATCGAATCGGGGTTGGCGTTGAAAGCATCGTCGATCAGGTCGAAAAACATTTCTTGCTCGACCGGATCCAGCGGAATGCGTTCGCGTTGGCCCCGCCCCGGCGGCGGTTGCCATTGGCCAAGGTCGCAAGCGATGATCGCCGGATCGCAGCCCAAAGCCACGGCGACGGCGATGACGCCAAGCGCATTGCGCGCGAAATGGCGGCCAGCGGTGCGAACCTTGAACAACAAGGGCGCGCCGTGATGGACGGCTTGCACGACGGTGGTGTCCTGGCTGAGCACGGCGGCGGTCAGGCGGTAGTCATCGTCTGCGGACTCGCCAAAGCGGATGATCCGGGCGGCATGGGCGCGGGCGGTTTCAATCAGGAGCGCTGAAGTGCCGATGTCGCCGGGCAGCACGGCGATGCCGCCGGGTTCCAGCCCCGCGAAAATCGCGGCCTTTTCGCGCGCGATGCCGTCAATGTTGTCGAAGGCTTC
>JANMDM010000235.1:0-8974 GCA_031376305.1 Pseudomonadota bacterium | reverse complement strand
CTGTAATCCATTGTCGCGCGTGACCACGCGGTCACCGACTGAAAGTTCCTCAACGGGCGTTTCGCCTTTGAGCGTACAAATCTTAGTTCCATTTGTAAAACAGGCCACGGCTATAAAATTCCCAAACTAAAATCTAAATCTACGGCCTCTGCCCTGGATAAATTTCCAAGACAGAGAGGTCGTCAAAACTTGCGGGTCTTCCTAAATATGGTGCAGCCTTTCCCGCTTCTGACTGCTGAGGATGTTGCCTCATGGCCCTGTTATGCGTTGCGAAATGTGGCCAAATAATGGCATTTCAGGAGCGTCACTGTTGCAGTGAGCGACGCGACGGGGGGCACAGGGAGGTTGCATTGTTTCTTCTCCGCAATTTCTGTTAATTTTTTAATACTATGTTAATAAAGAAAAATAATTTTTTCCCGAAAGGTTTTGGCATTCGGCATCTGCCGGACACCTGTCTTTTCGTTAGCTAACCGTTGAGAATTTGGAAACTATAACCGATCCATCCACCCCAAATGCCCAGAATACGGCAAGAATAAGATGAGAAATTTCAAATTCAAAGCATTCCACAATAATACCTCGAATTCGGGGATTATGTGGTGGAAATGCACAATTCACCTCAAGCGCCGCGAATCGCAGTGCAAAAGCTTTCCACACCAGCATCCCGAAGGCTGCCAGGGGTGAAAACTGGTATAAGATTCGGAAAAGTGGTGCCCGAGGCGAGACTCGAACTCGCAAGCCTTGCGGCGGAGGATTTTGAGTCCTCTGCGTCTACCATTCCACCACTCGGGCACGGGCAACTCTCTAGCGTTCCCAGGTGTTGGTGACAAGTGCGAAGAAAACCGGGAAGATGAATTTCCTCCCGGCTTCAATCAATTATAGATTTTCGGCACTGAATGTATCGCAGGCCCGGATGTTTCCGGCCTTATAGCCTGCGGCAAGCCAGCGCTGACGCTGCTCTGACGTGCCATGGGTAAAGCTGTCGGGCATGGGCCGCTGCCCCGCATTGCGCTGCAACGTGTCATCCCCGATCTGCGCTGCGGCACTTACCGCTTCTTGAATATCACCGTCTTCGAGCGTGCCCAGCTTTTCGGCGGCATACCGCGCCCAGACCCCCGAAAAACAATCGGCCTGCAACTCGATGCGCACCGAGATATCGTTGCTTTCCGCCTCGCCTGCCTGTTGGCGCGCGTCATTGGCACGCCCCAGAACGCCAAGTTCGTCTTGCACATGATGACCAACTTCGTGGGCCACAACATAGGCTGCGGCAAAGTCACCGCGCGCCCCCAGTCGCTGCGACAAGGTGGTGAAAAAATCGGTATCCAAATAAACTTTCTTGTCGCCGGGGCAATAGAACGGCCCCGTCGCCCCCGAAGCCCCGCCGCACGGCGACTGCGTGGCCCCCTTGAACAGCACCAAGGTTGTCGGCGTATAGGTTTTGCCAAGCTCGCTTTGGAAAATATCTGTCCAAATCTGTTCCGTATCGGCCAAAGTCACCGACACAAACTCGGCGGCGCGCCGGTCGGCTTCGGTAATCTCGCTGTCGCTTTGGATCTGGCCAGAGCCCATAGCCCCGCCGTTTAGAAGCGGCGTCACGTCGATGCCAAGCGCATAGCCAATAATCAACACCGCCACGAGGCCAAGCCCGCCGATGCCGCCGGCGCGCCCGGCACTCATGCCGCGGCGATCTTCGATATTGTCGCTGCCGCGACGGCCCTGCCACTTCATTTTAACCCCCTTGGCCAGAACGGCCACCATTGATGTCGAAAAGTTTATCGAACCATTGCCCCGACGAAAAGCCCTGACTGCTTGACGACGCGGGCCCTGACGTGGCCTATGGCCGCAATATTTCTTATGCGGCAGGCAGGCATGTTCCAACGGCTCTACGACTGGACCCTTTCCTGGGCGCGATCCCGCCATGCGCCAGCGGCCCTGGGGACGATCTCTTTCGTTGAAAGCTCGGTTTTTCCGATCCCAGCGGATGTGCTGTTTATCCCGATGTGTGCCGCCCAACCAGATCGCGCGATGCGGTTTGCCGGCCTTGCGACGGCAACCTCAGTCCTGGGGGGCATCTTCGGCTGGATCATTGGCCACTATGCCTTTGCGTATCTGGCCCGCCCGCTGCTGACATTTTACCACAAGCTTGATGCTTTTGAGGCCCTCAGGGCAGATGCGGCAGGCAGCACCTGGCTGATCCTGGTTTTGCTGGTGACCTCCGGCCTTGCCCATCTGCCGCCGATGAAAGTGGTGACGATTCTATCGGGGGTTATTGGCTTTGACATCTGGTTGTTCATCGTCTCGGCTATCCTTGCCCGCGGCGCGCGGTTTTATGCATTGGCGTGGCTCTTGCGCCGCTACGGCGCCGCGATCCTGCGTTTTATCGAACGGCGCCTGTCGCTGATGGTGGGGGCGGTTTTGGCTTTGGCTGTCGTGATCTATCTTATTGTGAGGTTCCTATGATTCATCGCGCGCCGACGCTCGCCCTGATCGCTACCGCAGGCTCGCTGGCGCTTTTGGCCGGCGCTTTCATCTTTCAGGCGTTTGGCTATGCACCGTGCGAGCTTTGCCTGTTGCAGCGCTGGCCGCATCTGGTCGCCATTCTTGCTGGGGGTGCGGTATATGTGACCGGCTGGCGGCAGCTTGCTTGGGGGGGGGCCTTGGCCGCGCTGACCACCGCGCTCCTTGGGATCTATCACACCGGGATCGAGCGCGGCTTTTGGCAAGGCCCGACAACCTGCACATCAAACGGGGTGACAGGTGTTTCCGCCGAAGACCTCTTGACCCAAATCCTGCAAGCGCCGCTTATTCGGTGCAACGAAGTGGCGTGGAGCCTGTTCGGCCTGTCGATGGCATCCTGGAATGCGGTCTTTTCGCTCGGTCTGGTGGTCCTTTGGCTAATGGCGGCGCGCCGCCGTTAGCGCATCGGGTTCGAAAGTCAGCGTCGCCCTTCACGCCCAAGTTCCGCGACAAGGCATTGGTCGATATTATCCAAATCGATCATTCTTTCCGCCGTTTTGGGCAATACTGGCGCAAATTGAAAATAGTTTACGTGCAAATTGACGCAAGATGGAGGCATTCTCCGAAAAGCCACAAAATAGCGAGTCATCAATGCCCAAATCCTGCATCCTTATTGGCGCGGCCATCGACTCCGGCCAGAAACGCGCCGGTTGCCTGATGGGTCCCTCGGCCTATCGTGTGGCTGGCCTTGGCACCTCCATCGCCGAGATGGGTCACAAGGTCACCGACTGGGGGGATCTGGTCCCTGCCCCGCTGAAACGCAGCCAGTGTCCAAACCCGATGGTTCATTCCCTGCCCGAGACCGTTGCCTGGACCGAAGCGCTTTGCACCCGCACCGCCGAAGCTTTGGCGACCGGTGGCTTTCCGATCCTGATGGGGGGGGATCATTCGCTGGCGCTGGGATCAGTCGCGGGGGCGGCCACCCATGCTGCCCGCGAAAATCGGCCGCTGTTTGTGCTTTGGCTGGACGCGCATTCAGACATCCACACCCCGGTGACCACGCAATCGGGCAACCTGCACGGAACCCCCGTGGCCTATATTATCGGTCGCCCGGGGTTTGAGGCTTTTCCCCCCTTCCCGCTTCCGGTGCCGGAAGATCAGGTCTGTCTGTTCGGCATCCGCTCGGTTGATCCGGCAGAACACGCGCTGCTGTTGCAAACTGACGCAGTCATCTGTGACATGCGGGTCCTGGATGAACGCGGCATCATTGCCCCCTTGCGTGAGTTTCTTGACCGGGTGCGGGCCGCGAACGGGTTTCTGCATGTCTCGCTTGACGTTGATTTCCTTGATCCGGCCATCGCCCCTGCCGTCGGCACCACTGTGCCCGGTGGCACCACTTTCCGCGAGGCGCATCTGGTGATGGAGATGCTGCACGAATCTGCGCTGGTCACGTCACTGGATCTGGTCGAACTGAATCCCTTTCTGGACGAGCGCGGCAAGACCGCAAAACTGATGGTCGAACTGGTGGGCTCACTCATGGGCCGCAAGGTCTTTGACCGCCCGACCCGGAGCTTCGGATGAGCTTTCTGGCCGCCCGCAACCTGCTTCAGGCCCCCGGTGCGGTGGTGATGATCCGCCCGCATGCCTTCACCCCAAACCCAGAAACCGCCGCCGACAACGCCTTTCAGACCAACCCCAATGTCGAGGCCGCGGCACTGGCGCTGCGCGCCCGTGCTGAGCATGACGCCGCCGTCGCCCGGTTGCGCGGCGAAGGTGTCACGGTGCATGTGTTCGACGACGATGGCAGCCGCGATACGCCCGACAGCGTTTTCCCCAATAACTGGTTTTCCACCCATCCCGGCGGTCAGATCGCCGTCTATCCGATGTTCGCCAGGAATCGCCGCCGCGAGCGTCGCGCCGATGTGATCGAGATGCTCAAGCACAGCTACCGCGTGCAAGAAGTCATCGACATGTCAGGGCTGGAAGAAGACGGGCTGGCGCTGGAAGGCACCGGGGCGATGGTGCTCGACCATATCGGGCGGATTGCCTACACGGTGCGCTCAAACCGCGCCGATCCGGTGGCGCTGGAACGCTTTTGCACGCATTTCGCCTATGAGCCAATTGCCTTTGATGCCGTGGACCAGATCGGCCGTGCCGTTTATCATACCAATGTGCTGATGTGCATCGCCACCGATTTCGCCCTAGTCGGGCTGGATATGATCCCCGATACCGCCCGCCGCAATATGGTGGCACAGCGGCTTGCAGAAACCGGGCGCACGGTCATTCCGTTGACAGCGGCGCAGATCGGCGAATTCGCAGGCAATGCGATTGAACTGACGGGCGCCACTACCCGCATACTGGCGCTGTCCTGTCGGGCTGAGGCGGCACTTGATAAAAGTCAACGCATCGAAATTGAGAAATCCGCCGCAGTCATCGCCCTAAACGTACCGACCATTGAACTGGCGGGCGGATCGGTGCGCTGCATGATCGCCGGGGTTCATCTGTCGCCACGACCCGAAACACCTTCTGCCGGAGCCACAAATTGACCCCGAAAACCAATCTTTCAATCGTTCCTTTTGTTAGTGTTGACAATATGATGCGCCTTGTTCTTCACATTGGCGTTGACCGCGTTCTGACCGAAATTGCGCAGTATATCGAAGATGATTTCCGGCGCTGGCCGGCGTTCGACAAGACCCCGCGCGTGGCCAGCCACTCGGATGTGGGGGTGATTGAGCTGATGCCGACTTCGGACGGCGAAATGTACGGCTTCAAATATGTGAACGGTCATCCGTCGAACATGCGCCAAGGATTGCAGACGGTCACTGCTTTCGGTCTTTTGGCTGATGTAGCGACAGGTTACCCGTTGATGTTGTCGGAAATGACGATCCTGACTGCGCTGCGCACCGCCGCCATGTCGGCGCTGGCGGCCAAATGGCTGGCGCCCAAGGATGCGCAGGTCATGGCCCTGATCGGCAACGGCGCGCAGGCCGAGTTTCAGGCGCTGGCCTTCCGCGCCATCTGCGGCGTGACCGAGGTAAGGCTGTTCGATATTGACCCGGTAGCGACATCAAAATGTGTCAAGAATCTAAATGGTTCTGGCCTTAAGCTCACATCATGCCACACCCCTGAGGAGGCGATTCTGGGCGCCGGGATCATCACCACAGTGACCGCCGACAAGCAATATGCAACAATCCTGACCGACAATATGGTTGGCAGCGGCGTCCATATCAACGCCGTCGGCGGCGATTGCCCCGGCAAGACCGAACTGCACCGCGATATCCTGTTGCGGTCCGATATCTTCGTCGAATACCCAGCCCAAACCCGGATTGAAGGCGAAATCCAGCAACTTGCAGCCGATCATCCGGTGACCGAGTTGTGGCAGGTGATGACCGGCCAGACCAAAGGCCGCCGCGACGCCCGCGCCATCACGCTATTTGATAGTGTCGGTTTCGCCATCGAGGATTTTTCGGCGCTGCGCTATGTCTATGCGCAGCTGAACACTCTGCCGAAGTCCATGGGTTTCAGCCAGGATCTGGACATGATCGCCGACCCGGATGAGCCGCGCGATCTTTATGGGATGCTTTTGCGCAAACAGGCGGCGGGTTAAAGCCCGACCATCCGGCGGATATCTTGCGGGCTGGCCCCATCCTCGCGGTATGTGCGGAGGGCGCGGGCGTCGTCACGTTTGGCCAACCGCTTGCCATTTTCGTCGCGAATAAGCCTGTGGTGGTGGTAAGTTGGGGTTTCAAGACCCAGAACAGCTTGAAGAAGGACTTGCAAACGCGTGATTTCAAAAAGATCTGCGCCGCGAATAACATGGGTAATTGCATCAACTGCATCATCCATGACCGTCGCCAGAACATAGGAAACCGTACCAATATCTTTGCGCCCAAGGACCGCATCCCCAAACGCGGCGATCAATTGTGCCGGGTCAAGGGCATGGGTGCCGCAGTGGATCGGACCCAGTTCCCGAAAAAACAGGCGGTCCATCTGCCCCAGCGCAGCAATTGCCCGCCTCATATCAAGCCGGACCGCATCTCCAGGCAGGCGGCTGGTCATGGACCTGCGCCGACACGTGCCGGGATAAATGCCCTCAGGGTGTTCGACGCCTTCTTGCGGCGCCGACAGCGCCGAACGAATATCGGCGCGGCTACAGCCGCAGGGAAAGACCAGACCACGATCTGCCAGGGCCGCAAGGGCCGCATCATAGCGCGGAAGATGTTCCGACTGCCGCCGCACCGGCTCGACCCAACTCAGGCCCAACCATTTCAAATCCTCATAGATCAGCGCCTCCCACTCGGGCCTTGCGCGGGCGATGTCGGTATCCTCGATCCGCAGCAGAAATTCGCCGCCTTCGGCCCGCGCCATGTCATGGGCAAGAATCGCCGAATAGGCATGGCCCAGATGCAGGGGGCCGGTGGGCGACGGCGCAAAGCGCGTCCGCATCAGCTTTGCCCCTGAAGCCATTCTGAAAAAAGGGTTTTCGCCCGATCTGTATAGCCCTTGTAGCGGTCTTTGCGGCCCTTGCGACCGCGCTTGGCGTCAATGGGCGGGAACAAGCCAAAATTCACGTTCATCGGTTGAAAGCTTTTGGCAACTGCCCCGCCAGTTATATGTGTTATCAGCGCACCCATCGCCGTCTCTGGTGGTGGGGGCGGCAGATCGCACCCCATGATTTCAGCCGCCGCCATCCGGCCCGCCAAAAGCCCCATCGCCGCACTTTCAACATAGCCTTCCACCCCGGTAATTTGCCCGGCAAAGCGGATATGGGATTGTGACTTCAACCGCATGCGATTGTCGAGCAAGGTTGGCGAGTTGATGAAGGTGTTGCGGTGAATGCCGCCAAGGCGGGCGAAAGCGGCATTCTCAAGACCTGGTATCATTTTGAAAACAGCGGCTTGTGCGCCATATTTCATCTTTGTCTGAAACCCGACGATATTGTAAAGCGTCCCCAAAGCATTGTCGCGGCGAAGTTGCACAACCGCATAGGGTTTTACATCCGGCCGATGTGCATTGGTCAATCCGACCGGCTTCATCGGTCCAAAACGCAACGTTTCGCGGCCACGCTCGGCCATCACTTCGATCGGCAGGCAGCCATCAAAATATGCCGCCGTTTCGCCGTCATGGAATTCGGTTTTTTCTGCCGCCAGCAACGCATCAATGAATGCCTCATAGGTCGCCTTATCCATCGGGCAGTTCATATAGGCGGTCTGTTCGGCTTCTGTCGCGCCCTTGTCATAGCGCGACTGCATCCAGACCACCGTCATATCGACGCTTTCGGCATAAACAATTGGCGCAATAGCGTCAAAAAACGCCAGCGCATCGGCGCCGGTTTCGGCACGAATTGCCTGAGCGAGAGTGCCCGATGTCAAAGGCCCGGTGGCGATGATCCATTTTCCGGTGGTCGGAAGCGCGGTAACCTCTTCCTCAGAGATCGAAATCAGCGGATGGGCGCGCAATTTGGCCGTGACACTTGCTGCAAAGGGGTCCCGGTCCACCGCCAACGCCCCACCCGCGGGCAAGCGGTGTGCGGTCGCCATTTCCATGATCAGGCCCCCGGCGGCGCGCATTTCCCAATGCAGCAAGCCGACAGCATTGCTTTCGTCATCGTCTGAGCGGAAGGAATTGGAACAGACCATCTCGGCAAGATTGCCGGTGCGATGGGCAAAGGTGCCGACCTTGGGTCGCATTTCATGGAGTACGACGGCGACCCCCGCCTCAGCGGCCTGCCAGGCGGCTTCAGATCCGGCCATGCCGCCGCCAATGATATGTAATGTAGCACTCATTCGCGCGGTTTAGGGCAAGGCGTGGCGATTGAAAAGGCCGGTGTTAGAAAGTACAGCCCGGGCTGCTCAGAAGCCCATTTCCATATCAAGATCTGCCATATAGCCGCGGGCACGCAGATCGCGCGGATCGGGACCGGCGAGCTTGCGGCGCTGGGGTTCTTCAATTTGCGCGGCGTCCTGTTGCGCCACAGTGCTGCGCCAGGCGAAAAGTCCGGAAACCCAACGCCGGAAGCTGCCGTTGGTTTGTGTTTGCTGTGCACCGAAGCTGTCACCAAAACCCGTGTAGGCCATTGTCATCCCCTATCGCTACGTTCTGCCTGCGTCGTGGTTTGCCAGCGGCTCAGGTCCGACTTGCACCACATACCTGCACTATACGAAGGTCAGTCTGTCGGCATTTGGTTAAGAATGTGTCAATCCTGTGCTTTCGGATGCGGGGAGTAAGGTCAATTGAAATCGATTGTTCAATGAATGGGCGATATAGACAAATTGTTAGGCTGAGGGTCTGCCTCCCGTCCAGGAATCACGACGTTGACAGGCGACCCTGATCAAGCTGCCGTAAGGTCCAGGCATGAAACGCCGCCTCATCAGCACAGGGAATGCCCAGGGCTTTGACCGTTTCAAAAAAACCGGCTCCGGGCATCCCGGTTGCCCGCGACACCACCCGCGCCACGGACACTACTGCCTCGTCAACGCCGGTATTGAACACCTTGACCACCCCGGCCGACCGCGACAGG
>JANMDM010000233.1:0-2134 GCA_031376305.1 Pseudomonadota bacterium | reverse complement strand
AGCCGCCACCGCATCGAACATATCGAGCTGATCGACCCGGCGGACATCCCCCGCCTTGGGGCACTTGGCATCACCGCATCCGTCCAGCCGGTCCATGCCCCCGGCGCCCTGGACTTTGCGCTTGAACCGACCATCCACATCGTCGGCGCGGGCCGCCTGAAAGACGCCTATCTGGCCCGCACCCTTGCCGACGCCGGGGCGCCGATTGCCTACGCCTCGGACTGGCCGGTCGCCGATGTCTCAGTGCTGCGCGGGATTCAGGCGGCGCTGACGCGCCAGCCCTTTGCCGCCCCCGGCGCCACTGACCAGCGCCTCGGCCTGACAGAAACGCTCCACGCCTACACCGCCGGCGGCGCCTGGGCCGCGCATTGGGGGGGGCTGACCGGAACGCTGCGCCCCGGCATGGCCGCCGATGTGGTGGTGCTGTCGGGCGATATCGAGGCGGTGCCGGTGGATCAGATAGCCACGCTTGGCGTGGCGCTGACGGTGGCGGGCGGACGGGTGACGCACCGGGCGTAGGGCGGGGTTCACCCCGCCGTTTGGGGCGGAAGAGTCGGGGGGGACCCCGACCTACGGCGCCGCTTTCCGCGTCACGGTCAGATAGGCCACCAGCGCGGCGATGACGATCCCGAGCACCACGCTCACCTGCGCCAGCCCCCAATCCAGACCGCCGCGCTTTTCCGGCATCGCCATCCAGTCGGCAAAAGAGGCGCCAAGCGGCCGGGTGAGGATATAGGCGACCCAGAAGGCCGGAACCGCGGCCATGTCGAACTTCCACCAGGCAATCGCCGGAAGGGCGATCAGGACGGCGAATAAAATGCCCGACCCGAACCAGCCAAGGCCCATCTTGTTCGCGGTCAGATCGCCCGCTGCGGTGCCCAGCGCGAAGGTGGTCATCACCGCCAGCCAGTAAAAAGCCTCGCGCCGCCGGTTGCGGATGCTGGTGATCGCCAGCGTCCCCTCAAGCCGGTGCCAAAGCGCGAAAATTGCCGCGAGGGCTGCGGCAAAACCCAGCGTCGAGGCGATCAGCGGCACCCCGAAGGTAAAGTGGATGACATCGGCGGCAAGGGTACCGAAGATACTGACCATCACCATCGCCAGCCAATAGACCCAAGGCACATAGCGACCCTTCGCAAACTGCACGGCCAGCGTGGCGGCCAGCACCAGGGCAAAGAGGGCCAGCGCCCGTTTCGGGCTCATCTGCGCCATGAACCAGTCCGCCGTGGTTTCGCCCATGCCGGTGGTCAGCACCTTGATGATCCAGAAAAGGACAGTCACTTCGGCAACCTTGGAGAGGCCGCCCGACAGGCCGGATGACAGGCTGCGGCTCTGGTCGGCGGATATGGACATGAAGGAGGCTCCCTCGGTGCGGCTTTAGTGCCGCCGTTGCGGCAAATCTTACGGCAGGGATTGCCGGGCTGACAAGGGGGGTGGCGAGGCCATGCGTAGGTCGGGGTTCACCCCGACATTTGGCGCGCGGGAGGCTTTGGCGCGCAGGAGTCGGGGTGAACCCCGACCTACGGCTCACTGTCATCCCGCGCGATTCCGGGGAAATGAGTCTGTAGCCTGGGTTACGCATTAACATTTTCGACTCTTGGAAATGGGCGTAGCTTGCCTTACTTTGTGGCTACTGGAAGAGGAGTCTGCGCAATGTCATCCAACGGTCAGCACAAAGGTCAGCACGTTGTGCCGAATGGAGGAAAATGGAGCGTCAGAAAAGCCGGCGCTGAACGCGCGTCGGGCGTTTTTTCGACGCAGAAAGAGGCTGTCGAACGCGCGCGCGAAATAGCAAAGAATCAAGGCACAGAGCTTTATATTCACGGTCCTGATGGGCGGATTCGGGAGCGGAGCAGTTTTGGAAAAGACTCACATCCACCCAAGGGTTAAATTTGACCAGCAATTTATTTGAAAGTAATGTTTTCATCAACTGCCCGTTTGACGCGGAGTTTGCGCCAATACTTCAGTCTATACTGTTTTGCATTGTGTATCTTGGTTTTACACCACGACTTGCCAGCGAGCGAAATGACAGCGGTGAAAATCGCTTGGAAAAGATTCGCGGGTTAATCGAGGCATCGAAATACTCGATTCACGACCTGAGTAGATGCCAAGCAAAACGCAAAGGCGAACATTTTCG
>JANMDM010000222.1:0-4038 GCA_031376305.1 Pseudomonadota bacterium | reverse complement strand
CAGCAATCCGGTGACCGGCTTTGTCATTCAGGCGGCCTCCATCCTTCTGGTATCGGCGGCAATGACGGCGGCGGGGCGGGTCTTTGGCGGCGGCGGGCGGTTTGGGGATGCGCTTTTGCTGATGGTGTGGATCGAATTCATCCTCGCCATCCTCGCAGGTGTGCAACTGATCTTACTGGTGATCTTGCCACTGGCGGCGGTGGTCCTGGCCTTTTTGGCGGTGGTGCTTTTCATTTGGCTGATTGTGCAGTTTGCCGCCGAACTCCACGGCTTTACCAATCTCTGGGCGGTTTTGGCGGGGATGATCGTCACCTTTTTCCTGCTGGCCATCACCACAGCCCTGCTATTGGCACTTCTTGGCATTGATCCGACCATGGTGTCGGGCCAGATTTAAGGGCGGGAACAGCCATGTATGACGTTGAAAAAATCCGCGCCGATTTTCCGATCCTGTCCCGGCAGGTGAACGGCAAACCCTTGGTCTACCTTGACAACGGCGCCTCGGCGCAAAAGCCGCAGGTGGTGATCGACGCCATGACCCGCGCCTATGAGGCGGAATATGCCAATGTCCACCGCGGCCTGCATTTCCTGTCGACCCTCGCCACCGAAAAATACGAGGCGGTGCGCGGCATTGTCGCGCGGTTCCTGAACCTGCCCGACCCGGAGGAGATCGTCTTCACCACCGGCACCACCGAAGGCATCAACCTTGTCTCCTATGCCTGGGCCGCCCCCCGGATGCAGGCCGGGGACGAAATCGTGCTTTCGGTGCTGGAACATCACGCCAATATCGTGCCCTGGCATTTTCTGCGCGAACGCCAGGGGGTGGTGCTGAAATGGGTCGAGCCGGACGCGGACGGCGCCCTTGATCCGCAAAAGGTCATTGACGCCATTGGGCCCAGGACCCGGTTGGTGGCGGTGACGCAGATGTCGAACGTCACCGGAACCCGGGTCGATGTGGCGGCAATCTGCAAAGGCGCCAGGGCAAAAGCCGTGCCGGTTCTGGTCGATGGCAGTCAGGGGGCGGTGCATGCCCCGGTGTCGGTTCCCGATCTTGGCTGCGATTTTTATGTGATCACCGGGCATAAACTTTACGGGCCCTCCGGCTCTGGTGCGATCTGGATATCGAAAGACCGGATGGCCGAGATGCGCCCCTTCCTTGGCGGCGGCGACATGATCCGCGACGTCAGCCGCGACGCCGTCACCTACAACGACCCGCCGATGAAGTTTGAGGCGGGCACACCGGGGATCGTCCAGCAGATCGGCATGGGCGTGGCGCTGGACTATCTGATGTCCTTGGGGATGGCCAACGTCGCGGCCCATGAAGCGTCCTTGCGCGATTATGCAGTGGCGCGGTTCAAGGGGCTGAACTGGGTGAACCTGCAAGGCACGACGCCCGACAAGGCGGCGATCTTTTCCTTCACCCTGGACGGGGCCGCCCATGCCCATGATATTTCGACCGTGCTTGACAAGAAGGGCGTCGCGGTGCGGGCTGGCACGCACTGCGCCATGCCGCTGATGGCCCATCTGGGCGTTACCGCAACCTGCCGGGCCTCCTTCGGGCTTTACAACACCAAAGCCGAGGTCGACGTGCTGATCGAGGCGCTGGAGCTTTGCCACGAGTTGTTCAGCTAAGTCCGCCGGTAAAAGATCGCGCGGGGCGCACCTCAGAACGCGTATTTCACCGTCAGAACCCCGGCGGTATCTTGCGCGCCCGCCCGGTTGCCGAAGTTTTCGGCATGGACCAGTTCCACCAGCATTTCCACGCCCGGCGAAAGCGGCCGCTGATAACTGATCCGCATGTCAACCTCACGGTCAGACGGTGCGAGGTTCAGCTCAATGGCCTCAAAGCTCTTGCTCAGGGCCGAACGCGCCACCGGCAGCACGATCTGGGCATGGCCTGAGGTTACCGCCACCGGCATCGACACCCCAAAGGCCAGCCGGTCCCCGGCTGCAAAAACCTCGCGGCTGCCAATGTCCAGGGCGACGCTGTTGAAACCCGCCGTCGAGACATGCGTCAGCGCCGCCTGCGTGCCCAGATTGGCGATGCCAACCTCGCCGGAAAGCGACAGGAAGCCGGTGCTGCCAAGACTTTGCGACAGCCCGAGTTGCAGCGCCAGCATGTCGGCCCCGGCACCGCCGCCGGTGGCGCCAAAGCCCATGACGCTGCCCTGATCATGCGCGACCTTCACCCCAAGCTCCAGCCGTGTCGGCCCGTCCGTCAGGGCTTTCTTGACACTGAACCCATAGCTGCCACCGGTGCCGCCGGGCAGCAAAACACTTGCCCCCAGCTGACCACTCAGATCGGTGACCGCCACCGGCAGGCCCGAAAACGCCGAAAACGGATCCGAGATCGCCGTGACCGAGGCGGTGCGGGTGCTGGTCAAGTCGTCAGCCAGCGACCGCGACAGCAGCGTGCGGGACAGCGATGCCGGCGCCACCGCACCCGCCAGCGCGGCACCAGACTGGATGAAATCGGCTTTCAGCGCGTCTTGCACCCCGACGTTAACCCCTTCAAGGCTTTGCGCCACCGCATCGCCCAGGGCCGCCCCCGACATCAGGATCGGTTGATTGGTCAGCTGGACGCTGCCATTGGCAAGGCTCATTGACGTCGGCCCGATGGGCAAGAGTGCGGCGCGGATATCAAGGAACCCCACCCCATAAGTGAACGAGTAATTCTTGTTGAACCCGGTTGCCAACTCGACCGAGCCATCGGGCGTGAAGAAGTGATTGTCGGCCGACGCCAGAAGCCGGACCCGCAGATCATGCGGCGACAAACCGGGGAAGGCCTCGGCCAGCAGGGCCAGCGCCCCCGACACCTGCGGTGCCGCAAAAGACGAGCCGGTGCCGAAACCGTAAGAGATATTGCTTTGCGATGTCGCCCCTTGCCAGCCGCCATCCGCGACCAGACACCAGCGCGCCGATTCCATGCACCCCGCCGACAACATCTGCACCGAAGTGACGCTCTGCCCCGATTGGGTCGGCACCCCGTTGGCAACGGCGATCCAGCCCGCCTCAAGCGACGGATCGACATAGGGCAGGGCGTCCATGATCGTCGAATGCGTGTGCGTGGTGTTGTTTGAGACGGCAAAAACCACAACCCCGTTCGCGGCATAGTTTTTCAGCGCCGTCAGATAGCCAAGGCCCGAGGCGCCCGAGAAGGCCGCCTGAAAGGAACTGGCGCTGACGAACGCCGTATCATAGCCCCAGGAGTTGTTCAGCGCGACCGCATTGGCGCTTGCGGCCGCATTGGTGATGCTGGTCAGGGTCTGATCGTTGGAATAGGCCCCGAACAGCAGGTTGGCCCCCGGCGCCACGCCGATGAAGCTTGACGACTGGCCGGCGATGATCGAGGCCACGGTTGTGCCGTGATTATTCTCGCCCTGATCAGCGACCAGCGGTGTGTTGGAATCGACAGTCACTGAACCCGACGGCTTGCCCGAAAACACCTCATGCGTGGTGTTCAGGTGGGTGTCTGCCAGGGCCACCGTCTGTCCGGCGCCGGTCAGACCGGCGGCATGGGCAAAGGCCGCGCCGGAGGATTGCAGCGGATAGCTGTTCAACCCGGTCGCGAACGAGCCGTCGTCGAGTTGGATGGACCAGCCATTGGTGATTTGGCGGGTGTAGCGCGGATCGCTGCTCAGCAGTGTCTGCGCCGCACTGTCGAATCCCGGAACCTGAGCCGAGGAGATAAAATTCGAGGCCGCCGTCAGCACCGATGACAAAACCGGTGCCGGCGGTGCAAAGGGCGACGCATAGTTGAACGCTGAACCGATTGTCCCGCCACCGCCGCCGCTTTTACAGGCCGCCAGCAAAACCACCATGCCCAGCGACAGCAGGACCGGCCGGGTTGGTTTCCTCGTAAAATCGCGGCGGGCAACATCCATAATTCTATCCATCCCCGAAAAACAAATTCAGCGTAACTCTCAGGGTTCCCAAGATGTTGGCAAATGATTCTTTTGATATCCGGCGGCTAAAACCTCCGACTTTGTCGGTTTGATCCGGGGAAGCGCTGCGGCGCAATAAAACCCGCCGGGGTTTGCG
>JANMDM010000192.1:0-16038 GCA_031376305.1 Pseudomonadota bacterium | reverse complement strand
CAGCTGATGACGATGAATTTCTTGCCCGCGCGTGATCCCACCGCGTGCAGCGCATGCGCCGCCAGCGTTTTGCCGGTACCGGTTTCGCCGTCGATCAGCACATGGCCGTCGGCCTGCCCCAGATCAAGGATATCCTCGCGCAGCCGCTCCATCGCCGGGGCGGCACCGATGAGCTTTTTCATCATCACGGTGCCGTCCGACAATTCACGCCTGAGGGCGCGGTTATCCAGCGTCAGGCGGCGGGCATGGCTGGCCCGTTTGGCAAGTTCGCTCATCCGGTCGGGGTTGAACGGCTTTTCCAGAAAATCAAATGCGCCCACCCGCATCGCCTCGACCGCCATCGGCACGTCGCCATGGCCGGTGATCATGATCACCGGCAGGCCACTGTCGAGACTCATCAGTTTTTTGAGGAACGCCATGCCGTCCATGCCGGGCATCTTGATGTCCGAAATAACCACGCCCGGATAATCGGAGCCGATGGTTTTCAGCGCCTCTTCGGCACTGGCAAAGGTTTCAGGATCGAACCCGGACAGAGCCAGCCACTGGCTGATCGACTGCCGCATATCTTGTTCGTCATCGACAATCGCCACTTTCATCGCGCGCGCCATATCGGTTACTCCGCCGCCTTGGTCTTTTCATTTAATAGAGGGAGCAGGACTTCGAAGACAGCCCCACCCAGTTGCGAGCCGACACTTTTCACATTGCGTGCTGTCAGCCTGCCGCCTAGGTCGTTGACGATGCCGGACGAAATGGCAAGCCCTAAGCCAACACCCTCACCGGGCTTCTTGGTGGTGTAAAAGGGCTCAAAAAGGCTGTCGAGATCGGCAATGCCGTGGCCGTTGTCGCGCACCGTCAGCACCGCCATGTCGCCCGACGATAGCTGCAAATCAATCATCGGCGCCACCTCATCCTTGGTGGCATCCAGCGCATTGCGCAGCAGGTTGATGATCACCTGCTCAAGCCGGATGCGGTCGGCCTGAACCATGACCGGCTGGCGGGGCATCATGCGGGTTATCTTGACCGTGCGCAGGCGCAGCGTCGGCTCCATCATCGACAGCGCCCCCGACACACAAGAGCGAACGTCTACTGGCTCAAACGCCTCTCCGCCCTTGCGCGCATAGCTTTTCAATTGGCGGGTGATGGCCCCCATCCGCTCGATCAGATCGTCGATGCGCTGAAAGCTCGACATCGCCTCTTCGGTGCGCTTGCGTTGCAGCAAAAGCCGCGCGCCTGCCAGGTAGGTTTTCATCGCCGCCAAGGGCTGGTTCAGCTCGTGGCTGACCGAGGCGGACATCTCGCCCAAGGCCGCCAGTTTTGACGACTGCGCCAGTGTCTGTTCCGCTACGGCGAGGTCTTTTTGGGCTTTCTCGCGTTCGGCTATCTCTTGCCGAAGACGGCTGTTCAACTGGCGCAATTCCGCCGACTCAGCGCGTATGGTCGCCGTTTCAACCAGGGCGCGGCGCGACAACCAATAGAAAGCTATGGCAAGAAGCAACGCGAATCCCATGATTTCAAGCGCCAAAACCGCATTCACCCGGTCGCGGATCGAATCGTAGCTGGTAAAGCTGATCAGCTTCCAGCCGCGAAACGGAATGCGCATTTCGGTGCGCATCACGCCCACACCTTGCACATAGGCATCCGGCGCGTGACTGGTCCAGTCACTGGTCGCGCGGATTGCCCGTTCGATGGCGTTCGGGGCGGAACGAACCGCCAGCGCCTCATCCATCGCCAGGCCGCGCCAGCGCGGCTCGGTCGCCATGATGATCCGATTGGTGCTGTCAAACACCGCGACGGCATCGGCTTCGCCCGCCCATGCCGTCTCAAACTGGGCCAGATCAACGCTTACCGTGATCACGCCGACTTTGCGCGCCTCAGAAAACATCGCCCTGGAAAAGGCAAATTCAAAGGCGCCGGTGGATCGTTCGCTGACCGAAAAAACCGTCTCGTTCAACCGTTGGGCCTGAATGAAGCCTTCGTCTGTATTCAGGGGGGTGCCCAGGCGGGTACGATCCGTCGCTGCAACCACGCGGCCGGTCAGATCAAGCAACTGAATCGACAAGGCCCCAATTTCGGTCTGCGCCGAAATCAGCCGCTGCGAGGTCGAGGTAAAGCTATGGCTATCAAGGGCCTTGATCAGTTCCGGGTCACGCGCCAGTAACAGCGGCACGACCGAGGTGCGTTGCACCTCGGACAGAATCTGCCCGGTGTAAAGCGCCTGACGAACTTCGGCGCGGTTGCGGGTGGATTCAGTGAACCGATCCGACAGGAAAGCATTGGTGATCCAGATCACCGCGACCGCCAGTGCAATGAAAAGTATCGACAAAACCCGTGATCGCAGCCGCCCGCGCAGTCGGCGGACAGATCGCCGCGGACCCACCAGCCTGACCGGGTCGGCAGTCAGGGCTTCGGGTGCGGGGTCAAGGACCATTCGCGGCACTGTCCCGTCAATGTGATCGGTCTGATCTGCGTTCATGCCACGCAGTCTAGGCGCGCGCGCGACAAGGCTCAAGCACGGGGGCTCAGGCCATTGCCATCGCAGAAAGCAGCGAGCGGAAAAGCACCGATCCGTCGGTGCCGCCCTGAACCGTCTCCACCATGCGCTCAGGATGCGGCATCATGCCAAGCACGCGGCGGTTTTCAGACAAGACCCCGGCAATATCGGCCATCGCCCCATTCGGGTTTTGGACATAGCGAAAGGCAATGCGATCTTCGGACTGCAACCGGGCAAGACCAATGGCATCGATGGTGAAATTGCCATCGTGATGGGCGATGGGAACCCGGATCTGTTCGCCATTTTGCCACAGCCCGGTGAAGGCGCTGTCCGATGTTTCTACTTTCAGATCAATGACTTTACCGACGAACTTAAGACCGGAATTGCGCATCAGCGCGCCGGGAAGCAGACCGGTTTCGGTCAGAATCTGAAAGCCGTTGCAAATGCCCAGAACATACCCACCGCGTACGGTAAAGTCCTTGACCGACCGCATGATCGGTGATTGCGCCGCAATCGCCCCGCAGCGCAGATAGTCACCGTAAGAAAAGCCGCCCGGCAAGCCGACAATATCGGTACCCTCAGGCAAATCGGTGTCTTTGTGCCAGACCCGCGCCACTGTTGCGCCGGCCCGCTCAAAGGCCACCGCAAGGTCGCGATCGCAGTTCGACCCCGGAAAGGTGATGACGGCGGCTTTCATCGGAGACTCCTTGGACGGCCTTGGGATAGCCGCGTCCTACCCTAATGTCAGGGATGGTTCCAGTGGCCTGTTGCCGCCCAGGCCCAAACTTTGGGGCATTCGCAGACCAATAATGGCCGCATCGCGCAACATTGTTGACACTGCGCAAGGTCGCGCTGGTGCTGGCGCTCAGACGATCTCGATCGAATATTTCTCGATCACGGTGTTGGCCAGCAGCTTTTCGCACATCACCTTCACTTCCGCCTCAGCGGCTTTGGCATCCTTCGCGGTCAGGTCCAATTCGATCACCTTGCCCTGTCGCACCCCCTCAACCCCGGAAAAGCCAAGGGTGCCAAGTGCATGACGCACCGCCTCGCCTTGCGGGTCAAGGACGCCGTCTTTCAGCATGACATGAACACGGGCTTTCATCGGGCGACTACCTTCTGCAAACATTCTGTGGTCATCGACGATCTATCGGTTCCCACCTGGAAGGTGAAGTGACGAAATTATACCCTTTGGGTTGCGGCCTTCCTGGCCGTTCAGGTTGTTCTATCGGGCGAAATGTCCGGCGGCGCTGCGACTGGGTTTGCGGGGCGGAACTGTTCATCCTCAGCTGCGGCCCTGTGCGCCGTTGGTCCTTGCGTATCTCGGACAATACGGCCTTTGATCGGCAAATATTTGTAAGGACGCTCCGATGAACCATGACGATCTGCGCCACTGGTCCAAACACGCGGCTGACTGGGCACATGACTACCATGCCGGCCTGCGCGACCGCCCGGTGCGCCCTGCAACCCGTCCGGGGGCGACGGCCGCACGGTTGCCCGCCGCAGCACCAGAACAGGCCGAGCCGATGGCGACGATCTTTGCCGATTTTGAACGGATCGTTCCTGACGCGATGACCCATTGGCAGCACCCGCGGTTCTTTGCCTATTTCCCCGCCAACGCCGCCCCCGCGTCGATGCTGGCCGAGCAGCTGGCCAATGCCATCGCCGCCCAGGCGATGCTCTGGCAGACGGCCCCGGCGGCGACCGAGATTGAACAAGTGATGATCCGCTGGCTGGCTCAGGCCTTGGGCTTGCCCACCGGCATGACCGGCACCCTTCATGACAGCGCCACCACGGCCACCCTTGCGGCGGTGCTGACCATGCGCGAACGGGCACTGGACTGGGCCGGGGTGCGGCAAGGCCTGTCTGGTCAGCCAATGTTGCGCCTCTATGCCAGTGCCGAGACCCATTCGTCGGTGGACAAGGCCGTGCGTGTGGCCGGGATCGGCCAAGACAATCTGATCAAGGTACCCACCGATTCCACCCATGCGATGGATCCCGCAGCGTTGGAGCGCGCCATTGCCGCCGACAAAGCCCAGGGCCTTTTACCCGCCGGGGTGGTGCTTTGCGCCGGGGGCACCTCCATCGGGGCGTTTGATCGCATGGCGGAAAGCATCGCGATCGCCAAGGCGCACGGGCTTTACACGCATGTCGATGCGGCCTGGGCGGGCAGCGCCATGATCTGCCCCGAATTCCGCAGCCTTTGGGCGGGGGCCGAAGCCGCCGACAGCATCATCTTCAACCCGCACAAATGGCTGGGCGCGCAATTCGATTGTGCGGTCCAGTTTCTGGCGGACCCCGGCCCCCAGATCCGCACGCTGGGTTTGCGGCCAGAGTATCTGCAAACCCAAGGTCAGGACGACATCACCAATTTCAACGAATGGACCCTGCCCCTTGGCCGCCGCTTCCGGGCCCTGAAGCTTTGGTTCGTGCTGCGGGCCTACGGGCTGGACGGCCTGCGCACCCGCATCCGCAATCATGTCGCCTGGTCGGTTGAGGCCTGTGCCGCTGTGGCCGCCCTGCCTGGCATTGAAATTACCACCGCCCCGGCGTTGTCGCTGTTTACCTTTGCACGAACCACAGGCGACGCGGCGACCGAGGCGCTTTTGGCCCGGATCAACGATGACGGGCGCCTCTATCTGACCCAGACCCGCCATCAGGGTCGCTTTGTCATTCGGGTGCAGGTTGGTCAGTTTGATTGCAGGCGCGATGATGTCATGATGATCCCGACGGTTGTTGCTGAGTTTCTGGAGGCTGGCTGATGTACCGTTTTCTGACCCTGGTGTTTTCACTTTTACTGCTGAGCGGTGCCGCAACCCATGCCGCCCCCTACCCCGGTCACGCTGACCTCTATGTCAACGATCTGGCCGATATCATCGAGCCTGCCGCAGCTGACCAGTTGCGGGGGGAGTTGGCGAAACTGACATCGGAAACCGGCGTTGAACTAACCCTGCTGACCATTCCGTCGCGGGGTGACTATGATGACAGCCCGTCGATCGAAGCTTTTGCCACCGGGGTGTTTAACAGCTGGGGCGTGGGGCGGGCAGAATTCAACGATGGGATTTTGGTCTTGATCGCCGTCGAGGACCGCGAAATGCGGATCGAACTGGGTGCAGGTTATGATCAGGGCTATGACGTTTTGGCCCAGGATATTGTCAACCGCTGGTTTTTGCCGGAATTCAAGAAAAACAACATCGCCGCAGGGATTGCTGCGGGTATGGCGCAAACCATCACCAAGATTGCCCGCCCACACGCCAAGGGACTGTCGGCAGAGGTTTCGTCGGCGCCGTCACAAAGCGGATTTGAGCGGTTTTTCCCCTGGGCTTTTGGGGCGATTGCTGCGGCAATTGTCGGCATGGGGATGTTTGGGCAGCGTCTGTCGGACTGGAGCTATCGCTTCAGGCGCTGTCCGAGCTGTGGCCAAAAAGGGCTGCACCGGGAACATGTCTTGCCGGGCAGTCTACCGCCAAGCACCGGGCAAATCCTGACCACCTGCACCCGATGCTCGTACCGGGATGAGCGGCCGTGGCGGGGGGCGCAAAGCCGAAATAATGCAGGAGGTGGCGGATCCTTTGGGGGCGGCAGCTCTTCCGGCGGCGGTGCCAGCGGCCGCTGGTAGGGCCGGAGCTTGAGGGCGCGGGCAAAGGGACCCCCTCTGCCCGCGCAGTCTTGGTCAGAAGCGCAGGCCGACGTTGACGGTGGCCGTGGTCGCCTTCAGATCGGTGCCGCTTCCGGCAAAATTGCTGAAGCGGTTGGTCAAAAGTTCGCCGCCGACCGTCCAACGGTCGTTCAGGGCATAATCCGCCCCGATGCCGCCGAACCAGCCGTTGTCGCTGTTGCTGACCCCGCCGATATTGGCGGAGGCCCGCGCCGGACCGGCCGTGGCATAGACCAGTGTACGGCCCATGTCGGCGCCGACCCGGAACTTCAGCCGCGCGATGTCTTTCATTTTGTCGGTCCCGGCGCCAAGACTGATATCCGTCTTGTCCCAGTCAAGGCCGACGCCCGCCACCCATTTGCCAAAGTCGCGGTCATATCCGGCATTCAGGCCAAAGGTCGCTCCGGTGCCGCTGTTTGCCCCGGCCGATACATCGCCGTAGCCCAACTGCGCGCCGACATGGCCGCCGGTCCAGTCCCCATCATTGCGCACCATCGGTGGGGCGGTGACTATGGTCGGCTCCACAATCGGCGCGGCCATGCCGCCGGCCATCGCCGGAAGGCCGACGCCCGCCACCATCAGGGCTACAAGTGTCGCGCCTGAGGCGATTTTTCTGACATTTTTCATTTCAGTCTCCATTTTCATTCGGATCACAACCCCGTTTCCGGGCTTTGGTTCCCGCCCGTTTCCGGGCTTTGATACCCGGGCAGTCAGTATGGTCCGTTACCTGACCTAGTCCGCAAAGGCGCAGATCCAAGACCCGGCACGGAGATGTGACGGATAGGGGCATGTTCGCGCCGAACGCCGGCCAATCCCCGCCGGGGCCATCGGCCATCAGCCGCCAAGCGCCAGCTTTACAGGCAGGTTTCGGCGCAGTATTATTGAACAATTGTTCATTAAACCGGGGCCGCCATGGACCTTGCCGCATCCCGCGCTCTCATCACCGGCGGCGCTTCGGGCCTCGGGGCCGCCACAGCCAAGGATTTCCGCGCCGCCGGGGCCGAAGTGACGATCTTTGACCGCGACGCGGCGCGCGGGCCCGTGTTTGCCGCCAGCATTGGCGCCGCATTTGCCGTGGTTGACGTGACCGATGAAGCTTCGGTCGCCGGTGGCATCGTCGCGGCAAAGGCCGCAATGGGCGGCATCGACATCCTGGTCAACTGCGCAGGCATTGCCATCGGCGAGCGGACGCTGGGGCGCGCGGGGCCGCACCCGTTGCAAAGCTTCCGCCAGACCGTCGACATCAATCTGGTCGGATCCTTCAACTGCCTGCGTCTGGTCGCAGCCGAGATGGCCCTGAACGACGGCGACCCCAAAGGCGTGATCATCAACACCGCCTCGATCGCCGCCTTTGACGGGCAAAAGGGTCAGGCGGCCTATGCCGCCTCAAAAGCCGGGATCGCCGGAATGACCCTGCCCGTTGCCCGTGATCTGGCCAGCCTCGGGATCCGGGTCTGCGCGATTGCGCCGGGCATCTTTTCCACGCCGATGCTGCGCGGTCTGCCGCCGGATGTGCAAGCCAGCCTTGCCGCCGAGGTGACCTATCCCAAGCGCTTGGGCGATCCCGCCGAATTTGCGGCACTCGCGCGGTTCATCGTCGAATGCGATTACCTGAACGGCGAGGTGATCCGCCTGGACGGGGCGCTTCGGATGCGCTGATGCCCCACCAGAACCGCGTCACGCCAAGGTCCGAAATCATCACCCATCCGGGGCGCGGGCTGTTGATGGGCAATCGTGGCATCTTGCACGACGCTGCGGGGCATCTGGGCAAGCGGCGCTGGACCTCGGATCTGTGGATCACCTGCGCGCTGTCGTTCAAGGACTGGCGCCGGCCGATCATGGCGCCACGCACCTACACCGAGTTGTTCTTTCTGGACGAGGCGGTGGCCTTTGCCGCCGGTCACCGCCCCTGCGCCGAATGCCGTCGCGCCGATTACAATCGCTTCCGCACGGCATGGGGCGTGGCGGGGCTTGGGAACAAGGTCCTGGCGGCAGATATAGACGCGTGCCTGCACCGCGCGCGGCTGACCGATCCGCCCCGACGCCAACGCCTTCATCAGGCTGCGATCGCGTCCCTGCCCGCAGGGTGCTTCATCACGCTGGCCGGGCAAGACCATCTTGTCACAACCACCGCCCTTCACCCCTATACGCCCGAAGGTTACGGCCCGGCCTTGCCGCGCCCGACCTCCGCCAAAGTGGCGGTGTTGACCCCTGCCCCTTTGGTTGCCGTACTTTTGGCGGGCTACGTGCCGCTTATTCATCCCTCTGCCGTCTGAACGCGCCGTCGGTGTCGCAGACAGGCAAGCCCGGACACGGGCCGTTGCGCCATACTTGCAGTCAGCAATACCCGCATCAAGGCGCGCCGATGACCACCCCCGACTACACCCAGATCATCGACGCCGAAACCTGGGCCTTTATCCGCGCCAGCGAAAGCTGGTTCCCCGCCGAAACCACCAGCTATTCCATCGCCCGGCAGCGCAAGATCTATGACAGCATGTGCGGTGCTTTCCATCGCGACCACCCCACAGGCGTTACGGCGCGCAACGAAGCTTTGGCGGGCATCCGCATCCGCATTTATGAAAGCGGAGCGGCTGCCGCCACCACCGTCTATTTCCATGGTGGTGGCTTTGTGGTGGGCGGGCTTGAAAGCCATGACGATGTCTGCGCCGAACTCTGTGCGGCCACCGGCTTTCGCGTCATCGCCGCCGATTACCGCCTTGCCCCCGAACACCGCCACCCGGCGCATTTCGACGATGCGCTGACAGTGACCCGCGCCGTGGCCGAAACCTTTGGTGGCGCCTTGGTGCTGGCGGGCGACAGCGCCGGGGGCACCCTTGCGGCTGCGGTCGCCCATGCCACGCGCGGCGCCGGTCTGGGCATTGCCGGGCAGATGCTGATCTATCCGGGCCTTGGCGGCGACCGTGACACCGGCAGCTACCTTACCCATGCGCAGGCACCGATGCTGACGCGCGATGATGTCGCATTCTATGCGGGCATCCGCCATGCAGGCGGGGTGGAACCACAAAGCGATCCGACCGCAGGCCCCTTGCAGGACCATGATTTTACCGGCCTGCCACCGACGCTGATCCATGCCGCCGAATGCGACCCGCTCTGCGATGATGGCGTGGCCTATGCTGCCGCCATCGCCCGCGCCGGAGGACACGCCCATGTGACGGTGGAAAAGGGACTGGTCCACGGCTACCTGCGCGCCCGCGCGACGGTCGCGCGGGCCAAAGACAGTTTCGCGCGCATCACCGCAGGCATTGCCGCCTTGGGTCAAGGCCAATGGCCCCACGACCGCGCCTGAGGGCATCCCACCCTGTCCATGCCTGTTCATCGGCATGTGGACCCAGAAGGAAAGCTTCATGATGACCCTGGCACCGCCCCCGAACCTGACCCATGGGGGCCATCGCACCGACCTTGCCGCTGCCTTCCGCTGGACAGCGCGGCTGAACATGCATGAGGCGGTCGCCAACCACTTTTCCTTCGCCGTAAATGCCAGCGGCACCCGGTTTTTGATCAACCCGAACGGGCGGCATTTTGCCCGTATCCGCGCCTCTGATTTGATCGAGATCGACGCCGATGACCCGGAAACCATGAACCGCCCCGATGCCCCTGATCCGACTGCCTGGGGGTTACACGGCGCCGTTCACCGTGCGTGTTCCCACGCGCGCTGCGTCATGCATGTGCATTCCGTTCACGCCACGGTGCTGGCCAGCCTTGCCGACAGCCACCTGCCGGCTATTGATCAGAATACCGCAATGTTCTTTGGTCGCCATGTGGTCGACGATCACTATGGCGGCATGGCCTTCGCGGACGAAGCGGCGCGCTGTGCCGTGCAACTGGCCGACCCAAAGATCACCACGCTGGTGATGGGCAACCATGGCGTGCTGGTGATCGGGCGCAGCGTCGCCGAAACCTTCAACCGGCTTTACTACTTTGAACGCGCCGCCGAGACCTATATCCGCGCCCTGCAGACCGGCCGCCCGCTGCGCTATCTGCCCGACGCGGTGGCCGAGAAGACCGCGCAGGAATGGGAAGCCTACTCCGGCTTTGCCGAGGCGCATCTGCGGGAAATCAAGGCTTTGCTGGACGACGAAGGCAGCGATTATGCGGCCTGAACCCGGATTCGCAAAAAAACTACCGGCACTGGCTTGCAGGCCGGTTTGCCAAAACGACGCCGCGCCATCAGTTTCCGGCGCTTTCCATTTTACGGTGGGCGATGACTTCCTCTAGCCAGCTTTGGCGCATTTCTGGCACCGACGACAACAGCAGATCGGTATAGTCATCGACGGGCGGCGCCAAAACGTCTGACTTGCGCCCATAGCGCACCACTTCGCCGCGATACATCACGGCGATGCTATCGGCGATGGATTTGACCGTAGCCAGGTCATGGGTGATGAACAGGTAGGCGACGTTTTCCTGCGCCTGAAGATCAAGCAACAGCTTCAGGATGCCTTCGGCGACCAAAGGATCAAGCGCCGATGTCACCTCATCGCAGATGATCAGCTTTGGCTTTGCGGCCAGCGCCCGCGCAATACAGACCCGTTGCTTTTGACCGCCCGAAAGTTCTGCCGGATAGCGGTCAGCATAGCCCTTGCCCATTTCGATCTGCTCAAGCAGGTCTTGAACGCGCCGGTCGCGTTCCGCCCCTTTCAGGCCAAAGTAAAACTCCAGCGGCCGCCCGATGATGGTGGCAATGGTCTGACGCGGGTTCATCGCCACATCGGCCATCTGATAGATCATCTGCAATTCGCGCAGATCGTCCTTGCTGCGCCCCGAAAGCGCCGGTGACAATTCGCGGCCGGCAAAGATCATCCGCCCGCGCGCGGGGGGCAAAAGCCCGGTAATGGCGCGCGCCAGCGTCGATTTACCGGATCCGCTTTCACCGACCACGGCCAAAGTGTGACCCGGCTCAAGTGACACACAAATGTTTTTCAGCACATCAATCGGCACGCTCTTGTAGCGGGCCGTGACATTCTCGACCTTCAGCACCGGCGTGGCACCACCAGGTTTTTCGGGATGGTCCTTTGAGCGGACCGACACCAAAGCCCGCGTATAGTCTTCACGGGGGGCGGCGATAATCTGGCTGGTCCTGCCATATTCAACCATTTTGCCATGGCGCAGCACCATGATGTCATCAGCAACCTGCGCCACAACAGCCAGGTCATGGGTGATGTAAAGGGCCGCCACCCCAGTCTCGCGGATGGCTTCTTTGATTGCCGCCAGAACCTCGATCTGGGTGGTCACATCCAGGGCTGTGGTTGGTTCGTCAAAGACCACGAGGTCTGGCTTCGGGCACAGCGCCATCGCCGTCATCACCCGCTGCAACTGCCCACCCGAAACCTGATGCGGATAGCGCTGGCCAATGGTTTCCGGGCTTGGCAGACCAAGCTTGCCGAACAGCAAAATCGCCCGCGCTTCGGCTTCGGACTTGCTCATCAACTCGTGGAACAGCGAAGCTTCGATCACCTGATCCATCAGCCGCTTTGCGGGGTTAAATGAGGCGGCGGCCGATTGTGCCACATAGGTCACTTCGCGGCCGCGCAGTTCGCGCAGATTGGCGGCGCTGCCCTTCAGGATGTCGCGGCCATTCAGGATAACCTCGCCGCCGGTGATCCGCACGCCGCCACGACCGTAAGCCATCGACGACATGCCGATCGTCGATTTTCCGGCCCCGGATTCGCCGATCAGACCCAGCACGCGGCCCCGCGCCAATGTCAGCGAAACACCGTCGACGATGGCCACATCCCGGGGCTTTTCGCCGGGGGCAAAGATGGTGCCGCCAATCTTGAGGTTGCGGATTTCAAGAAGCGGGCTGTCTTTCTTTGTGTCAGTCATGTCACGCACCGCGACCTCCTTTCAGGCTGGTCGTGCGGTTCAGGATCCAGTCGGCCACTAGATTGACCGAAATCGCCAGAACCGCGATGGCAAAGGCCGGGATCAGCGCGGCAGAAACGCCGTAAACCAGACCTTCCTTGTTTTCTTTTACAATCCCGCCCCAATCGGCCAGCGGTGGCTGCACGCCTAGGCCCAGAAACGACAGGGTCGAAATGAACAGCACCGCAAAGATAAAGCGCAGGCCAAGTTCAGCCACCAAGGGCGACAGGGCATTTGGCAAGATCTCGCGGGAGATGATCCAGCCCAGACGCTCGCTGCGCAGCCGTGCCGCCTCGACGTAGTCCATGACGTTGATGTCAACGGCCACGGCACTGGCCAGACGAAAGACCCGCGTGGCATCCAAAAGCCCGATGACCAGGATCAGGATGGTCAGGGTCGTTGGCATGACCGTCAGGATCACCATGCCAGGATCAGCGTCGGGATTGCCATTATCAGATCGACAAACCGCGACATGCCCTGATCCATCCAGCCGCCCAGAACCGCCGCCGAAAAACCCAGCACCGACCCGGTGACAAAACTTACCGTTGTTGCGGCAATCGCGACAAAGATCGTCGTCCGCCCGCCGTAGATCATCCGGTTGAGCAGATCGCGGCCGATGGAATCGGTGCCCAGCAGAAACCTGGCCGAGGCCGGTTCCCAACTATCCCCGACCACGTCGGCCATGCCGTAAGGGGCGATGAGCGGCGCGAATAGTGCAGTAAGAAAGAAGGTCGCGGTCGGTGAAAAAATCCGGTACTTCACCGCCAGAAAATACATGGCGATATAGCCCACCACGAATTCCGGCAGGGAAATCGTCGTCAAGGTGATGGCCGAGATCAGCTTGTCTGGCCAGCGGTTGCGGTAGCGCACCGCCAAAAGACCTAATGTAATCGCCAGCGGCACTGAAATCACCGCCGCCCAAAACGCCAGGAACAGCGTGTTAAACAACCGCCCTGAGATCGCTCAATGTCCTGACCGTTGGTCAGTGCCTTGCCCAGATCGCCATGCAAGATACCCCAAAGCCATTTGAAATATCTTGGTATTGCCGGCTCGTTCAGCCCCAGGGCTTCGCGCGGGTTGGCCAGTGATTCCGGGGTGGCCGACTGCCCAAGAATGGACTGCGCCACATCGCCCGGCAACAGTTGGGTCCCGAATGAGATCAGGACCGACACCGCGAAAAGGGTTGTTTTTTCCTCATAAATGGTCGCGCCTGATCGACTCCGCGAAGTCGCGCGCACAGATCTGCGCATCACCCTCATATGCTTCGATCCGGGCGGTCAGATGAAAGTGCGCAGCATCCGACCACATCGCGCAGTGCGCCTCGGTCCGCAGCCGTTTGCCATCGCGCTCCACCACCTCGGTCCAATGGGCTGTGCCGCGGGCAGAAAGGGGGTCATCGGGGTGAATATCCCACCGCTCGCGCGCCACCGATCCGGCGATACCGCCGTGATCGAGATTCTCGGCCTCGCCAAAGTCATCCTCGATGATCAGGCTGACGATGCCGCTGCGCTGGTCGATCTCGGTGCGGCGGATGTGAGATTCGGGGCGGATTTCACGCATGGCCAAGGGTGAGGCCGCCTCGGGCGGCGCAAAGCTCACCTCGTCACTTTGGGCATGGCGGATGCGCAGCGGCAGATCGAAACTGCCGCCAGACAGCGTCAGGGTCGCCGGCTCCGGTGATGGCCAGAGTATCGGCCAGTAATTCGACGACACCGCCACCCGCAGGCGATGGCCTTCTGGCAGCCGGTAGGCGATATGATCCAGCGCCACGCTCACCTCAACGACCTGCCCCGGCACCAGCGGTTCGGGGAACTCATGCGACAGGCGGTGGGTCAGGTTCAACACCCCCCAGGTGATCCGCGTCGCGGCGCCGTCGGGATGGATGTGGTTCAACCGCACCGCAATCTGCGCCAGTGGCTTGTCAGACGCCAGCCGCAGCCGCAGCACCGGCGCGCCGACAATATCAACTGCGGCCATCGGCCCGGTATCAAAGCAGGCTGAACAGGCATCGTCCCGGCGCTGATCGCCGGGCATTTCCGGCCCCAGCCATATGGCGCAATACTCGCCACTGCTCATGCCGCAATCTTGCGGGCTGGACAGTGTCACGCGAAAATCCTTGTCACGCGCTATCGGATCGCCGCCCAGCATACCCGGCCCAAGCGGCAGCGTTCGCACTTCCACCCCCGGCGACGGCCATGACGGCTCGGCAAGCCAACGGCCGGGGCGGTTGTCGTACCATGACGCCGGTCGCACCCCGTCCATCAGATAGACCCGGTAGGCCGGGTCCGCCGCAACACCCGTCTGTTGGCCCTTGAGCCAGTGATCCCACCACCGCAGCGCTTCTTGCAAGAAACCGATGCGGGGCTGCGGCACAGCAAAATGCGGATATTTATGCACCCAGGGGCCAACAATCCCCTTTACCGGCCCGGCCAGATTTTCCACCAGTTGCGGCACGGCGTTCTTATAGGCATCGCCCCAACCGCCCACCGCCAGCACTGCCGCTTTGATCTGCGAATAGTCCTCGCAGATCGAGCCGTGTTTCCAATAGTCGTCCCGCCGCTGATGGCGCAGCCACAGGCTGGGCAAGAAAGGCTCCGCCTCCAGCCGTTCTTGCCACATCTCGTACCATCCCTGCCGGAGCGCCGGATCGGGCGGGCGTGACGAATAGGCCCACATCGTCGCGCCCCAGCCGAAGTTTTCGTTCAAAAGGCAGCCGCCTTTGTAGTGAATATCATCCGCATAACGATCCACGGTGGAACACAGCGAAATCACCGCCTTCAGCGGTTCAGGCTGCAACGCGGCGACCTGAAGCGCATTGAAGCCCCCCCAGCTGATCCCCATCATCCCCACGGCAGCGTTTGACCAGGGTTGGGCGGCAATCCAGTGGATGACCTCGCAGGCATCGGCCAGCTCCTGGGCCGAATACTCATCTGCCATCAGCCCCTCACTGTCCCCATTGCCGCGCAAGTCCACACGCAAACAGGCATAGCCATGGCCTGCGAAGTAAGGATGTGTCAGCGCATCGCGCGCAACGGTGCCATCGCGCTTGCGGTAGGGCAGAAACTCAAGGATTGCCGGGAATTGCCCCGCGCCTTGCGGCATCCAGACCCGTGCCGACAGGCGGGTGCCGTCCGCCAGCACAATTCCCATGTCGGGATCTTCGTGGACGGCATGGGGAAACTCGGTGACAATCTTCATGAGGCACTCCTGT
Organism: Pseudomonadota bacterium; assembly: GCA_031376305.1. Lineage (GTDB taxonomy): Bacteria > Pseudomonadota > Alphaproteobacteria > Rhodobacterales > Rhodobacteraceae > TMP-24. The sequence goes on along the minus strand of JANMDM010000192.1, from coordinate 798 downwards.
CGCTTGACCGCCATCGGGGAACATCGGCGGAGGGCTGTCTTGTCCGATATCGCCGGCAAAGGTCAGGACGCGACAGATGCATAGGGGGCACGATCTGTCGACCCGGCCCCCCGGCAATGTTCTGGAATCACTCGGCGACCGGCGTAAATCCGGTGATGCGGATCAAATCATCGGTGGCATAGTCATCCACCTTCTCCATGCCGGTATCATCGGAATGCTGGATCGAGACATAGGCGCTCAGCCCATCTTGGGCGAAGATGAATCCGGTCGGCTCGGCTGAGCTGTCCTTGACCGACAGCACCTTGATACAGCCATCGGTTTTCAGATCACGGTCGGCGCCATCGGGCAAACACGCCCAGATATCGCCATTCGGATGATCCTCGACAACATAAAGATTGCCGCTGCCCGGTTGGAAATCAAGATTATCGACGGAATTGAAATCTGTGTCGCCCTCAATGAACCGCGTGGCCACAGTGGTCATTGCGATCTTGCCATCGGCATCCGCCGCCGGGGTATCAAGCGGCGTGCCATCGACCACGCACATCACTTCGGCGTCGTTCTTGCCCGCTTCATTGCCGGTGTTGGAAAAGCAAAAGCGCACGCCGTCGCCGCCAAAGGCCGGGTCTTGGTGCAGGTCCTCAGGGCGGTAATAGCCTGTGGCGCCTTTGCCATCCGCTTCGATGCGGGCTTTGCTCGGGTCAACCTCGATCCACAGCGCATTGCCGATCTCGCAACCCTGACCGAATTGCACTTGGTCCTTCACGCAGGACACCTGCATCGCATAGGTCTTGCCTGCCG
>JANMDM010000122.1:0-9093 GCA_031376305.1 Pseudomonadota bacterium | reverse complement strand
CGACACTGGCACCACGCCGGTCGAGGCCAATCTGACCTGGGCCATTCAAAAGGCGCGGCGCGCCGGTGGGGGCCGTGCAGGTGGCTTTCCGGGGGCGGCGCGCATCTTGCAGGAACTGTCAACCGGTCCGGCCCGCCGCCGCGTGGGTCTGCGCCCCGAAGGGCGGGCGCCGATGCGCGAAGGCACCGAGGTTTTCGCCACCCTTGAAGGGGGGCAGCCCATCGGCACCATCACCTCGGGCGGGTTTGGCCCGTCGATCGAGGCGCCGATGGCGATGGCCTATCTGCCTGCTGCACTGGCCGAAGGCGCCACGGTTTACGGCGAGGTCAGGGGCAAGCGCTTGCCCGCCACCATCGTCCCCATGCCTTTCCAACCCACCACTTACAAACGCTGACCAACCGACAGGAGTTGAGAGATGAAATATACCGAAGATCACGAATGGCTGCGCGTTGAAGGCGATCTGATCGTTGTCGGCATTACCGAACACGCGGCCGAGCAATTGGGCGATGTGGTGTTTGTCGAGCTGCCGGAAGTGGAAACTATGGTCGCCAAGGGCGACGAGGCGGCGGTGATTGAAAGCGTCAAGGCGGCGTCGGATATTCTTGCCCCGGTGGACGGCGAGATTGTCGAGGTGAATACCGTGTTGGGTGATAACCCCGGTTTGGTGAATGCCGACCCAATGGGGGCGGCATGGTTCTTCAAGATCAAGGTCGATGATCTGTCGGTGCTGGACGATTACATGGACGAGGACGCCTATAAAGAGCTGATTGGCTAGGTCGGCAAAAAACTATCCGGTTTATTCTTTTATTTGCGCGTCTTGGGGGCACTTGGCCCTGCCGATCCTGAGACGCTATTCGTGGAGCTAAAGAATGTCTTTCACCCCCACTGACTACCTGCCCTATGACTTCGCCAACCGTCGCCATATCGGGCCATCCCCCGCCGAGATGTCCGAGATGTTCAAGGTCTTGGGGGTGAAGGATCTGGATGAGCTGATCGACCAGACGATTCCGAAAAGCCTGCGTCAGGAAAAGCCTTTGGACTTCGGCAAAGCAAAGTCCGAGCGCGAACTGTTGTGGTTCATGCGGCAGGTGGCCAAGAAGAACAAAGTCTTCTCCTCGATGATCGGGCAGGGGTTTTATGGCACGGTGACGCCCCCGGCGATTCAGCGGAATATCCTTGAAAATCCGGCGTGGTATACGGCCTATACGCCCTATCAGCCCGAGATTTCGCAAGGTCGGTTGGAGGCGTTGCTGAACTACCAGACGATGGTCTGCGATCTGACTGGGCTTGAAATTGCCAATGCCTCGCTTTTGGACGAATCCACGGCGGCGGCCGAGGCGATGACGATGGCCGAGCGGGTGGCGAAATCAAAGGCGAACAGCTTTTTCGTCGATGAAAATTGCCATCCGCAGAACATCGCGGTGATGCAAACGCGGGCCGAGCCACTGGGCATCCGCGTGCATGTCGGCAATCCGGCAAAGCTTGATCCGACAACGGTTTTTGGGGCAATTTTCCAGTATCCGGGCACCTATGGGCATCTGACCGATTTCACCGACCAGATCGCGGCGCTGCACGAGGCGGGTGCCATCGGCATCGTCATCGCCGATCCGCTGGCCCTGACCATCCTCAAGGAACCCGGCGCGATGGGGGCGGATATTGCCGTGGGGTCCACTCAGCGCTTCGGCGTGCCAATGGGCTATGGCGGGCCGTCGGCGGCCTATATGGCCTGCAAGGACAAGTACAAGCGCGACATGCCGGGGCGCATCGTCGGCGTGTCAATCGACGCGCAGGGGGGCAAGGCCTACCGCCTGTCGCTGCAGACCCGCGAACAGCATATCCGCCGGGAAAAGGCCACCTCGAACGTCTGCACCGCGCAGGCGCTTCTGGCCAACATGGCGTCTTTCTATGCGGTGTTCCACGGGCCGCTGGGGCTGAAGGCCATTGCCCAGCGCATCCACCGCAAGACCGTCCGGGTGGCCAAGGGGCTGGAAGCGGCGGGCTTCAGGGTCAGCCCGAAGCATTTCTTCGACACGATCACCGTCGATGTCGGGCCGATGCAGCAGGTGATCCTGAAGGCGGCAAAGAAGGAACGGATCAACCTGCGGGTCATCGGCGACACGAAACTTGGCATCAGCCTTGACGAGACCACCCGGCGCGAGACAGTGGAGCGGCTGTGGCGCGCCTTCGGGATTGATCGCAAGGACAATGATCTGACGGCGGATTACCGGATTGCAGACACGATGCTGCGCAGGTCGGCCTATCTGACCCATCCGGTGTTCCACATGAACCGGGCGGAAACCGAGATGATGCGCTACATGCGCCGTCTGGCAGACCGCGATCTGGCGCTGGACCGGTCGATGATCCCGCTGGGATCGTGCACGATGAAGCTGAACGCGGCGGCCGAGATGATGCCGATTTCCTGGCCGGAGTTCGCGAACCTGCATCCTTTCGCCCCGCATGAGCAGGCCGAAGGCTATGCGGAATTGGTGAAAGACCTGTCGGCCAAGCTCTGCGCCATCACCGGTTATGACGCGATGTCCCTGCAGCCAAACTCGGGCGCGCAGGGCGAATATGCCGGGCTTTTGACGATCACGGCCTATCACCGGGCGCGGGGGCAGGGTGACCGCGATGTCTGCCTGATCCCGGTATCGGCGCATGGCACCAACCCCGCGTCGGCGCAGATGGCGGGGATGAAGGTCGTGGTGGTGAAGTCGCGCGACAATGGCGATATCGACCTGGACGATTTTCGCATCAAGGCCGAAGCGGCGGGCGACCGGCTGGCCGCCTGCATGATCACCTATCCGTCGACACATGGTGTGTTCGAGGAGACGGTGAAGGATGTCTGCGCCATCACGCACAAATACGGCGGTCAGGTCTATATCGACGGCGCCAATATGAACGCCATGGTGGGTCTGGTGCGCCCCGGCGATCTGGGCGGCGATGTCAGCCACCTGAACCTGCACAAGACCTTCTGTATTCCGCATGGTGGCGGCGGGCCGGGCATGGGACCGATTGGGGTTAAGGCGCATCTGGCGCCGCATCTGCCGGGCCATCCGGAAACTGGCGGCAAGGAAGGGCCGGTGAGCAGCGCCCCTTACGGATCAGCCTCGATCCTGCCGATTTCATGGGCCTATATCCTGATGATGGGCGGCGCGGGTCTGACGCAAGCGACAAAGGTGGCGATCCTGAATGCCAATTATATTGCCAAGCGGCTGGAAGGGGCCTTTCCAGTGCTGTTCAAGGGCCAGAACGGCCGCGTGGCGCATGAATGCATCCTTGACCCCCGCGCCTTTGCCGAAAGCGCCCAGGTGACCGTCGACGACATTGCCAAACGGCTGATCGACAATGGCTTTCACGCGCCCACGATGAGCTGGCCGGTGGCGGGCACGCTGATGGTCGAGCCGACCGAGAGCGAGACCAAGGCCGAGCTGGACCGTTTCATCACCGCGATGCTGTCGATCCGCGCGGAGATTGCCGCGATCGAGCGCGGCGAGATGGACCCGGAAAACAACCCGTTGAAACACGCGCCCCATACCGTTTCGGCGCTGGTTGGCGATTGGGACCGACCCTATTCGCGCGAACAGGGATGCTTCCCGCCGGGGGCCTTCCGGGTCGACAAATACTGGCCGCCCGTCGGTCGTGTCGACAACGTTTATGGGGACCGAAATCTGATCTGCACCTGCCCGCCAGTTGAAAGCTATATGGACGCGGCGGAATGAAAATCCGGCTCCCGATCTTGAGGTCGGGAGCCGGGTTTCAGAGGTGTCGGGTGAAACAGTGTCCGGAAAAAGTCGCCAGGATCTTGACGTTGGCGGTAAATCGCCAACATGTTTGGAGACGCTTGGGTGCCAGGGGGGCGTGGTGGCCGATACATTGAAACTGACCTGCACGGCTTGCGGGCAAATGAACCGGGTGCCAGCCGACCGCCTGTCTGCTGGGCCGAAATGCGCCATCTGCGGTGCGGGGCTGGTCAGCGGCAAGGTGGCCGAGATGGATATCGCCATCCATGACAAGGCCACGCGCGGTGACGGGCTGCCGTTGCTGGTTGATTACTGGGCGCCCTGGTGCGGGCCATGCCGGACGATGGCCCCCGAATTCGCAAGGGCAGCGCAGGTATTGGCGCCAAAAGTGCGATTTGCCAAGATCAACACCGAAGAGCATCCAAAAGTGTCGCAACGGTTGGGGATCAGGGGTATCCCGTTATTGGTCCTTTATGCGGATGGCCGCGAAATTGCCCGGCTGGCCGGCGCCCGCCCGTCCACCGAGATTGCGGCCTTTGTCCGGGAAAAGTTACCCGCCAGAGTCTGAGAGTTTTAGCCACCTACCGGGGTTTTCTTGACTTTTTCGGGCTAACGACCAAATATCAACCCGGTATGGGGCAGTAGCTCAGTTGGGAGAGCGCGTCGTTCGCAATGACGAGGTCGTCGGTTCGATCCCGATCTGCTCCACCAAATACGTCAGCAACTAATGCCGCATAGGATCGGCCGGATAGACCCCCAGCAACGCCGTGGACAAGGTGGACTGTCCGAGTTCGGACAGAAGGTGGAATTATTTGAAATCAATTGGTTATCCTTTCAGATTTACCGGATTTTAACCAGTTGAGAGACGAGGCGGACAGGCGCCGGGTCCTGTGCAGGCCTTGTGAATACGCTCCATTTGGGCATGAGCGCTGAGACGAGTGCCAGATGCGAGGGCATCACGATGGATTACGGAAAATCGGGCGCGCCGCTTAAGGGCAAGAAAGCCCCCGGCACACGGAACATAACGCCAAGGGGACCGATAAAAACCCCTTCGGCCAGCCCGCCCCGAAGGCCGCGTTGCTGACCCGGATGAAAGCGGCGGCGGCGGCGAAGAAAAAGGCGTAGACGCCCGTCGCTCCGGTTGGTGACCCGGCCTGTTGCGGCCCCACAGCCGACTTTCAGGCGCCCAAGGGCGAACGGCTGCTTTGAGCCCGAAGCGGACTTTACCCAACGGGTGAGGCAGGGGAAAACGCTCGACATTGGGAAGGTGCGAGGCCATCCTGTCGCCAATGGCAAGCGCGGAGATCGGACATGACCAAGACACGCAAGACAGTGTTCGTGCGGGAGCTGATCGAGACCGATTCATTCGGCGAGCCTTGCGAGCCCGTGACGCGGGTTGCCATAGCTGCGGTCTTCAAGAACCCCCTGATCGGACGTTTCGAGCGCGATCTATCTCCGCTCTTCGAGATCGGGGCGGAACTGGGCAAGAGACTTGCGGATCAGGCCGTTGCTATGTTGGATGTGTCTCCGGTTTCCTACGGCAAGGCCGCGATTGTGGGGACTTCCGGGGATATGGAGCACGGCGGCGCCGTGATACATCCACGTTTGGGAGCACCAATGCGTGCCGCATGCGGTGGCGGCGAAGCCGTCATTCCTTCTAACGTGAAGATTGGTTCTGTGGGGACTTCGATTGACCTTCCGCTCGGACACAAAGACAACCCGTGGTCTTTCGATCATTTCGATACCATGACACTTTGTGTCCCCGATGGTCCCGCACCCGACGAGATCGTGATGTTCCTGGCCTACGCGGATCGTGGACGCCCGATCCCGAGATGCGGAAAAGGACCGAAATCAATCTAGGCCGACCAACGACAGCACCGTCCGCATAGCCGCAGTTGCATGCCCCCTGCCGGGCGCGCCTGTCCCGCCCCCGTCAATGCCGCATCGGATCGGCCGGATAGACCCCCAAGAGCGTCATCGACGAGGTGAAATAATCCAGCTCATCCAGCGCGCGTTTGACGTTTGCATCGTCGGGATGGCCTTCGATTTCGGCATAGAACTGCGTGGCCGAAAACACCCCGTCGACCATGTAGCTTTCGAGCTTTGTCATATTCACGCCATTGGTCGCGAACCCGCCCATTGCCTTGTAAAGCGCCGCCGGGATGTTGCGCACGCGAAACACAAAACTGGTCATCATGCCCGACGTGCCGCGGCGTTTCAGGTCCATCTCGCGTGACATCACCAGAAAGCGGGTGGTGTTGTTGGATTTATCCTCGATATGGCGGGCCAGCACATCAAGCCCGTAGATCTCACCCGCCAGTTCCGAAGCGAGGGCGGCCAGCTTCGGATCGCCCAACTGGGCGACATGGCGGGCTGATCCGGCAGTATCGGCACCAGTCACAGAGCGCAGGTTGTGGGCGCGCAAAAAGGCGCGGCACTGGCCAAGAAGCACGGTGTGGCTCATCGCGCCTTCGATCTCGTCCAGCTTGGTGCCGGGTACGGACAAAAGGTTGATGTGAACGCGCACGAAGGCTTCATCGACAATGTGAAGCCCACTTTCGGGCAACAGGTGGTGAATGTCGGCGACGCGACCATAGGTCGAGTTTTCGACCGGCAGCATGGCTAGATCGACATCGCCGCGCCGACAAAGTTCGATTGCGTCTTCGAACGTGGCGCAAGGCACCGCTTCCATTGCCGGGCGCGCCTGGCGGCAGGCCTGATGAGAATAGGCGCCGGGTTCCCCCTGAAAGGCGATGCGACCGGTCATTTGCGGGTTCTCCTGGGGCGCGGGATGGAAAAAGGGCAATTCGCCGCGCTAACTATACCTTGATCCCTAGCGGGGGAAGCGGATAGATACGCGCCAAGCAATGCCATAACCGGGGCGCGACATGTTCGACACGATGACAGTAACCAAAGCTGGCGGCGCGCTTTGCGGCGCGTTCCTGATCTTCCTTCTGGGCAAATGGGCGGCAGAGTCGCTTTACCATACCGGGATCGAAGCCCATGGCGAGGAAGCAGTGGTGCAGGCCTATTCCATCGACACTGGCGCTGCCGAAGGTGGTGAGGCCGCAACCGAGGGGCCGGACTTTGCCACGCTCTTTGCGGCGGCCGATGCGGCGGCGGGTGAAAAGACCTTTGGCAAGTGCAAGGCCTGCCACAAGATCGATGGGGCCAACTCGACAGGCCCACATCTGAACGGCGTGGTCGGGCGTGCGGTCGCCTCGATCGGCGATTTCGGCTATTCTGACACCTTGAAGGGTCTGGGCGGCAATTGGGAGCCGGAACGGATAAACGACTTCTTGACCAGCCCGAAGGCCTATGCGCCGGGTACCAAGATGACCTTTGCCGGTCTGCCAAAGCCGGAAGACCGCGCCAATGTGATTGCCTATCTGCAATCGCTGGGCGGCTGATCGCCTTAAATCCGGAACGTTTGCAGGGCCGCCCCCAACCGGGCGGTCTTTTTTGTTGGGTCCGTCGTGTCTTCACGCATTCGCAACTTGCCGCTGGCCCCTTGCGCGAATTAGCTTGTGGCAACACAAGGCCGCCCTTTGGCGGGACTTGATAAGGAGACAAAGATGACCCTGACGCATGCCTTGCCAGTAGGTCTGGCAAAAAGCGCGCAAACCCTGAGTTTGCTGGCGATAGTGTGGGGGGCGACCGCGACTTTGGTGCGGGCCGAGGGCGCGACGATCCTTTCGCATTCGATCACCACCTTTGGCGAGCCGTCGAAATACCCCGCCGATTTCGCACATCTGGATTATGTGAACCCCGACGCGCCGAAGGGCGGCGAAATCTCGATCTGGGCCAACGGCAGTTTTGACAGCTTCAACCCCTATACCGACAAGGGCAAGGCGGCGGCATTGGCGAGCGGCGCTTATGAGGAGATGATGACCGGCACCGCCGATGAAATCGGCGCGCTTTACTGTCTGATCTGCAAAACGCTTGAATATCCGGCGGACAAAGCCTGGGTGATCTTTACCCTGAGGCCCGAGGCGCGGTTTTCGGACGGGACGCCGTTGACGGCGGAGGATGTGAAATTCACCACCGATCTGTTCCAAAACCAGGGGCTTTTGTCGTTTCGCAACATCCTGGCGCAGTTTGTCGAAAAGGCCGAAGTGCTTGACCCGACCCATATCAAATACACCTTCAAGGCGGGCAGCCCGCTGCGTGACCGCATCCAGATGGCGGGGGGCATGCCGGTCATGTCGAAAGCCTGGTTCGAGAAAGCCGGGGCCAAGCTGGATGAAACCCGCATGGATCCGGGAATTGGGTCAGGCCCCTATGTGCTGGACCATTTCGATGTCAACCGCCGCATTGTTTACAAGCTGAACCCCGACTACTGGGGGCATGACCTGCCGATCAACAAGGGCCGCAACAACTTCGACAGCATCCGGGTCGAGTACTTTGCCGACCCGACGGCGGCGTTCGAGGGGTTCAAATCCGGGGCGTTCACCTTCCGCGATGAAAACTCGTCAAAGAACTGGGCGACGGCTTATGATTTTCCGGCGTTGCAAAAGGGCTGGGTGGTCAAGCGGGAACTGCCCAAAGGCGATATCGCCACGAACCAGTCCTTTGTGATGAACCTGCGGCGCGACAAGTTTCAGGATGTGCGGGTCCGCGAGGCGATTGGCCTTATGTTCAATTTCGAATGGACCAACCAGACGCTGTTTTACGGGCTTTACGCGCGGATCAATTCGTTTTGGGAAAACAGTGATCTGGCGGCGACGGGTCTGCCCTCGCCCGAGGTGCTGGCGCTGCTGGAGCCTTTGGCCGATAAACTGCCGACCGGTGTTTTGGACAGCGCCCCGGTGATGGCGCCGGTGTCGGGGGCCACGCAGCTTGACCGCAAAAACCTGCGCAAGGCATCGGCGTTGCTGGAGGCGGCGGGCTGGGTGGCGGGCGATGACGGGATGTTACGCAATGCCAGGGGCGAGACGCTGAAAGTCGAGTTCCTGGAGTATGATCCGGGCTTTGACCGGGTTGACAACCCCTATATCGAAAACCTGCGCAAGCTGGGTGTGGATGCGGTTCTGTCACGGGTCGATGATGCGCAATATACCGCCCGCAGCCGGTCGTTCGATTTCGACATCATCACCGATCAGCTGGCCACCGGGTTTGAGCCGGGATCAGGCCTGCGGCAGTATTTTGGTTCCGAAGGGGCGAAGGATGTGTTCAACACCATGGGTCTGGCTGACCCGGCGGTGGATGCGCTGATCACCAAAGTGCTGGAGGCGAACACCCGCAAAGACCTGGCCATCAGTGTCAACGCCTTGGACCGGGTGCTGCGGGCCCTGCAATTCCGCGTGCCGCAGTGGCATAAGAACAAGCACACCGTCGCCTATTACGATATGTA
>JANMDM010000113.1:0-3347 GCA_031376305.1 Pseudomonadota bacterium | reverse complement strand
GGCAGACGCGGGGCCAGCCAACGGGTACCAAAGGTGGGAAGTATCGACAGTGATAAGGTACCTCCGCCGGTGTTTGAGCGCACCCGCATCGACCCGCGCGATATCAGGTCCAGCGACTTGACGACATCGCGCGCATAGGCCAGTGCCGCATCGGTAGGCACCAGCCGACGCCCTTCGCGCAAGAACAGCGCCACACCCAGCTGCGCTTCAAGGTTCTGGATCAGCCGGCTGACCGCGCCCTGCGTCAGATCCAGATCGCGTGCGGCGGCCAGCGTTGACCCGGTCCGGCACACCGCTTCAAACGCCGCCAGCAGACTAAGCGAAGGTAATAGCCGTCTTGGTGTGGCCAAAGTATGCCTTTCATGCATATATGGACGCCAGAATAGAGTTATTATCGCCATAAACAATGGCCGATATAGCATATAAATTTGCCGGAGATCACAATGCCTGCTGCCGATCCCTTCCGCCGCGCTGCCCGGATTGCCACGGTGGAGCTGTCGGAAATCCTGATTATTTCCGAAGCCGCCGCCGCGATGAAGGCTGCGGGCCGCGATGTGATCAGCCTTGGCACCGGCGAGCCGGACTTTCCGACTCCGGCTGCGGTCATCGAAGCGGCGCATATGGCGGCGCAGGACGGGGCCACCACCTATACTGCTACGGTCGGCACCCCTGCCCTGCGGCGCGCAATTGCCGAGGCCTGCCAGCGCGAAAGCGGCTTCACGCCGGAGCTGACGGAGATCATCGTCTGTTCGGGTGCCAAACAGGTTCTCTACAATGCCTTTTGTGCCACCCTTGATGCGGGCGAAGAGGTGCTGTTGGCCGCGCCTTACTGGACCAGCTATCCTGACATCATCGGCGTTTGCGGAGGCACGCCGGTGGTGTTGCCCACAAACGCCGCCACCGGGTTCAAGATCACCCCCGATCAGTTGCGTGCGGCGATCACGCCGCGCAGCCGCTGGCTGTTGCTGAATTCGCCTGGCAACCCGTCCGGGGCCGTCTATTCCGCAGCCGAACTGGAGGCTCTGGCGGAAGTGCTGCGCGCCGCGCCGCAGGTCGGCATCATTGCCGACGAGATCTATCAGCACATCTGCTATGTGCCTTTTACCTCGTTGCGCATGGTCGCCCCGGATCTGGCTGACAGGATGATGATCGTGAATGGCGTATCAAAGAGCTATGCCATGACCGGTTGGCGTATTGGCTGGGGCATCGCCCCCCGGCGGCTCATAGACGCGATGGTGGCAGTGCAAAGCCAGATCACTTCGGGCGCCTCATCGGTGTCGCAGGCTGCTGCTGTTGCGGCCCTGACGGGCGATCAGCAGTTTCTGGCCGAACGCAATGACGATTTTCGCGCCCGTCGGGACATGGTGGCCGAACGGCTGAACGCCACCGGCCTGATCCGTAGCGGATCGGCGGACGGGGCCTTTTACCTGTTCCCGGACTGCACCGCGACTTATGGCAAAATCACCGCCGACGGCGCGAAGATTGCAACCGATGCCGACTTCTGCACAAATCTTCTGAAGTCCGAAGGTGTCGCCCTCGTTCCGGGTCGTGCATTCGGAGTGCCCGGCCACTTCCGCCTGTCCTATGCCTATTCCCGCACCTCGCTCACCGAGGCCTGTACCCGCATCACCCGTTTCTGCTCCTCCCTTCGCTAAGGATCCCGCCATGGCCCTGAAACCCAAAGACGCCCCCGACCTCAACCGTTTCGACTGGGAAGACGCTTTCCGCATGGAAGAGCAACTGTCCGAAGACGAGCGGATGATGCGCAATTCAGCCCGCGCTTATGCGCAAGAAAAGCTGCAACCCAGGGTGACCGCCGCCTACCGCGAAGAATCCACCGATCCGGCGATCTTCCGCGAGATGGGCGAGATGGGTCTGCTGGGTGTGACAATACCGGAAGAATACGGCGGGCTTGGATCGTCCTATGTCGCTTACGGGTTGATCGCCCGTGAAGTCGAACGGGTTGATTCCGGTTACCGTTCGATGATGTCGGTGCAAAGCTCGCTGGTGATGTATCCGATCTATGCCTACGGCTCTGAAGCGCAGCGCAAGAAATACCTGCCGAAACTGGCCAGCGGCGCATTCATCGGCTGCTTCGGCCTGACCGAACCCGATGCCGGCTCTGACCCAGGCGGCATGAAGACCCGCGCGGTAAAAACCGCGGGCGGCTACGTCCTGAACGGGTCAAAGATGTGGATATCCAACGCCCCAATCGCAGACGTGTTTATTGTCTGGGCCAAATCCGACGCCCACGGCGGCAAAATCCGCGGCTTCGTGCTGGAAAAAGGCATGAAGGGCCTCTCTGCCCCCAAAATCGGCGGCAAGCTTTCGCTCCGCGCCTCGATCACCGGCGAAATCGTGATGAAGGACGTGGAAGTTGGCGAAGACGCGCTTTTGCCCAACGTCGAGGGCCTGAAAGGCCCCTTCGGCTGCCTCAACCGCGCCCGCTACGGCATTTCCTGGGGGGTTCTGGGTGCTGCTGAAGCCTGCTGGCATGCCGCCCGTCAATACGGCCTTGACCGCAAGCAGTTCAACAAGCCCCTGGCGCAGACCCAGCTTTACCAATTGAAACTGGCCAATATGATGACTGAAATCTCGCTCGGGCTGCAGGCGTCTTTGCGTGTCGGTCGGCTGATGGACGAAGCCAATGCTGCGCCCGAGATGATCTCGATCATCAAGCGCAACAACTGTGGCAAAGCCCTTGAAATTGCCCGCCACGCCCGCGACATGCATGGCGGCAACGGCATTCAGGAAGATTTCCACGTCATGCGCCACATGGTCAATCTTGAAACCGTCAACACCTATGAGGGCACGCACGACGTCCACGCCCTGATCCTCGGTCGTGCCATCACTGGCCTGCAGGCCTTTTTCTGATTTCTTCTTTTCAGAAATATCCCCGCCGGAGGCTTCCGCCACTAAGGGTGGAGGCCTCCGGCGGGAGTATTTCGACAAAGAAAATGCCTGGATAGAGACGAATACATGGATCGCGCCGACATCGTTCACGAGAATTTCCTGCGCCGGGTTGCCGCCGGTGATTTGCCCTTGGGTGCTGCGCCGTCAGGGCCACTGACGGCAGTGGATGCGGTGGCGATCTACCGTGCGGCCTGCATAAGCCGGGCGCTGGACCGCACCAGCCGCGCCATGCAAAAGGCAGGGCAGGGGTTTTATACGATCGGCTCGTCGGGGCATGAGGGGCTGGCGGCGGTGGCGGCGGCACTTCGGCCCACCGATATGGCATTCCTGCATTATCGGGACGCGGCGTTCCAGATCGCCCGCAGCCAGCAGGTCGAAGGGCAGAGCATTGTCTGGGACATGCTTTTGTCTTTCGCCGCTTCCAGCGACGACCC
>JANMDM010000075.1:0-10918 GCA_031376305.1 Pseudomonadota bacterium | reverse complement strand
GGCGCTGATGCTGTGCGGGCCGTCGCGGGTGAAGGATCTGTTTGTCGAGGGGCGGCAGGTGGTGCGCGACGGGCAGGTGGCGACAGTGGACTTGCCGCGGGTGATTGAGGTGCAGAACCGGTTGGCGAAGGCGCTGATGGGTTAGGTTTGGGCTTGCACTGGGGGCGCGCTTTGCGGAAAGACAAACCGCGCGCCGGAGTCGCCGCGCCTTTAGCGCAAGTGGAGTGCCCATGTCGCATGATTACCAGGCGCAGCGCGCCGAGACGTTCGAGACCTTTGTCGAATTGCGCAAGCAAGGCGATCTGCCCAAAACCGGGGTGATCCATTTCCTGTTCTATGCCGAAGATCACGAGCCGGATTGGGGGCCGGTGGAGGCGGCGTTACGGGCGCTGGGCTTCACGGTCGAGCGCGATGAGGATGAAGGCATGATCGACGCCAGTGTCGGGCCGATTGCGGTGACCCCGGAAAGCATCTGGGCCTATGAGCGGCAGGCGACCGAGGTGGCGCTGAAGTCGGAGTTTTATCCGGATGGCTGGGATATGCTGGAGGGGTGAGGGGATGGGGGTTGTCAGCCCTCAAACGCCTGTGCCAGGGCCAGCCATTGAGGATATTTGGGCCAAAGTGAAGAAAAAGCGATGATACGCCGGGTTTTGGCCCGGGATGGGCTTTCGGGTAGTGCTTTGCTGAAAGGCCGGTTTATTGTAGAGTTTCTGTTCAAGTCGCCTGCCAGTCGCCATTTTTGGAAGGAACAAGAAAAATGGAGTTAGAGGGCTCGTGTCACTGCAAAGCGGTGACGTTCACCGTGAAATCTTCTGCGCCCTATCCGTTCTGCCTCTGCTATTGTGAGATTTGTCGCAAGACAGCAGGCGCTGGTGGGTTTGCGATAAATCTTGGCGCAGACTTCGAAACCCTTGTGGTTGCCGGACGAGAGAATATTCGGGTCTACAGGGCGCGCATCGTCGATCCTGTGACGAAAGAGACATCACAAAGTACTGCGGAACGCAGTTTTTGTGGCGTCTGTGGAAGTGGGTTGTGGGTATGGGATCCGCAATGGCCAGACCACCTTCATCCGCACGCATCGTCCATTGACACGCACCTCCCGATCCCGCCGGTACGGACGCATGCGTTGCTGGCAAGCAAGGCGTCATGGGTGGAGCCCAGTATAAATGAAGGCGACAAGCAGTTTGACAACTATCCGGACGAAAGCCTTGCTGCTTGGCATGAAAGGCTTGGGGTCGGTTTCGTGAAGTGAGCTGGCTGCACGAACGGCTTCGTCTGACGGCTTCCATCAGCCCCGGTCCGCGTCAATGATGCAGCTTCCCCCCACCCACACAGCCCTGGTCGCCCGGTCATCGCCCATCATAATCGTCGGGAAGATCGCCTCCCAGATATCCTTGGCGCGCACCGACCGCTGGGCGATGGCGGGGGTGGAGGCGAGGTCGATGACCGTAATGTCGGCTTCCATGCCGGGGGCGAGGTTGCCGATGCGGTGCTCTGTTCGCAGGGCGCGGGCGGAGCCGGTGGTGGCCAGCCACCAGAGTTGCGAAGGGTGCAGGGGGGTGCCGCGCAACTGGCCGACCTCATAGGCCGCTGCCATGGTGCGCAGCATGGAAAAGGACGAGCCGCCGCCGGTGTCGGTGGCAAGGCCGACGCGGATGCCGGATTGCGCCATGGCCATCGTCTCAAAAAGCCCGGAGCCGATGAAGGTGTTGGAGGTCGGGCAGTGGACGAGGGCGGCGCCGGTTTCGCGGATGCGGGCTTTTTCACGGTCGGTCAGATAGATGGCATGGCCGAAGACCGCGCCTTCGCCCAAAAGGCCCTGCGCCTCGTAGGTGTCGAGGTAATCGCGCGACTGCGGAAACAGGTTTTGCACCCATTCGACCTCATCGGTCTGCTCAGAGAGGTGGGTTTGCATCAGGCAGCCGGGGCTTTCGCGCCAAAGCGCGCCCAGCACCATCAGTTGTTCGGGGGTCGAGGTCGGCGAAAAGCGCGGCGTGATGACATAGGACAGGCGGTCGACCCCATGCCATTTCTGTAAAAGCCGCTTGCTGTCGTCATAGGCGGATTGCGGCGTGTCACGCAGGCCGTCGGGGGCGTTGCGGTCCATGCAGGTCTTGCCCGCAAAAACCCGCTGGCCGCGCTTTCGGGCAGCGGTGAAAAAGGCGTCAACGCTTTCGGGGTGGATGGTGCAATAGGTGCAGGTGGTGGTGGTGCCGTTCGCCAGTGTCAGGTCCAGGTAGCGGTTGGCGATCTCGCTTGCATAGGCAGCATCGGCAAAGCGCATTTCTTCGGGGAACGTATAGCTGTTCAGCCAGTCGATCAGCCGCTTGCCCCAAGACGCGATCATCGCCGTCTGCGGGTAATGCACATGCGCGTCAATGAAGCCCGCCGAAATCAAGGCGTTGCCATAATCGGTGACGCGGGCCTGCGGGTGGGCACGGCGCAGATCGTCAGCCTCGCCCACTGCGGCGATCCGCCCGGCGTCGATCAAGACGCCGCCACGCGCGGAATGGCGGGCCGCGTCCGGCCCCTCCAGCAGGGGGTCGCCGGCGTAAGCCAGGGTCTGTCCGATCAATAGCTCTGCCATAGGTTCCTCTCCGAACATAAATCGGTGCGCGCAGTTACCTGAAAACCGCGTCACATATTTCTGCTTGCGCTTTAGGCCTACAGTCTAAGCCCCTCTGCCGCTCAGGTAAATTTGCTGCTTGCCCCTGTTTCTTTGAAACTGCTTCCGATAATGTCGCGGTAATCGCTGAAGGGGGTGGCATGGCCGAGGCTGAAGATCAGGTGATCGACCGGGCCCCCGAGCGGGACGAGGAAGACTATGCCCTCGACAGCCGGACCGTGGGCGCGATCCTTGATGCGGTAACGGCCGGGGACGCGTCCAGCATAGATGCGCTGATGGAGCCGCTGCATGCGGCCGACATTGCCGACCTTCTCGAACAGATCGGATCGGGAGCGCGGGCGGCGCTGCTGGGGCTTTGGTCGCGGCGGATCGACGGCGATATCTTGACAGAGCTGGACGAGTCGATCCGTGACGAAGTGATCGCCGCCCTGCCGCATGATGTGCTGACCGACGCCGTACGCGAGCTCGACTCGGACGATGTGGTCGATCTGCTGGAGGATCTGGAAGAGCCGCAGCAAGAGTTGATCCTTGGGGTGCTGGAAGACAGCGACCGGGCGGCGGTCGAACAGGCGCTGGCCTATCCGGAAAATTCCGCTGGCCGCCTGATGCAGCGCGAAGTGGTGACGGCGCCCGAAGACTGGACCGTTGGTCAGGCCATCGACTTCCTGCGCCATGAAAACGAGTTGCCCGATCAGTTCTACCATGTGATCCTGATCGACCCGCGCTGGCATCCGGTGGGCTATGTGACGCTGGGCAAGCTTTTGTCCTCAAAACGCGCCGTGGCGTTGAAAGACATTACCGAAGACGGTTTCCGAACCGTCTCCGTGCGCGAGGCAGAGGGCGATGTCGCCTATGCCTTCAACCAGTATCACATGATTTCAGTGCCGGTGGTCGATGAGTATGACCGGCTGGTCGGGGTCATCACCATTGATGACGCGATGTCGGTGCTGGACGACGAGCATGAAGAAGACGTGCTGCGGCTGGCCGGGGTTGGCGAGGAAAGCTCGATCTCGGATGGGGTGTTTGAAACGGTGCGGCAGCGCACACCCTGGCTTTTGGTGAATCTTTTCGCGGTCAATATCGCAGCCTTGGTCATCGCGCAGTTCGCGGGCACCATCCAGTCGATTGTGGCCTTGGCGGCGCTGATGCCGGTGGTGGCGTCGATGGGCGGCAATGCCGGGACGCAGTCGCTGGCGGTGGCGGTGCGGGCCTTGGCCACCAAAGACCTGACCGGATCGAACGCTGCACGGGTGGTGCGGCGCGAGGCGATGGTGGGGGCAGTGAACGGCATGCTGTTTGCGACGATCATGGCGACGGTCGGCTACTTTTTCTATGGCTCGCTGATGTTGGGCGCGGTGATCGGCGCTGCGATGATCATCAATCTGATCGTTGCGGCTTTGGCAGGGACGCTTGTGCCGCTGACATTGGAACGCTTCGACCTTGACCCGGCGCTGGCCTCTGGCACGTTCGTGACGACGATGACCGATATCGTCGGTTTCTTCACCTTTCTCGGGCTTGCCACGGTAATTTTGTTATGAGCCTTGCCGAAATCAAGGCCGCAGCGCGGGCCGAGGCTTTTGCCTGCCGCAAGATCGCCCATGCCGGACGCAGCGTGCGGGATGCAGATATTCTGACCGAGGTGTTAGCCGGTCACGCAGGAAAAATACTGGCGGGCTACATGCCGATGCGGACCGAAATTGACTGCCTGCCTGCGATGAACGCGCATATCACGCGGGGCGGACGTGTTGCGGTTCCGGTGATCCATGGCCCGGCGCGGCCCTTGCAGTTTCGGCAATGGACGCCCGGGGCGCCAATGGTAGCAGGTGACTTTGGGGCCTTTATTCCGGCGGCAGGCGACTGGCTTACACCGGCAATTTTAATCGTGCCGCTGTTGTCTTTCGACCGTCGGGGATACCGGCTTGGCTATGGTGGCGGTTTTTACGACCGCACATTGGAAGGTCTGCGCACCAAGGGCCCGGTTCTGGCCATCGGCTTTGCCTTTGCAGCACAAGAAGTCGCCCAAGTGCCGATCGAACCCACCGATCAACCCTTGGACCTTGTCGTGACCGAGGCCGGAGTAATTACGCCGCGCCGGTGATCCGCTTGCGACGCCCCAGACCCCAAAGGCCAAATCCTGCCACGCCCAAGAGTGTCAGTGTTGGGGGCAGCGGCACCGGGGCAATGCCCGCGCCGTTCAGGGTCACACTGTCCAGATCGAAATGGCCGCAAGGCGCATCGCAAGCCGCAGTATTGACCGGATAAAGCAGTTCGATACGCAAGCGATCAATGCCCGCAAATGCCGAGCCCAACGTAATAGACTGCACGGCACCAAACACATCGCTGAGGGTATAGCTGGCGCTGCTGACTTGGGTATTGCCCAGATAACCGCTCACGAAAATGTTGTCAGAAAGCGGTCCCGGCGTGTCGAGGAAACTGTATCCGAAAGACACCAGCGAAAAGCCGACGGCGTCGAAAATCCCGGCCATTATGAAATCCGCGCCAAAGGCCAGACCGGTGCCGGAATCGTCGATATGGGCGAAGCCGGGGTTGCTTTCATACGCCAGAACGCCCCCCAACGCCGAAGCCTGAATACCATTTTCGGTGTAAGTCGTCAGCTGCGCGCCTTCATCGGGAAGCGTGTCAAAATTCATCGTTGCGGCGAACGCCGCGCCAGATTGCGCCAAAACCGCTGACGACACGGCCACTGCAGCAAGAATGTTTCTTGCATTTTTAAACATATGCACCCTCCAATTCAGCCATTCCTGACCCTACCCCGGATCAGGTTAGGGCCGGATTTTCCTGCAGGTCAACGTTTTCGCGGCCCGGTGGCGAAATCCCGCCGATGCACTGCCCGGCGAAGACAAGGTGATCCTGCTTGCCTCACCCGCGGCGGTCCCTTAGGCAAGGCGCATGAAAATACTCTTTCTTGGCGATGTTATGGGCCGTGCGGGACGCGCGGCGGTTGAGGCGCGGCTGCCGGGTCTGCGCGCGGACTGGGGCTTGGATTTTGTTGTCGTCAATGGCGAGAACGCGACCTCGGGTGTCGGGCTGTCACCAGACCATGCCAAAGCCTTGCTGGCGGCAGGGGCCGATTGTCTGACATTGGGCGACCATGCCTTCGATCAAAAGGACATGCTGTCGTTTATCGAAAAGGAACCGCGGATCATCCGGCCGCTGAACTACGCCAAGACTGCCCCCGGCAAAGGCGCGCGGCTGTTTGAAGCCAAGGGTGGGCGCAAAGTGCTGGTGGCACAGGCCCTGGGGCAGGTATTCATGAAGCGGGCCTTTGATGATCCGTTTTCGGCGGTGGACGCAGTGTTGCGCAGTCATCCTTTGGGCGGTCTGGCGCAGGCGATCATCGTCGATATGCATTGCGAAGCCACCAGCGAAAAGATGGGCATGGGCCATTGGTGCGATGGCCGTGCCAGTCTGGTGGTGGGTACCCACACCCATATCCCCACGGCGGATGCGCAAATTCTGGGCGGCGGCACTGCTTATCAATCGGATGCCGGCATGTGCGGCGATTACAATTCGGTCATCGGCATGGACAAGCTGGAGCCCATGCGCCGTTTTGTCACCGGCATGGGGAAGGAGCGTTTCACCCCGGCGGATGGCGAAGCGACCCTTTCGGGAACCTACATTGAAACCGATGACCGCACCGGGCTGGCCACCAAAATACGGATGGTGCGGCTGGGTGGGCGGCTTGAGCAGGCGCAGCCTTGAACGAACGCTGGCGCTATGGCGGCCTTCTTGGGCTTTTGGGCATTGGCTGGGGGGCGACGCAACCCCTGGGCAAGATTGCCACGTCAACAGGTTACGGAAACTTCGGTCTGATATTCTGGCAGGCCATCATCGGCGCTTTGGTGTTGGGCATAATATTGCTGTTGCGCCGCAAGAGCGTTCCATTGAACCGCCGATCCCTGAGCTTTGCCACTATCGTGGCGCTGATTGGCACGATCATTCCGAATTCGACCTTCTACATATCGGTGTCCCATCTGCCAGCGGGCATCATGTCTATCCTGATATCCACCATACCCCTGATGTCCTTTCCGATCGCGCTGGCGCTGCGCATGGACCAGTTCAGCGGGCGCAGACTGCTGGGGATCGTTTGCGGTCTGATCGCGGTGGCACTGATCGCCTTGCCCAAAGCCAGCCTTGCGCCGGGTATGGCGGCGTGGCTGCCGCTGGCGATGATCGGGCCGTTTTTCTACGCCATCGAGGGGAATTTCGTCGCAAAATGGGGAACGGCCGGGCTGGACGCGATGCAGGCAATGTTTTTGGCGTCGCTCGCAGCAGCGCTGGTTGATCTGCCTTTGGTTATTCTGACCGGCCAGTGGATCAGCCCTTTGCCGCCCTATGGATGGCCGGAACTGGCACTTATCTTGTCGTCCTCTCTGCATGCGCTGCTGTACACGGGCTATGTGTGGCTGGCGGCGCGGGCAGGGGCGGTCTTTGCAGCGCAAACCGGCTATGTCGTCACCGCCTCGGGCGTGTTCTGGGCGATGCTGATTTTGGGCGAGCGGTTCAGCCAATGGATCTGGATTGCGCTGATTGTCTTGTTCCTGGGGCTTTCCCTGGTAATGCCGCGCCCGCGCAAAGCGGCTTCGGTTTGAAACACCTGAATAATCGTGTATCCCGGCCGAGAGCCACTCTGGGGAGAGATGATGCTGGGATTTGAATTGTCGCAATCGGTGCAGGCCATTGTGGCGCTGGTCATTCTGGTGGGAATGCTGGTCATGTTCCTGCGGGAAACCTTTCCGATCGAAGTCGTGGCCATCGGCGCCGCAGGACTGATGCTGATCATCGGCCTGATCCCCTTCAAAGAAGTTTCGGGCGTTCTGGCCAACAACGCCCCCTGGACGATTGCGGCGATGTTCATCATCGTCGGCGCGCTGGTACGCACCGGCGCGCTGGAATCAGTCAGCCAACTGGCGGCGAAGAACGCCGAAAAACACCCTGCAGCCACACTGGCCATGCTGGGGGTTCTGGTCACCGGCGTTTCGGCCTTCGTGAACAACACGCCGCTGGTCGTGGTAATGATGCCGATCTTCATTCAGTTGTCGAAGCAACTGTCGATTTCACCGTCTAAGATGCTGATCCCGCTCAGCTACATGACGATTCTGGGTGGCACGGTGACAATTGTCGGGACCTCGACCAACCTTGTGGTGGATGGTGTTGCGCAGGCCAAGGGGCTGGCGCCGTTCGGGATTTTCGAAATGACCCCTTTGGGGATCATCGTGGCGATCGTCGGATTGATCTATCTGGCGCTGGGGGCGAATCGGTTACTGCCCGACCGTGATTCGATGTCGAGCCTGCTGGGTGACCGCGCAAAGATGAAGTTCTTTACCGAAGTGGCGGTGCCGGAAGATTCGCCGCTTTTGGGTAAGGCGTTGGACGAGGTGGATATTTTCAAGCGCGGCGGGGCGCGGGTGGTGGATGTGCTGCGGGGCGATGCGTCCTTGCGGCGCGATCTGGGCCTGGTGCGGCTGGAGCAAGGCGACCGCGTGGTCTTGCGTACGCCGATGTCGGAAATCCTTGGCCTGCAAAGCAGCAAGCAATTGCGCGTGGTCGACAAGCTGTCGTCAGTACAGACCGAAACCGTCGAAGTGCTGATTACGCCGGGTTGCCATATGGTTGGCCGTACGCTGGGCTCTATGCGCCTGCGGCGGCGGTATGGGGTTTATCCGCTGGCGGTGCATCGGCGCAACCAGAACATCGGGCGGCAATTGGATGATCTGTTGGTGCAGGTCGGCGATACGCTGCTGCTGGAAGGCGCGATGGGCGACATTCAGCGGCTGGCCGCGGATATGGAAATGGTCGACGTCTCGCGCCCGTCGGAACGCGCCTACCGGCGTGGGCACGCGCCCATTGTCATTGCGGTGCTGGCAGGTGTGGTGGGCCTGTCGGCGCTGAATGTGGCGCCCATTCAGATACTGGCCTTCATCGGTGTGGCCATCGTGCTGGTCACCGGCTGCATTGACGCCGAGGAGGCGTTTTCGTCGGTCGACGGGCGGCTGATGGGGCTTTTGTTCGGGATGCTGGGAGTGGGCGCGGGGCTTGAGCATTCCGGCGCAGTCGAGATATTTGTGGGTTGGGCCAGCCCGCACCTGCAAGGTTTGTCGCCCTATGTGCTGGTCTTTGTGGTTTATGCGTTGACCTCGTTCCTGACCGAGATTGTCTCGAACAACGCCGTCGGGGTGATCGTGACGCCGGTGGTGATCGGGCTGGCGCAGACTTTGGGCGTAGATCCGCGCCCGCTGGTCATCACCGTGATGATCGGCGCTTCGGCCAGCTTTGCGACGCCGATCGGCTATCAGACCAATACTTTGGTCTATGGCCCCGGCGGTTACAAATTTTCCGACTTTATCCGTTTTGGCGTGCCGCTGAATCTTATCTGCTTGGTGGTGGTGACCATCGCCGTGCCGCTGCTCTACGATTTCTGAAGACGGCACAGCTAACGTCTGCCCGGACCGGGGTTGCGGGCTGAGCCGCGCCTGACATATAGAGACCCCGACATAAGAAATCCGACGGAGAAGGTCATGGCAGGCCATTCAAAATGGGCCAATATCCAGCATCGCAAGGGGCGGCAGGACAAGCTGCGCTCCAAGCTGTTCTCAAAGCTGGCAAAGGAAATCACCGTGGCGGCCAAGATGGGCGACCCGGATGTTGACAAGAACCCGCGGCTGCGGCTGGCGGTGAAAGCGGCGAAAGCCGTGTCTTGCCCGAAAGAGGTCATCGACCGTGCCATCAAGAAATCGCAGATGGGTGATGCCGAGGATTATACCGAAATCCGCTATGAGGGCTACGGCCCGAACGGCATCGCGGTGATCGTCGAGACGATGACCGACAACCTCAACCGCACCGCCTCGAACGTGCGCAGCTATTTTGCCAAGCATGGCGGCAACCTTGGCACCACCGGCTCGGTCAGCTTCATGTTCGACCGGGTGGGCGAGATCACCTATCCGGTGGGCGCTGGCGACGCCGATACGGTGATGCTGGCCGCTATTGACGCGGGTGCCGATGACGTGGAATCCGATGAGGAAGGTCACTGGATCTATTGTCCGGTCGATATGCTTTCGGAGGTGTCCGAGGCGCTGGAAAAGGCATTGGGCGACTCCGAAGAAGCCAAGCTGATCTGGAAGCCGCAGACCCGCACGGATGTGGATCTGGAAACTGCGCAAAAGCTGATGAAGCTGATCGATACACTGGAAGAAGACGATGACGTGCAGACCGTCACCGCAAACTTCGACATCCCCGAGGATGTGGCGGCTCAGCTGTAAATCACCGGTCACAAATCACTGGCCACAAATTATTAGCTATGGCGGGCGGTTTCAGGCCAGACTGCCGGACATGATGACCAGTGACCCCTGCCGCCCCTTCCGCCAGTTGGCGCGCAACAACGCGCTGGCCAATCGGCGGCTGCATCTTGCCTGCGCTGCCCTTGCCCCCGGAGCGTGGGAAGCCGCGCGGGTGTCGTTCTTTCCGTCGCTGAAGGCGACGTTCAATCACATCCTGATCGTCGACCGTTACTATCTGGACGCGATTGCCGGAGGAACACTCGGCCCCGCCGCGTTTGAGGACGAGGAGCCCTGCGCCACGCTGGCCGATCTTGTCGCAGCGCAGGTTTTGCTTGACGCCGAAGCCATGGCGCTTTGCGAGGGGCTGGTGCCCGCCGATCTGGGCCGCGAAGTCCGAATGCACCGAAGCGTTGGGGTGCGGGTGGAAACCCTTGCCGATACGCTGATGCACCTGTTCCTGCACGACCAGCATCATCGCGGGCAGCTGCATGCGATGCTGTCGGGCAGCAGTGTGCCACCGCCACAGCTGGACGAATTCTTCATGGCCGATGATGCCCGCTTTCGCGCCGATGATTTGCAGGCCTTTGGCTGGGACGAGGACTGGCTCAGGCGATGAGCATTCCTGCCGCCGCCGCCCTGACCGCGCGGGTCAGGGGCGAAAGCGCTGTGCCCGCCAGACGGCTTGCTTGCCAGTAAAGCGACACGTCCAGTGGGCTGTCGGGCCTGAGTGCCACCAGACGCCCCGCCGCCAGAAGAGCGCGGACCAGGGGTTCGGGGTTCATCCCCCAGCCAAGCCCGGCAAGGGCCGCATCGACAAAAGCCTGACTTGAGCCGATCACATGGGGGGACAGGGTCAGCCGCTGTCCGGCGATCTGTTGCGCCCAATCGGTTTGCAGGCGGTCTTTGGCATTGAAGGTCAGGGCCGGGGCATCGGCCAGGGCGGTGACGCTGACGCCCTGCGCGAACCAGCGGCGATGGAAGCCGGGCGCGGCGG
>JANMDM010000023.1:0-3566 GCA_031376305.1 Pseudomonadota bacterium | reverse complement strand
GCCAATCCGCTAGACAGGGCCCGACAGCTTTCGGACCCTTCCATGCCCCGCCCGATAACCTCAATTCCCAATCTTGGCCCCGCCTCCGAGGCGGCTTTCGCCCGCGCCGGGATCCATTCCGCCGAAGACCTGATCGCGATGGGTGCCGATGCTGCCTATCTGCGCCTTCTCCAGTCCGGCAGCCAACCGCATTTCATCGGCTATTACGTGGTGGTCATGGGCCTGCAAGGCCGCCCGTGGAACGATTGTCAGGGAACCGAGAAAAAGGCCCTGCGCGTCAAATTCGATGCCATAAAGGCCGAAGCCACCGCCAACCCTTCCAAAGAAAAAGACCGCTCCCGGATGGAAGCGATCCTTGATGAGTTAGGCCTGCGCGCAAGGCACCGGTAGGGTGCGTGTTTACACGCACCGCCCATTCGACCGCGTAGGGTGCGTGTTTACGCGCACCACTTATCCAACGATTTCAAGACCCGAGAAGTAGAACGCGATCTCACGTGCAGCGGATGCCTCAGAATCCGACCCGTGAACCGAGTTTTCGCCCATCGACAGCGCGAAGTCCTTGCGGATCGTGCCCTCAGCCGCATTGGCCGGATTGGTCGCGCCCATCACTTCACGGTTTTTCAGAATGGCGCCCTCGCCCTCCAGAACCTGCACGACCACCGGCTCGGACGCCATGAATTCGCACAGCTCGCCGTAAAAGCCCCGCTCCGAATGCTCGGCATAGAAAGCCCCGGCCTGCGCCAGCGACAGGTGAATGCGCTTTTGTGCCACCACCCGCAGGCCCGCCGCTTCAAACTTGGCGTTGATCTTGCCGGTCAGGTTGCGCTTGGTGGCATCGGGTTTGATAATGGAAAGGGTGCGTTCGATCGCCATGATATCTGCCTTCGGTTTAAGGGGCGCAGGCTCCTGCCCGCACCGGATATGATGGCGCGCCTGCTAGCATGCGGCGCCTCAGAAGAAAACCCGCCATCTGTTGACGCCGCCGCCCAGTTCGGGCAAGCGGGGGCCCATGCTCAGAATTTCAGACATCAACTATTCCGTCGAAGGTCGCCCGCTGTTCCAGGGGGCTTCGGCCACTATTCCCACCGGTCACAAAGTTGGCCTTGTCGGCCAGAATGGCACCGGCAAGACCACATTATTCCGCCTGATCCGCAGCGAGTTGGCGCTTGAGGGCGGCGAGATCGCCATGCCGTCGCGCGCCCGCATCGGCGGCGTGGCGCAGGAAGTGCCCTCGTCGTCGACCTCGCTCATTGATACGGTGCTTGAGGCCGATACCGAACGCGCCGCGCTGATGTCCGAGGCCGATACCGCCACCGACCCGCACCGCATCGCCGAAATCCAGACCCGCCTGACCGATATTGATGCCTGGTCCGCCGAAGGCCGCGCCTCAAGTATCCTCAAGGGCCTCGGTTTTGACGCCGAGGCGCAAAAGCGCCCCTGCTCCGACTTTTCCGGCGGCTGGCGGATGCGCGTGGCTTTGGCAGGCGTGCTTTTCGCCCAGCCAGACCTGTTGCTGCTGGACGAACCGACCAACTACCTCGATCTTGAAGGGGCGCTTTGGCTGGAAAGCTACCTCGCCAAATACCCCCACACGGTGATGATCATCAGCCACGACCGTGGGCTTTTGAATCGCGCCGTCACCTCGATCCTGCATCTGGAAAACCGCAAGCTGACGCTGTGGTCCGGCCCCTATGACCAGTTTGCCCGCCAGCGCGCAGCACTTCGGGCCGCCCAAACTGCCGAAGCCAAAAAACAAGACGCCCACCGCGCCCATCTGCAAAGCTTCGTTGACCGCTTCAAAGCCAAGGCCTCAAAGGCCGTCCAGGCCCAAAGCCGCGTCAAGATGCTGGAAAAGATGACGCCGATCATGGCCCCCGAGGAAGCCAAGAAGCAGGTCTTCACTTTCCCGCCGCCCGAACAGCTTTCGCCGCCGATCATCACCATGGACGGCACCGCCGTCGGCTATGACGGCCCGCCGGTGCTGAAAAAACTCGACCTGCGCATCGACCAGGACGACCGCATCGCTTTGCTGGGCCGCAACGGCGAAGGCAAATCGACCCTCTCCAAACTTCTGGCAGGCAAACTTGACCCCTGCGCCGGCAAGATCATCCGCTCGTCGAAACTGCGCATCGGCTATTTCGCCCAGCATCAGGTCGATGAACTTTACCTCGACGAATCCCCGCTCCAGCACATCATGCGCCTGCGCCCCACCGAAGGGCAGCCCCGCCTGCGCGCCCGCCTAGCCGGGTTCGGCCTTGGTGCCGATCAGGCCGACACCGCCGTCGGTCGCCTGTCTGGCGGCCAGAAAGCCCGCCTGTCGCTGCTGCTGGCCACCATCGACGCGCCGCACCTGCTGATCCTCGACGAGCCGACCAACCACCTTGACATCGAATCCCGCGAAGCCCTTGTCGAAGCCCTGACCGAATATTCCGGCGCGGTGATCCTGGTGTCCCACGACATGCATCTGCTGGGCCTGGTCGCTGACCGCCTCTGGCTGGTCAAGGGCGGCGCGGTGGCCCCCTATCCGCATGACCTTGAGACGTACCGCAAGGAACTTCTGGCCGGGGATGATGTCGAAAAACCGGCAGAAAAGCCCAAGGAAAAACCCCCGCGCCCGTCGCGCGAAGCGATGCTTGCCATGAAAGCCGAGGTGCGCCGCTGCGAAGAAAGGCTCGCCAAGCTCAACGAAATGCGCGACAGATTGGCGAAGAAACTGGCCGATCCCGAACTTTACGAACGCCCCGCAGAAGCCGTCGTCTGGCAAAAGAAATATGCCGAAGTGATGGGGGCCCTCGACCGGGCCGAAGAAATGTGGATGAAAGCAGCGGAAAAGCTGGAATTGACGGAGGCCTGAGACAGTGGAAATTGGCTTTTACCTCTCGGCCTTCATTACGCTTTTCGTGATCATAGATCCGATCGCCCTGGCCCCAATGTTCGTGGCCATCACCCGCGGCATGGACCCCGCCCACCGCCGCACGGTCGCATTGCGCGCCTGTCTGGTGGCCATCGGACTCCTGACGCTTTTCGGGCTGTTGGGCAACAAGATCCTCGCCGTCATCGGCATCTCCATGCCCGCCTTCCGCATCTCGGGCGGTATTCTCTTGTTCCTCACCGCGCTCGACATGCTGTTCGAACGCCGCACCCAGCGCCGCGAAGGCCAACAGCCCGAAGCCCATCACGACCCGTCGGTCTTTCCGCTGGCCACGCCGCTCATTGCCGGGCCCGGCGCCTTTACCACCATGATTTTGCTGGTGAACAACACCCCGGCCACGGGCGTCGCCCATACGCTGGCCATCCATGCGGTGATGATCCTGGTTGTCCTGTGCGCCTATGTCTTCTTCCGCGCCGCAGGCGTCATCGAACGCGCCCTTGGGCGCACCGGCATCGTCGTTATCACCCGGCTTCTGGGGATGCTTCTGGCGGCACTGTCGGTGCAATTCGTGCTTGATGGTGTGCGTGGCACCGGGCTGATCTGAGGTGAACAGCGACGATCTGCCCCGCCTGATCTACCTTGGCCTGCTTCTTGTGGCGGTCGCGGGGTATTTCATTGCGGGCAATCGCCAAAG
>JANMDM010000002.1:0-2689 GCA_031376305.1 Pseudomonadota bacterium | reverse complement strand
GACATCACCACGATCTTCGTCGACAGATACACCGCCTCGGGGATTGAGTGCGTCACAAAGCCGATGGTCTTGCCGGTCCGCGCCCAAAGCTTCAGCAGCTCCTCGTTCAGCCGGTCGCGGACAATCTCGTCCAAGGCCCCGAACGGCTCGTCCATCAGCAGGATATCGGCGTCAAAGGCCAAGGCCCGGGCGATCGAGGCGCGCTGCTGCATGCCCCCCGACAACTGCCAGGGAAACTTGTTGCCGAAGCCTTTCAGGTCCACCAGATCCAGAACCTTCTCGGCCCGCGCCACCTGCTCAGTCCGGTCAAACCCCATAATCTCCAGCGGCAGCCGGATATTCCCGGCAATCGTCCGCCACGGATAAAGCCCCGCTGCCTGAAACACATAGCCATAAGCCCGCGCCATCCGCGCCTGATCGGCACTCATGCCGTTCACCGTCAGCGTGCCGCTGGTCGGCGTCTCCAGCGCCGCGATGCAGCGCAGGAAGGTGGTCTTGCCGCAGCCCGAGGGGCCGATGAAGCTGACAAACTCCCCCTTGGAAATCGTCAGGTTCACGTCCTTCAGCGCATGCACCGCCCCGTCGCCGGTGTCGAAGGTCAGGTTGAGGTTCTTTGCCTCAATCACCGGCCGGACCGTGTTCAGAGTATCCTTCATATCACTTCGCCTCTCGCCGCCACCGGCAGTTTCCGTTCATCAAGGTATATTCAACCAATCCGGCGACCACCCCTGCCGCGAAACCGATCACAGGGAAGTGCCAGCTGAGCCCACCCATTAGCATGACCGAGATCGCGCCATTCATCGCGCCCGCCACCCCAAAGGCGAGAATGTTCGTCATCCCGAATGCGGCCATTCCTGCACGTAGGAACGCATATCCGGGCAACGCGACGAGGACGGCTGACAAAAGCCAAATCGCGAAGAGTTCGATCGCACGCTCGACCGAGTCCGCGCCTTGCCAATAGGAAAAGAGCGCAGCAATTACGGCGCATGAAGAGAGATAGCCCGCGACAACAACGAGAAAGGACTGCACCCTCACACCCCCGACGCCGGAATGCCCGACCGCATCACCGGCCGCGGGGCGGTCAATTCCTTCCAGGCCGAGAGCGCCTGATTGACCGCGCCATTCGGTTCGCGCGCCACGAACTGGCCGTGGCCCTCGTGGCATTCGACCGTGCCGTCCTTCACCGCCACCTGCCCACGCGTCAACGTATAACGCGGCAGGCCGATCACCTCCTGCCCCTCGAAGACATTGTAATCAATCGACGATTGCTGGGCCTTGGCGCGAATGGTCTTTGATTTCTTCGGATCCCAGACCACCAGATCGGCGTCCGCGCCCACCAGCACTGCGCCCTTCTTCGGATAGCAATTGAGGATTTTGGCGATATTCGTCGAGGTCACCGCCACGAATTCGTTCATGGTGATCCGCCCGGTCGCCACCCCATGGGTCCAGAGCATTGGCATGCGGTCCTCAAGCCCCCCGGTGCCATTGGGGATCTTGGTGAAATCGCCGACCCCGAACCGCTTCTGCTCGGTGGTGAAGGCGCAGTGATCGGTGGCCACCACCGACAGCGACCCCGAGGCCAGCCCGGCCCAAAGACTGTCCTGATGGCGCTTGTCGCGGAACGGCGGGCTCATCACGCGGCGCGCCGCATGGTCCCAGTCGGGGTTGGCATATTCCGAGGCATCGAGCGTCAGATGCTGGATCAGCGGCTCGCCCCAGACACGCTTGCCCTGCGCCCTTGCGCGCCGGATCGCCTCATGCGCCTCCTCGCAAGAGGTGTGGACGACATAAAGCGGCACTCCGGCCATATCGGCAATCATGATCGCCCGGTTGGTGGCCTCGCCCTCGACCTGCGGCGGGCGGGAATAGGCATGCGCTTCCGGCCCGGTATTGCCCTCGGCCAGCAGCCGCGCCTGCAACTCCGCAACCACGTCGCCGTTTTCGGCATGGACCAAGGGGATCGCCCCCAGCTCGGCGCAACGGCGGAAACTGGCGTAAAGCTCATCGTCATTGACCATCAGGGCGCCCTTGTAGGCCATGAAATGCTTGAAGGTGTTGATGCCGTTTTCCTCGACCACGGTCTTCATCTCGTCAAACACCTGCTCGCCCCACCAGGTCACCGCCATGTGGAACGAATAATCGCAATTCGCCCGCCCCGACTTGTTGTGCCACATCTGCAAGCCGTCAATCAGCCCCTGACCGGGGCTGGGCAGGACGAAATCCACCACCATCGTCGTGCCGCCGGACAGCGCCGCGCGGGTGCCGGATTCGAAATCGTCCTTGGAATAGGTGCCCATGAACGGCATTTCCAGATGCGTATGCGGGTCAATGCCGCCGGGCATCACATAACAGCCGGTGGCGTCAAGGGTGGTGTCGCCCTTCAACCCCGGCCCGATGGCGGCGATCCGGCCGCCCTCGATCAGCACATCGGCCCGGTAGGTGAGGTCAGCGGTGACGATGGTGCCGTTTTTGATGATGGTGGTCATGGGTGTATCCCTACTCCTTGACTAGAAGTCCCCAGTCGTCGGCTGTTTTCTCAACGACGATGGTGACGGCGACATGTATTTCGGTGGTTTCTTCGCTACCTTCTTCGCTCTTTACATGGGTGAATTGTCTAAATAGTCGCGACCTAACTTTTCCGCTAAAGTTCAAATATTTGTTGGACGCGCCAAGTGGAATTAATTCGACA
>JANMDM010000399.1:0-24541 GCA_031376305.1 Pseudomonadota bacterium | reverse complement strand
TTCGCCATCCGGGCGAGCGTGTCGATCTGCGCAGCGGAAAGGGCTTTGGTTTTCATGTCCGGTTTCTTCAGGCGTTGGTGATGTGGGCGGAATGCCCCAGGGTCATGACCGCGTAGATCATCGTGCGGCCGTAGCCGATCGTGGTGCCGTAAGCCTGCGCTTCGGGCAAGGTCGCGAATTTCTGGCGGGTCAGGGTGGCGGGCGTTCGGCCGCGGGCGGCGACGAAATGGGCGGCGTTTTGCAGACAGAATGCCTCATAGGTTGTCAGGGGTTTCATGGGGGCCTCCGGGGCGTTGCGATGGCTGCAGACAGCCGTTGAGACCAAAAGAGAGAAACTCCTAAGCCACTGACTAAAATGTATTCTATTTTGAAATCAAAGCGCCGATCACGCTGCTCCTCTCTGTGAGCCTATCTCCCATCCTCCTGTGGCAGAGGTTGACGCGGGTGCTACTTGGTATTTCTTTCCAGAAAAGGGGTGCCAATATGACGGTGAAATCCTCGATCTCGCTGACCAACGAGCAGCACGCTTTCGCCATAGACCTGGTCGAAGCCGGGCGCTATTCGAGCGTCAGCGCGGTGCTGCAACAAGGGATCGACATGTTGCGACAGCGCATGCAGGACGACGATCTGCACCGGGCGGCGCTGAAGGCGCTTCTGGACCTGCGCGCCGCCAGGGCGTTCGTCAGCGGCGCCCGGATGGACAAGCCCATCGCCCGGATGATCACCGAGAAGCGCCGCGCCCATGCGGTTCAGAATTGAGTTTTCGGCAAAAGCCGGGCGTGATCTCGCCCTGATCTTCGACCACCTGTTTGAGAATTACCGCAGCTTCGGCGAAAACGTTGAAGCGGCGCTCGATCATTGCGAGGGCCGCATCCGGGCAATCCGGCTGGTAGCCGACCGACAGGCTGCAGCACCGTTTCGCGGCGAGAGCCACGACGACCTGCTGCCGGGTTTGCGGCTACCGTGGTGTGCAGCAGGATACCTGCCGAACACTGCCACCGAGTCACGATTTAGCAACCTCTCGAACGCCGCCATTTGTCACAAGCCGGTCCTGCCGCCAAGCGCCCGGCGTAATGCCCGTGCATTTCTTGAATGCACGGTTGAAAGCGGCATCGGAATCGTAACCGACTTCGGCAGCGATTTGGGCGATACCCAATCCATGCCGCTCCAGCAGCCGCGCGGCAAGCTGCATGCGCCATCGCGCAAGGTAATGGATTGGCGTTTCCCGCACGAAATGGGTGAACCGCTCTGCAAAGGCCGAGCGCGACAGGCCGACGTCCCGTGCCAAAGTCTCGACGGTCCACCCCTCGCCGGGACGGCCGTGCAAAAGCGCCAGAGAGGCGCCGACATGCGGATCACGCAGGCCGGAAAGCCAGCCACCGGACTCTGGCGGCAATGATTGCATGTAGCGTCGCACCACGTCGATGAACATCAGCTCTGCGATCTTCGACAGCACCAATTCTCCGCCCGAACGGGCCATCGCAGTTTCGTCTGCAGCAAGACGGAAAAGCTGCGATATGGCACCAGAGCCCTCTGCCGCCCGGATATGCATCAGGCGCGGAAGGCTCTGCAGCACCGGATTGAAGGGCCGCACATCGCAGCCAAGGTAGCCACAGATGATGTGGGTGCGCTCGCCTTCTCCGTCACCCGGCCCCACAAGGAAGGGCAATTGCCGATCGGTTGGCCGGTAATACTGGCTGACATCCGTTGGCACGCGCATTCCAGGGGATGAGGACAACACATGCGCGTCGGCATTCGGCACGACCAGAATGTCGCCAGCCTCGACCCGGATCGCCGGGATCGATCCATCCGTCACTTCTGCCCAAAGCCCGCCATCGGTGACTGCGTGAAACATGATCACGTGTTCGGCCCCGGGCATGACATTGGTCGCAATGGCGGCGCCGGTGGGCGTGTGCGAAGCCCAAGGCGCGCGTTGTTCCAGATCGAAGAAAATCGCGCCGGTCAGCCGGACGGCACGCAGGACTTCCGACAGCACGTCCATCAAGACCTCCCTTGGGGGTTTCGGCCAAGTCAATTGGACGAATGATCAACCTTTCACCCAACCTTGCTGCAAATCAAGTGCGCATACTGCACCTCAGTCGCACGACCAATCGCGCCGATCTGCCACGTGGGGCCCAAGTGGCGGCCAAGTGATGAGGCCCCGATATTCTGACGGATGCCAATGGCATTTAGGGGGAGAACACCATGTCCAACGCCGAAATTCGCACTTTGAGTGGCAGCACCCTGACCATATCGCAAGAAAGTCTGGCGAGCTTGCAATCAGTCTTGGGTGGCGGCGTCCATTTGCCCGGATCCACGATCTATGAGGAGGCCAGAACGGTCTGGAATGCCACTGTCGACAAGCGTCCCGGTCTGGTGGTGCGCTGTGCGGGGGTTTCTGACGTGATGCAGGCCGTGCGCTTTGCCAAGCAGAACGACCTCTTGATCGCCGTGCGGGCGGGCGGGCACAATATTGCCGGTAAGGCCGTCGCCGATGGCGCCCTGCAGATTGACCTGTCGCAGATGCGCTCGGTCACGGTTGATCCGGCAGGGCGGCAGGCTTGGGTCAGCCCCGGTGCGACGCTTGCCGATTTCGACCGTGAGACGCAGGCTTTCGGGCTGACGGCCCCAATGGGCATCAACTCCACCACCGGGGTCGCGGGTCTGACGCTGGGCGGTGGGTTCGGCTGGACCACACGCGCTTTTGGCATGTCGGTGGACTCGCTGACCGGCGCGGACATCGTTCTGGCGGATGGTCAACTGCACCACGCCAGCGCCACCGAAAACTCTGACCTGTTCTGGGCGCTGCGGGGTGGCGGCGGCAATTTCGGCGTTGTGACCAGTTTTGAATTCCAGTTGCATCCCCTTGGGCCGCAGGTCCTGGCCGGGCTGATCGTGCATCCCTTTGCCGATGCACCCCAGGTCTTGAAGCAGTATCGCAGCTTCGTGGCACAGGCGCCGGATGAGCTCACTGTCTGGACCGTCCTGCGCAAGGCGCCACCTCTGCCTTTCTTGGCCGAGGAATGGCATGGCAAAGAGGTGATGATCCTTGCTGTCTGTTATGCGGGCGATCCAGATGATGGGGCGAAGGCGCTTGCACCCCTGCGTGCCATCGGCAAGCCAATTGCCGATGTGATCGGGCTGAACCCCTTTGCCGGTTGGCAGCAGGCTTTCGACCCCCTGCTGGCGGCTGGCGCCCGCAACTATTGGAAATCGCATGATTTTATTGAACTTTCGGACCCTGTTCTGGCCCAGTTGACCGATTTTTCCGGGCGCCTGCCGACCGAGGAATGCGAGATCTTCGTGGCCAATCTTGGCGGCGCCATGGGCCGCGTGGCGGCAGATGCC
The DNA here is from genome assembly GCA_031376305.1 of Pseudomonadota bacterium. Lineage (GTDB taxonomy): Bacteria > Pseudomonadota > Alphaproteobacteria > Rhodobacterales > Rhodobacteraceae > TMP-24. The sequence goes on along the minus strand of JANMDM010000399.1, from coordinate 21,193 downwards.
ACCGCTTTTGCCGGGCGCGACACGCGTTTCGTGATGAATGTTCATACCCGGTGGCAGGACGCCCGCGACGACGCCCGCTGCATCGGCTGGGCGCGCGAGTTCTTCGCCGCCACGAAGCCATATGCCGCGACCACCGCCTATGTGAACTTCCTGTCGGATGAAGATGGTGACCGGCTGACAAGCACCTATGGCGGCAACTATGCGCGGCTTGCAACGGTCAAGGCCAAGTTCGACCCCGGCAACATGTTCCGCGTCAACCAGAATATTAAAACCTGACGTTGCTCCCAGCTTCAGCCGGGGCATTTGCCCCGACTGAAGCTGAATATGCTCCGCCCGAGCAGTGTGAGCCTGGTTGGCTGCTTATTTAAGGCAGTGCTTGTGATTTAATACATGCCAGCAAAGGCAATGACCCGTCTTTTGGAGGAGAGCTTAGTGACAAGAACCATCATTGCTGCAGCCCAGGCCGCCCCGGTTTATTTCAACAAGGAGGCTTCGCTCGACAAGGCCATTCGGTTGATCCGGGAAGCGGCGACCAAGGGGGCATCTCTGGTTGCTTTTGGCGAGACCTGGCTGCCCGGATATCCGTTCTTCGCCTTTTCCGCGCCAACGGCTTTGCGATGGGATGCGGCTCAGGCCTATCTTGGCGAGGCGGTGGAAATTCCGGGTCCGGAAACCGACCTGTTGTGCGAAACCGCACGCAGCGCCGATATCGACATCATCATCGGCGTGGCCGAATTGGACCAGCGCACCCATGGGACCGTCTATTGCACGATGTTGGCAATCAGTCGGGAAGGCAGGATCTTGGGCAAGCACCGCAAGCTGAAACCCACGGTCGATGAGCGCACGATCTGGGGCGAAGGCGACGGCGACGAATTGTTCGTCTACGAGCGAGCCTACGGGCGCATCAGTGCCTTGAACTGCTGGGAGCATCAGATGGTCCTTCCGGGTTATGCCCTGATGGCGCAAGGCACCCAGATTCATGTCGCTTCCTGGCCAGCGGGCGAGCCTGATACGCCCCCGGAACCGCCGGACTCGCTTTGGTCGCGGCAGGAATTACTGTCACGCGCCTTTGCCGCGCAAGGTGCCTGCTACGTTCTGGCCGTCGGGGGCTTGCTGACCCCGACCGAAGTGCCCGAACGGTTCCGGGACATGGTATACAAAACCTCCGGCGCCAGCTTTGTCGTCGATCCCAGAGGCGAGGTGGTGGCAAGATCTGAGCGGGGAGTAGAGACGATCCTGACCTACGAGATTGATCCTGCCGTAATCCGGTCCGCCAAGGTCGCCATGGATGTCGCAGGACACTATTCGCGTAAAGATGTGTTCCAACTGACGGTGCGGGGCACGTCTGTCTTTGATCTTTCGCCCCCGCCACCGCGCGAATAAGCTTCCCGCAAGCCGAATGACCTGCGCAGTCGTTTGCCTGCAAACCTGCCACAGTATTTCGCCTCGGCAGGGTCGGCGATGCGGACAAAGCTGCCGTGCTACGCCGTAGTCACGCGGTCACAGTGACCATTGTCCACATGCCCATCACGTAGTGTCCGGCGATGTTGCAGTAGAGAATGTAGGTTCCCGGTTGCATGTCGACGGTCACCGACCCGGAATCGTGCGGCTTCAACTCTTTCACTCGGGCAGTGGCCACAGCGGCTTCTTCATCCACCATCCTCTCTTCGATCAGATAGGGCAGCTCTTTGGACGGATCCCCTACCGGTGAAATCACCATGCTATGATAAAATTCCTGAGACTCGTTGACCACCCTGAAGGTGACTTCGCCCGCAGGAATTTCCACCGTGTCGGCTGTAATCCCCATGGTGGCCATATCCATCATGGCACCCGACATCGCCATGCCCATCGGCATCAGCGTGTCCATGGCGTCCATTGAGGTCGCGCCATTGTCCCGAAGCGCAACTTTCACGACGGTTCCCGCATAAGCGGCGCGATTGAACGCCAGGAACGGTAGCATTCCCGACATAGCAGATACCACCAAGCGTCGGGAAAGTTTCATGACCTGTGCCTCCCTACAGGGCCGATGTGCAACGAATGAACCGGTGAAAGACGTGCAACCTGATCGCACACAGCACTACCCTGTCGCTGTGAAAACGATCGCCTGCATGGTGCTTTCGATCGGTCCATCCCTAAAGCGTGCCACCAATGCAGCGACGGCGGCGTCGGTGGCCGCGTCCAGCCCGGTCGGGTCGCGGGCCTCGATCTCGCTGCGCAGCGGCGAGCCGTGACAGGGCCCGATCGCCGCATCGCGGGGCGACGGGCAGCAGCAAGGAAGCGTCACGACAACGGAACTGATGTTCGCAAACCCCGCTTCGCTCAGTTGATCGCGGATGGCTTGGACATCGTGATGCCCATAGGGCGTGCGGCGCGGAAAATTCGGCGGATCCGCCGGGTAGCGCGCAGCGACCGCGTCCGCGATGGTCTGAAAGATTGGGGAAAACTCAATTCTGTCCCAGACATTGAACAGAAACTTTCCCCCCGCCTTCAGCACCCTTCGGGCCTCTTTGAAGGCCTCAAGTTTTGACGGAAAGAACATGACCCCGAACTGGCAAAGAACCAGATCGAAAGCGCCATCGGCGAATGGCAACCGCGTCGCATCGCAGGCCAGCCATGTGATCTTGGGCGAGGCTATCTTGGCGGCAGCCGTATCAATCATGGCCTGATTGAGGTCGGTCGCCGTGATCACGGCGTCAGCCGACAAGACCTCGGCCAATCGCGCCGTCACGATGCCCGTGCCCGCCGCAGTTTCAAGCACCGCCAACGGTGCAAATGCCTTGACCCGCGCGGCAAGATCCGCTGCGTAAGGCGCAAACAACATCGGCCCGAGATAGCGGTCATAAAACGCCGGAATCGATCCGGTAAATGCCTTGTCTGACTGTGTCATGAACCTGAATTCCTTCCCGAAAATGAGGTGGCTTCCATGGTGGTGTTACAGCAAATCTGTACAACCGGGATGGGTGGTTTCTCCACGCCCACCGCGCATGCTTTGCAAAACTTCACCCTTGCGCCCCCTCCTGTCAAGGCAGGCTGCGTCGCGCTCGGGTCGGGCTGTCTCAGCCCGGCACGATATTCTGGTTCAGACGGAACAGGTTTTGCGGATCAAACTTGCGCTTGACGGTCTGAAGGCGGGCATAGGTATCAGCGCCGAACGCCCGTTCCACCAGCCCCTCGCCCTCGCCCAGACCTGGGAAATTCAGGTACATCCGCCCGGTGGAATATGCCTGCATGTCCTGCCACATGCCGCGGACCCATTTCAGGTTTGCGCCGTCATCCGACGGGCTGGACCAGATGGCATCAAGGCTGAGCATATAGGGCATGGATCTGTCACCGAACGCGGTCGCGTCAGCGGCCACACGGGAAAATGCCCCGCCAAATTTCCAGATCGAGGCGAACGTCAGTTCGGACTGGCGTCGGGCCAGACCGTCCGTCACCGCGTCTATCACGCTGTCGTGCAGTGACTTCAGGTATGTTGATTTCCAGTAACAGCGGTCGCGCCCCTTGGGGAAAAGCGCATCATAGGCCGTCTGCAGCGCCCGGTAGGGCATGCGGCCGCTGAAATCGATCAGCGGTTCGGCCAACCGGCGCAGCGGCATCGTGATCCGCTCGCCGTCCTCGGCAGGGCCATCGTACACAGCGGCCAACGCGAGAACCCGGCGCCCCCAGATGTGTTCGGGCAAGGCCGGATCCGCGGGCACGGTCGAGAATTCGGCCAGCCCCGAAACCTCGTCCGGCGCGCCAGCCATGAAGTCGCGCCACAGTGGCAGGATGTCTTTCGCCATTTCCTCTGGGTAGGCCGGAGCGCAGAACATCATCTCGGACGCGATGGGATGCAACTGGAATTCGAAGGACACCACGACCCCGAAATTTCCGCCGCCGCCGCGCAGGGCCCAAAGCAATTCGGGATTTTCATCAGCGCTGGCGCGGATCAGCCGACCGTCTGCGGTGACCACATCCGCCGCCACAAGATTGTCGCAGCTGAGCCCGCGCGTCCCGCGCAGCCAGCCGATGCCGCCAGAAAGGGTCAGCCCGGCCACACCTGTCGCCGAGATCAAACCACCGGGCGTGGCCCGACCGAAAGGCGTGGCTGCGGCGTCCACATCCAGCCAGGTCGCGCCACCTTCCACCACGGCCCGATCCAGCGCGGGCGATATCCGCACGCCGTTCATCAGGGAAAGGTCAATCATCATGCCGCCATCGCAGACCGCATAGCCCGCCACATTATGGCCCCCACTGCGGATGGCAATCGCAAGGCCCCTTTCCTTGGCGTAGCGGACCGCTGCGGCAACATCGGCGGCATTGTGGCACCGTGCAATCAAATCTGGTCGCCGGTCGATCATCCCATTCCATACGCCACGCAAGGCGTCATAGTCCGGGCATGAGGGGTCGATCACTTCACCGCGAAGATCGGCGCGCAAGACTTCGTGGGACATGACAGCCTCCTACTTCACTCACACGAAGCTAGCAGATGTGCGCAAGATCAGCTAAAGCCGAAAATGCTGAAAAGAGGTCATTTCTGCCATGCCGGACGAAAACGGCCGCATCATCGTCGCAATCCTGGCCGTGCCAGAGGTCACCGCCTCGGCCCTGTTTGGGATGTTCGACGTCTTTTCATCTCCGGGCCGTGACTGGCCGTTCATCGTGTCTGGAGAAGCAGGGCCACAGAAGATGCAACCTTACATCGTGGCGCGGACCATGGACGTGATGACAGCCGCCAATGGCATCCGCGTGCACCCGGACCATGACTTCGACACTTGCCCGCCGCCCGATATCATCTGCATTCCCGACTTTTTCGTGAACCCTGGCGAAAGCGTCGCGGGGTTGTATCAACCCGAAGCTGACTGGCTGCGGCGCTGCCATGCGTCCGGGTCCATGTTGGCCAGCGCCTGCTCAGGGGCAGTTCTGCTAGGCGAGGCTGGCTTTCTGGCCGGGCGCGAGGCGACAATTCACTGGGGATACATAGCAACATTGACGAACCATTATCCCGGTGTGCAGGTGCGTGCCGACAAGTCTCTGGTTCTCAGCGGCGAGGCGCAGCGAATTGTCATGGCAGGCGGCGGCTCCAGTTGGCAGGATCTCGCCCTGCTTTTGATCGCGCGGTTTGTCGGACTGACCGAAGCGATGCAGGTCGCCAAGGTCTATATGCTGCAATGGCATGACATGGGGCAGCAGCCCTTTGCCGCGCTGATGCGTCGCACGACGTCGCCGGACGCCGTGATCGGCCGTTGCCAGGATTGGCTGGCCGCGAACTATCGCGCGGGGGCGCCGGTTTCGGCCATGGTCGGCCTGTCCGATTTGCCAGAACGGTCATTCATTCGGCGTTTCACCAAGTCGACAGGCCTGACACCGATGGATTACGTTCATGCGCTGCGCCTGGAAGAGGCCAAGCAGATGCTTGAGACGACCGAGCTTTCGGTCGAAGCCATAGCCAACGAAGTCGGTTACGAGGATGCGAGTTTCTTCGGCCGGTTGTTTCGCCGCAAGGTGGCACTGACCCCGGCGCAATACCGACTGCGGTTTGGGATGCTTCGCAAGGTCTTGTTGCAGGTTTGAAGGGGGACGGTGACGATTGTCGCATCAGGGGCGCGAACGATGCTTCGGCGATCCCCCTTGGACCCCGCGGGATTTTGACAGCGTTTCGTGGTCGATAACCCGTTCATTATCGGGACACCGAGCAGGTGCAAATTCCTTTACCGTCGGAATGCCTCGCTTAGACTCAAGCTGGAAATCACAATGAACACGCCCAGCCATTGCAGCGGGCTTAAGGTTTCGCCGACGAGCAGCACGGCAAAAAAGATCATCATGACAGGCTCTGAGGTGCTGAGAAGCGAAGCGCGCGCGGCACCGATCATGTTGGCACTGACGAAGAAACACAGATAACCCAGCGAGAACGTCAATCCGACAATCAGGATGAAGAACCAGCCCGAAATAGTCTGCGGCAGGGCAATCCCGGAAACCAGTCCGGTGGGTGGTCCAGCCAGTGCCACGACAGCAAAGATCATCATCGACCAGATCGTCATGTGCAAGTTGGAATAGGGCGCGCCGACTTCTTTGGTCAGTTTGGCCATGGAAATGATCATGACCGAAAACGACATCATCCCCAGGGCCGCAAGCGCCACTCCGCGAAGATCTATGCTGGAAAAGTCGACGCCCAGGACCAGGGTCAGGCCGACAGTGGCCAGCAGCATCAGGATCAGGACCGGCCGCGTCAGGGGGGTTTCCCCTCTGAAATGCGCGGCTATGGCCACAGGAAGTGGATACATGAACAAGATGATGCTCGCCAGGCTGATGTCGATGTAAAGTATTGAGCAGAAAGTGCCGATTGCCGCGAGCGTATGGGAAACGCCAGCCAACCAGCTTCGCTTCATGGCCGCGATGCTAACCCTCAGGGAACGCCCCGTTGCAAGAATGAAGACCAACAGGACAGCCACGCCAACACCCGCCCGGCCCAGCATCACAAAAAGGGCGCTTGCGCCATCGTCATACGCGAACCTGGCTGCGCTGGGCATGAGCCCAAAAAGCAATGCGCCGATGAGGATCAGAATGACGCCGGTTCGATTGCCGCTATTGTCCATAAGGTGCCCCCGGTGCCGGTGAATGCAGGATCAGGCTACCTGAAAGCAATCGACCTGTAACGATAATGTGAATCCTTCTACCGCCCGCTGTGGGCAGCGGTCGCGCCGAAAAGCACGGCCCTGACCTCGCGACAGGGCCACATGGTTAGGGAACCACAGTGCGTTCAATGGGTTTGGTAGACCTCGGTGCTGAGATACTTGATGCCGGAGTCGCACATCAGCGTCACGATGGTTGCCTGTGGCCCAAGTTTTTCGGCCAACCGCAGCGCCGCCACGACGTTCGCTCCCGATGACGCGCCGCCGAACAGCCCTTCTTCGCGGGCCAATCGGCGTGACATCGCCATGGCTTCGGCGGCCCGGACGGGGATGATCTCATTGGCCAAACCGGGTTTCCACAGCGGCACGACATAGCCCATGCCGATACCCTCGATCAGGTTGGCGCCGGGCGCACCACCCGACAGCACCGATGACTCGGCGGGTTCGACCGCGACGATGCGGATGGCCGCGTCATGCAAGCGCAGCGCTTCGGCCGTGCCGCGCAGCGATCCGCCGGTTCCCACGCCCTGAACAAAAGCGTCGATACGCCCGTCGGTCTGGGTCCAGATCTCATCGCCCAAATCCGCATATCCGGTCAGCACGTCGGAATTGTTGAACTGGTCGGCCCAGAAATGGCCGGGCTGCTGGCTGAGCTGCCGCGATGTCTCGATCAGGGCGGTCACCAATTCGACGGTGATCTTCTTGTGGTCGCTGCGCAGGATTTGCAGGTCAGCCCCAAGGGCTTGCATATGCGACAGCTTTTCCGCGCTGAACGCGTCGGAAGACACCAGCAGGCATTTGTAGCCCAGCGCAACCGCAACGCTGGCCAGCGAGGTTCCGGTGCTGCCACTTGTGCATTCGACAATCGTATCGCCGGGCTGCAACCGCGCGCCCTGCGCGGCACGTCGCACAATGGCCAGCGCTGCGCGGTCTTTCATGCTGCCGGTGGGATTGGCCGATTCCAGCTTGATCAGCACACGGGCGTGGCCAGACGGCACCACCCGGCGCAACGGAACCAAGGGGGTATTGCCGATCAGATCAATCACGCTGGTCTGCATGTAATCCCCCCAAATCCGGTTCAAGACTGACGCTTTCGTGCATCATAGCACAAATCCGTCGTGGCCATGCCCTATGTCGGACTGCGAAACACATCGGTGCTGAGGTAACGCAGGCCGGAATCAACGATCAGCGTCGCAACCGTCTTGCCCGGCCCCAGCCGCGCCGCAATCCGCAGCGCCGCCACGGTATTGGCCCCGGTCGAGGTGCCCGCAAAGATCGCCTCTTCGCGCGCCAGACGCCGGGCCATGGCCTTGGCGTCATCAGTCGAGACGGTCAGGATTTCGGTAACCTCGTCGGGGTGCCAGAGCGGCGGCAAAAAGCCAAGGCCGATGCCTTCGATCTTGTGCGATCCCGGCTCTTGCCCCGACAGCACCGCCGACTCCGCTGGTTCCACTGCATAGACAGGCAGCGCGGGATTATGTCGGCGCAGCGCCCGGCTCATGCCATGCAGCGAATGCGCCGTGCTGACGGTGTGGACCAGCGCATCGACCTGACCGGCGGTCTGCTGCCAGATTTCATCCCCCAACCCGGTATAGCCATCGGCCCCGTCGGCGTTGTTCAACTGATCCGCCCACCAGTGACCGGGCTGTTGGCTGATCTGACCTGCCTTGGCGATCATCGCCTGGATCAATTCTTTGGTGATTTTCTTGTTGTCGCTGGGCACGTCGGTGATCGCGGCACCGTAAGCCAGCATCGCAAAGCGTTTCTCGTCGCTGAACGCATCGGAAAACGCGAAATGGGTCTTGTAGCCCATCGCACTTGCCACCAGAGCCAGTGAAATGCCGGTGGTTCCGGCGGTATATTCCACCACCGTGCCGCCGGGCGGCAACCGGCCCGCCGCCGCCGCCCGCTGCACGATCATCCGCGCCAGCCGGTCCTTCATGCTGCCGGTCGGATTGGCCGATTCCAGTTTGGCCACGATCCGGGCGCTGCCGGGTGGAACGATCCTGCGCAGTTCCACCAGCGGCGTGTTGCCGATCGCATCCAGAATATGTTGTCCTTGGCCCATCGCCCGGTTTCCTTTGCTATTTTGGCCTGACCCGCATGCCTTGATTCATCGGCCTGCGTGCGGCCCTTCGGCTCAAGGGGTCAGATCAAGTGCGGCAACAACACTGTGGTACGGCAGTCCAGCCGTGTCGTTCAGCCGCCTGACATCGGTATCCGAAGCCGCATCGAACAGGCACATGCAACGTCCGTCCTCCGGCGCAAAGGTCGAGCGGATGTAGCTGATCTTGGTTCCCTGCGCGGTCATCGCCTGCGCGGTCTTGATCGCGGCCTGCTGTGCGCCGCCCAGATCGGCCATGCTGATCCCCTTTAAATCGCGTTCCACCATATAAACTGTCATTTTCCGGCTCCTTTCATTTGCATCCTGCCGCCGACATGACCGCACTTCCGACCCAAAGGGAACGAGCGTCTGCTTATCAATTGATAGCCTGCGGTTATCGAACACCATGCTAAGCTGACGCACCACGCACTCGCGGAGAGGGGAACCGCAATGGAAATGTTCCAGGTAAGGTATGTGTTGGCGGCGGCAAAATTGCTGAATTTCACCAAGGCGGCGGCCCAGTGCAATGTCTCGCAGCCTGCCCTGACAAAGGCGGTGAAAACTCTGGAGGCTGAACTCGGCGCGCCAGTGTTTCACCGCGAAGGCAAGAAAATTCTGCTCAGCGATTTTGGCCGGTCGTTGCTGCCGCATCTGCAGCATATCCTGCACGAGACCGAGGCGACCCGAAGCCTTGCCGACAATTTCCGGTTGCTGAACAACGTGCCGATCCGGCTTGGGGTGATGTCGAGCATCGGGCCAGTGCGATTGTCGCGCTTTCTGGCCAAGTTCCAGACCGACCATCCCGGCGTCGAAGTCGCCGTCAGCGAATCCAACGCCGAGGATCTGAAAACCCTGCTTGAAGGTGGCGATCTGGATCTGACGGTATTGAATACGATGGGCCAGGATCGGGACACTTTCACCGTCCATGATCTTTACAAGGAGCGCTATGTCGTTATTTTTCCGCCCGAGCATCGGCTGGCCAATCTGAACGCGATCAAACTCGCCGACCTGTCGGATGAACCCTATGTGGACCGACTGTCCTGCGAAATGCGCGAGGCGGTGATGGCGGTTTGCCGCGACCACAATGTCACCCTCTATGCACGCTTTCGATCAGAGCGCGAGGATTGGGTGCAAGCGATGGTGCTGGCGCGGATCGGCTTCGCCTTCATGCCGGAATGCTCGGTGACCCTGCCCGACCTGCTGCAACGCCCCTTGATCGACCCCGAGGTCAACCGCACGATTTCACTGCTCAGCGTGCCGGGAAGGCCCTTTAGCCCTGCCACCGCCGCCATGGTCAGGGCTGCGCAGACGTTCCCTTGGCCGGGGTAATCCTAGCCAAAGTGGTGGCTGGGAAAATCGGACCACACGGGCAAACCGTACAGTGTTCAGGGCCTTCTACTTGGTCCTACCTGTCGACCCGCGCAATCCGCGCCAGAGCTGCGGTTCAGTCCGGCAGCCCTGTCGCTTTCAGGGCAGCGAGGACAGCGGCGCGAAAGCCGGGGTCGGCGAAGGGCATAGTATTGAGGAAATGCGCCGTCCGCGCGTCGGGACGATGGTCACGCAGGACAGCCAACCAATGCGCGGTGCGGGCGGTCTGCCCGGCAAGCTGGCAGGCGATTACGGCAAACATGACGACGATGAAATGATTGTTGCTGGTTCGGGTGGAGCGCACGGCCCATTCGGCCGCTGCGTCGAAATCGCCGTCGATGGCGAAAGAGATCGCCCGCATGCCGCGCATCGGGGCGAGTAGCGGATCTGGAGTTGTGCCGTGAAGGTGAGGCTGTTGCCCGTTGCACCATCGCACGCTTGATGGCTGGGATGGGCCTGCGAGGCGCTGTTCGGGGAAAGGCAATAAAAACAACGTTTCCTGATACGTCAGTGCAGTGCCCGCGTGACAAAGTGAACCGTCAGTTCAGGGCACCCGTGCCAAACATGCTCTGGGTCAGCGATTTTACATACGTCTCCACTTGGCAGGGATTTGCCTACGTGGCCTTCGTGATCGACACCTTCGCCAACCGCATCGTCGGCTGGAAAGTATCACGTTCCGCCAAGACCGACTTCGTTTTGGATGTGCTGGAACAAGCTCTTTATGCTCGCCGCCCGGCGCATAAAGGCGGGCTGATCCACCACAGTGACAGAGGCAGCCAATACGTCTCGATCCGCTACACTGAACGTTTGGCAAAAGCGGGCATCGAGCTGTCAGTTGGCAGCGCGGTGATGCTTACGACAATGCCTTGGCCGAAACCATCAACGGCCTTTACAAGACTGAGGTCATTCGCAGGTGCAAATCGTGGCACACATTGGACGAGGTCGAGATGGAAACCCTCAAATGGGTCGATTACCACAGGATTTGAAACGCCATAACGGCCAGTGGATGGATGATGCCAGCCAAGGCGATGGAAATTCCCATTGGAAACCTGGTGCTGCCCGAAATGGATTTCCAGCCATGATCAGTCGCCAGTGGTCGCCGACGAAGTGTGAGTATCGCCGCTATGCCAACCAGCAATGCCGCCGAGAGGATGTAGGCGAAAAGGGCGAGGCTGTGCAGCGGCACGAACAGCATCAGTGCGGAAAGTATTTTCACGTCGCCGCCCCCCAGCATCCGAAAGCAAAATCCCGCGAATCCCAACCCGAACACCGCCGCCGCGACCACAATCCGCCCCGGCAAGTCATCGGGCGGAAGGATCAGCGATGAAATCAGAAAGATCGCAAGTATCAGCACGCTCAGCACATTCGGAATGCGCATGAAGCGCAAATCGCAATAGGCGACCGCAAACAGGATCGGCGATATCAGAATAAGCGGCGCTAACGACATCTTTGGCGGCCTTCCGTTTGGTTCACGCCCATCTGGCTTCGGCTTCGTCGGGCGGACGATGCGACCCGAGCAGCAGGAACACCAATTCCGCCAGGCCCGAGGTTTCGGTCTTGGCATAGATGTTGCGCAGATGAGAGCGCACCGTCGCATCGGAAAGGGAAAGTTCTGCCGATACTCCAAGAACCGAAAGGCCACGGCTCAGCAAAAGGCAAACGCGAAACTCGGCGCGGCTGAGGCGGGCAGGGTTGTGGATGCTCAGAAGTGGCATCTTTGTCGTGCGGGGGCGGCCCAGATCATGGGACAGGCGCTTGTTAATGACCGTCCGCGTGATCAGCCCGACCTGACGGGTTGCCCAGGTCCGCGCCATTGTCGGAAGCACCGCGCCCACGGAGGCCTGGACTTTCAGGGACAAGGGTTCGCGGAAATGCAACTCGATGTGATCCCGCGTGATGGGTCCGCCGGACAGCACCAACACCGCGAATTCTTTCATCCGCCGTGCGGCTTGCCATTCGCCAAGTGCCGGCGCTGGGTTCGCGCCCGACTCGCCCTCATGCGCCGATCCAAGCCAAACGGTGGCCGTGCGAGGTCTTGTTAAATGTGGTCCAAAATGTCCGTCGGCAAAAGTCGTCGTCAACGGATGCGCTCTGGAGTCGGGCCCACAATCATGCATCGCAATCCGGGTAGAACGGAATTCGTTCAAATGCGTTCTGACCAACATTCCCGCTTCGGCACCGAGGCCGCTGACCAAATGCGCGAAAGCGTCTTGAAGTGACAAGCCCCCGTGCAGCGCCTCACACCAATCTGCAATTGCTTCAATAACATCCGATTTGACCGACCCACCACTTGGCAGCGCGGAGCCGTAATCTTCGACCAGAGAGCTTTTCATGCATCCCCCAATTCGCTTTACATTCCCGCCAAATAATCCGCCGCAAGGCGAAGGCAGAAACCGCCTCAAAAACCGTTAGTGCAAACTTTTTCTTGTCCCCTTCGTCACTCTTGAGCGTCCGCTTGCGTCACAATTCTGTCAAGAAAACACCACATTTGCGCATCCGCACCCATAAATTTCAACCTTAACGTGTGTTTTTGGTTTCTTCATCAAAGAAATTAAGGCATATACGTCACATTGTAGCCATAATTAAGGTATTCATCCTCCTTAAAAAGTTGCAGTCGCATTGCGAATCAACCGCCAAAATATCGGATATAGCGAATGACGACCGGCCCCAGGGTCAATAAAAGCAGCGCTGGAAGCATCAGAGACGCCATTACAGCAGACATTTGCACGGGAAGTTTATTGGCCTTTTCCTGGGCCCGCAGCTCACGATGGGTGCGCATTTCTTTCGCATAGGTCGTCAGCGTATCCGAAATGCTGGTGCCGAACTGTATGGATTGCAGAACAACATTTGCGAACGAGGCGACTTCATCAACGCCGGTGCGCGCCGCCATATCAAGAAGCGCCCGGTCCCTGCTCCGCCCCGCCTGTATTTCGCGTTGTGCTATCAGCATTTCTTGCGAGATCGCCGGTGCGGTCTTTTCAATTTCATTGCCGACGCGGATCATTGCCGCATCAAAGCCCAAACCGGCTTCGACCGAGATCTGGATAAGATCGAGGGCGTTCGGAAACCCTTCTTCAATCAGCCTTTTGCGCTCGGCCGCGTGAGACCTCAGCCAAAGAACTGGCCCGAAGAATCCCAGCGCGACAAGCACACTCAGCACCTGGAGAATTCGCAACTGGCTCCATCCGCCCAAAGCAAGCTCCAGCGCCTCGGGCAGCGCAACCGCTCCGATACGCGATGCCCAAATCGCGGCAAGCAACATACAAGGGAAAAGAACACCCAGGCAGAACCTGACTAGGTAATAATTACGTACGGCGTGAGGCCCGGTCATGCCGGCCTGCGCCAGTTGACGCTGCACTTCACTGCGCTGTTTTCGATCAACCGGGATGAGCGACTTCATCAAGCCGGTCGGGTCGGTTGTTGCAGGCCGCAAAATCCCGCGGTCGGCTACCGATGATGATCGTTGCGCGCCTTGTGCCGCCATCCGGCGAAGTGCCGGGTTTTCGCCCGCAAAAACGCCGGAAAGCCCGAAAACCACAAGCATAGACCCGAATCCAACGCCAAGGATGGCAAGCGTTCCAAAAGAAATCCCGAAGCTTTGAGTCAAATTTTCAAATGTCTCGATCATGCTGCTTCCCCGATCATATCTTGAAGCTCACCAGGCGCCGCATCACCAGGTAGTTGACCACCACCAGTGTAATGACAACGGCGGCAAAGGGCCGAAACAAAGGGTCGTTGCTGACACCCGCATAGTAGTCCGGCGAGCTGAACGACATGGAGGCAAGGATGAACAGGGGCAGCATCGACAGGAAATTCGACGTCAATCGCCCCTCGGAAGAAATCGCGTGAATTCTTTTACGCATTGAAATCCGGTCGCGGATGACTTTGGCCAGCGTGCCCAGAACCTGGGCCAGGTTACCGCCGGTGCCGGCCTGAATGGCGACGCTGACCGACAGGTAACGCACATCCTCAAGGTCGGTGCGATTGGCGAAATCCATGAATGCGTCGACCAGGTCATCGCCATAGCTGATCTGATCCACCATGATCCCGAATTCCGTGGCGATGGGGTCGTTCATGTCGCTTGCGACCGAAGCGATTGTCGAATTCAGCGGGTGGCCGACTTTCAGCCCGCGCGACATCAGATCGAGCGCATCGGGAAGTTGGCGGACCAGAGCCGACATGCGGCGGCTCCGCGCAATGCGCACGACGAAGATCGGCAAAGCAAAACACAACAGGATAGCAATTGTGATCGCTGCCGGCGCCACAATCAAAGTCGACGCTGCCGCCGAAATCGTGGCAGTGGCACCTAGGCAGGCAAGAAGAAAGACACCTGGCTGGATCGTCAGCCCGGCTTGTCGCAAGGCACTCGGCAAAGTTCCGATGAAAGGCATGCCTGAAAGCCGCCAAGGATCCAACGAGGGTTTCAGCAGACGCAGCATATCTTCGGTCCTGGCCCCTGCCGCAATCATCCGCATCCGCCGATTACGCGCATCAGACACGCTTTCGCTGCGGGTCAGGGCTTGGCGCAGCCCTTCGAACGCCAGCAGGACGCCAATGAAAATACCGACATAGGCCAGCCACTCGATCTCGAATTTTGGCAGGGAACTCATGTCCTTGCCCCTTCTGCCTGGAAGAGATTGCTGGCAAGCGTGATCCCCGCCTGCATTATCTGGTCGATGCAGTGGGGACGAATGCCGGTGGGTACGAAATGCCCCAAAACTGCGCCTGTTTCGGATATGCCCGTCCGGCGGAAGACAAAGATGTCTTGCATCGTGACAACACTGCCTTCCATCCCGGTGATTTCAGAAATGCTCATGACCCGTCGGCTGCCATCGCTCAACCGGTTGAGCTGGACGACGATATGAATGCCGGCCGCAATCTGCGACCGGATCGCCGAAACCGGGAAGTCCAGTCCGATCATCGTCACCATCTGCTCCAACCGCCC
Organism: Pseudomonadota bacterium; assembly: GCA_031376305.1. GTDB lineage: Bacteria > Pseudomonadota > Alphaproteobacteria > Rhodobacterales > Rhodobacteraceae > TMP-24. The sequence goes on along the minus strand of JANMDM010000399.1, from coordinate 6,165 downwards.
CAAGGCGTCGCGCGCGGTATTGGCATGGACTGTGGTCATCGAACCGTCATGGCCGGTATTCATCGCCTGCAGCATGTCGAAGGTTTCCGCCCCGCGCACCTCGCCCACGATGATCCGGTCGGGGCGCATCCGAAGCGCGTTGCGCACCAGATCGCGTTGAGTGACGGCGCCGCCGCCTGTGGGGTTTGTCGGGCGCGTTTCCAAGCGCACGACGTGATCTTGCTGCAATTGCAGCTCGGCGGCGTCCTCGATGGTCACGACGCGTTCGCGTTTGCCAATATGCGACGAAAGCGCGTTCAGCATCGTGGTCTTGCCCGACCCTGTCCCACCAGAGATGAGGACATTGAGCCGCGCCTCAACCAGGCCTTTGAGCAGGGCCGCCGCAGGCTCGGAAAGGGTGCCGATCTCGATCATGCGGTCCATCGTCAGGGGATTGCGCGAGAATTTGCGGATCGAGACGGACGGCCCGTCGATCGCGCAGGGGCGGATGATGGCGTTGACGCGGCTGCCATCCTCCAGGCGCGCATCCACCCAGGGCGTCGATTCATCAACCCGCCGCCCGACCCGTGAAACGATCTTGTCGATGATACGCAGAAGATGCTTTTCGTCGCGAAAGCGAACTTTGCTTTTTTCCAACACCCCAAACCGCTCGACGTAGACGCTTCGATGCGAGTTCACGAGGATATCGTTGATGGTCGGATCCGCCAAAAGCGGCTCGAGCGGTCCAAAACCCAGAACCTCGTCCAAGAGCTCGTCGATCAGCTGCTTGAATTCCTCCGAACGCATCGGGCGGCCTTCGTCGCTAAGCACCTGCGAGACGAGGGTCGCCACTTCGCGCCGCAATTCCTCGGGCTGGACCTTGTCGATCACCGCGAGGTTAAGCCGATCAAGCAAGACATCGTGCAGACGGCTTTTGAGTTCCAACCGCGCAATCAATTCGGTTTCCTGCAGCGAAGGTTCGCGGACCGATGGGTTCGGCTGGGCCACTTTCGTGTTGATATCAATGACTTTGGCGCCCCCGGGCTTGTCGGACCGCGTGAATTGTTTGAACACTGCCTGAACTCCTAATTATTGGGACGTTGGGTAGGTGTCTGAAAACCCGATTTGGTGGTGGCGGCCAACCGTGACATCGCCTTGCCAAGCGATGACCTTGGGGCGGCGATCGACAGGGGCTTGCCGCGGTCCGCAGCCGCCGAGGCGGCGCGCGGGTCATGGGGGAGCCAGTGATCAAGCTTGCGCTCCAATACTTTTGCGGCTTCCCGATGCATGCTTGATTGGAAGAAGGGCCGACGTTCGTGATTGACAACAATCTCGACCGGCAGCGCGATGTTATCCGCGGTGAAAAAGTCGATGAGCCTGCGGCAGTGCCGAACCGAAGACACCGAAATATCGGTGACGATGATCAATTCATCCGCCCGCTGAATGATCGGCTCTATCCACCCGACCAGAGCGCGCGGCAGGTCCACGACGATGTAGTCATGGCTTTGCCGCAACGTGTCGAGGATGGCGGCCACCTGATCGGAACGCAGGGAATCGATCGGCGCGAATTTCGACGGCGCCGCCAAAACGGCCAGCCCGTTCGGTAATGTCACCATCGACTGGTTCAGAAAGGTCGCGTCCGGGATGGTTCTGTCAAGGGCAAGCTGCAAAAGTGTGTCTTGTTCGCCCAGATCAAGGAAAGATCCGACGGTTCCAAACTGCAGATCGAAATCGATCAGCGCCACGCTGTTTTGCTTGTCGCGCTCACGGCGCGATTTTCCGCCGACAAGCTGGTCGGCCAGATTGACCGCAACAGTCGTCGATCCGACACCCCCGCGCGCTTGCGCCACCGCAATGATCTTTCCCGAGCGCGACGGCAAAGAATTGTTTCGCACAGTTGTCCGGCTCAGCCGCGAAACCTGATCGTTGAATTCAGCCCCGACGACCGGGATTGGAAGCACTTCGTCAACCCCGGCGTTGTTCAGCGCGCGCGCCTGCGACAGGGAGATATTGCCGTCCACCAACGCCACCAGCACGGTCCCGGCACGTTTTGCGGCCACCAGCGCGCCAATGGCGCGAAAGTCGGCTTCGTCATCGGGGTTGGTCTGGAACAGGATAACGTCGTGATCCGACATCATCTTGACCGCACGACCGTTCATCCCGGCCAACGTCGACGTCTGGGCAATGACATGGATACCCGGGTCCGCCCCCAAAGCGCTTCCGATAGCGTCCGAAACGGCCACATCGGGGGAAATCACGAGGATTGATTTGGGTTTCGCAGTCATCTTCATGTCCTTTTCGGAACGTCGCGTTCCGGAGTTATCGTCGTCATCCGTTGTTGCCCTGTGCCAAGTCCTCGGCGGGCAGGGACACGCTCATGGGTGGAAATGGCAGCGTGGCGCCGGGGGTTGGGGCGCCGCCCGCCCCGGCCAAGGCGGCCAGCCCGCTGAGCGGCGTGGCGAACTGGAAGTTAAGGTTCTGGATTTCGACGGTTACGACCGGCACATAGGGGCCACCCAGAAATCCCAGCTTGGGATCATAGGCATAGCTGAAGCGCAGATTGGCCGGGGTGGCGGTGGTCGACATCAGTGCCGATGTCGCCGTCCAGATCTCGGCAACGGTCGGGTTGGCAAGATTTCCCGTGCAGGTGATCGTGCCGGGGTTGGTGCAGATGGTTGCCCCCGACGAACAATTCGTTCCGAACCGGGGGGGGACAGTGTTGATTGGCACCGTCCCGCGCAGGTTGACATCCGGCACGCCGGCGCAGGCGGCTGGCCGCACGGCGGCAAGCCGTGCCGCAAGCTGGGTGGCTTTGTTGGCCATCACATATTCCGCACCCATCCGCCCGAAGTCGATGAGGCCGAAGAACAAGAGCAGGAAGACTGGCAGCACGATGGCCAGCTCGACCAGGGTGGTGCCGCTTTCGTCGCGCACAAAGCCCTGAAGGCGGAAATGGATATGGCGGAATAGGTTCATGTCCCGAAAACCCTTGATGAATCCGTCACATCGGTGGTGATCTGGCCAAGGCTGCTGCCCACCAGCGTGAACAGACCTGCGAAGGGAAAGGTGATGGTGACGTTGGCCGTCACCTGTGCCACCGGAGCCGGGCTGACACGGTAGGTGCCCGAAATGCAAGCAAGGCTCGGGGTCACGGAATTGACCGTGACCGCTGATGGGAAGACCGAGGCGCCGGATGTGCTTTGGCTGACGATTGTCAGAAGCTGCGCCGCATATCCGCTGACGGTTCCGCCGGTGGTGCAGATGTCCGATGGCACCACGCGCGCCAGATAGCGTGTCGCGTCTTTGACACCGCTGATGGCGCTTTGGAACGACAGCATCATACGGCTGCCTTCGATAATCACCGCAAAGACCAGCAGCATCATCGGCAGAACAATGGCAAATTCGACCAAGGCGGCACCTTCCTCGGCTCGTGCAAGGCGCCGCAATCCTCTCATCCCTGATCCCTGGTTTTTCATCATTTCACCGATACAATTGCACGACATCATGGAAGACACCGGCCGAGCCGCTGTTTCCGCCGCCATTACCGCCCGCCGACCCGATGATCTCGGCGTAGATGTCGAGGCCGTTAGTTTGTCCGTTGTTGACGACGGGTTCAGTGATGAACATCTTGACGAACTGGTGGACCGGCACGGCGGTCGCCCGGCCGCTGATCGGGTTGGCCGCGCAGTCGACTCCGGCGACGATGATGACACGGCGCTCGGGGTCGGCGCTTTGGTTGACCGAGCACATCGGTCGGCCGGTCTCAGACCGCCCGGTCAGGATCGGCGTGCTGGATACGCCGCCGCCATGCGCCGCGATCTCGGCCAGGTAGTATTGATAGCGGGTGGCCGCCGTGGGATGCGGGTCGGTGCCGCCATAGTTCATCTTCACATAACCCGTGGTCGGATTCGTGCGCCCCGAGGTCCAGGTTCCGTTGCCATAGGGCGCGCAGCCGGGGAAACAATCGTCGCGTGGCAGCGCCGCCGTGTCAGTCGTCGGCAGCGTGTTGTTCCAGTTGCAGGCGCCGCCGCTTTTCGGTTTGATGCCTTTGATCACGTTGGGCGCGGGCGCATAGACCGGGTTGTTCTTTTGGCTTGCCATCGCCCCTGACCACATGTCGAAGCGGGTATTCAGCGCATCGTTGGTGATGCCGACCTTCTGGCCGGGCTCGGTGTCGACGCCGCGCACGGCGAAGCATTGGGTGATGCTGCCGACCGCGCCCAGAACGCAACGCAAGGTCGGGCCGGTGCCGCCGACCCCGGCACAGTTCCCGGTCGAATCGAGCGCGAGGGTCGAGGGTTCGAGGAAGCCAAAATTTCCCGGCCCCCAGGCGGCGCCGTTTCCACCCGAACGCAGGCGGATCATGTCGCCGATGGTGGCGGGATTGGCGGCGTCAAAGCTGGGGCTGGGAATGCAGAACATCATCGGCGTGATGTCGCAGGCATATTGGGTGAATCCCGCCACCGCGACGGCGCCGACCTGATTGTTCGCGGGCGTGGCGCCGGTCAGACCGAAGAAGGCGGCGCCAAAGGTGAATGCCACCGATTTTGGCGCAACGACGACACGGGCGTAGATTGCGGTTTTGGGGTTGGTGGTCAGCCCGGCGGCAAGGCTGGCCTGATCGCTGCCGGGCAGGGTGGCGTAGAAATTCAGGGTGAAACTGCTGGCCGACAGGGTTTGCGAGCCGCTGCCAAAGGCCTGCGTATCGGTGAACAAATTCGTCGCAGCACCCGTCGCGCGGGTGATTGCGTCGCTTTTGCCGTCAAGCTCTCCGGCGGCGGCAAGGGCGACGTTATCGGCATAGGTTTGCAGTTCCGACTGCGTCGAGGCGATCCGGCCAATGTCGAAAGACATGGCAACGATTCCAAGCACCACCGCGATGGAAATTGCCCAGAACACCAGAATCGCCCCATCGTTGTCGCAGCGCAGTGCGGTGAGATGGCGGGTGACAGGCATGGCGCATCCTCCACCTTTCCTGTTCACTCGACTTCTTCGATGGCAACGGTATTCGCCCGGCGAACCCGGATTGTCGTTTTGACGACAATGTCGTCGACCGGTGATTTCTCACGCAGAAGATCGCTGAGGCGGATCGAATCCAGCGGCGCATCAACCACACTGTCCAGCGTGCGCAGACTGAGGCTGAGCGTGCCCGCCTTTTGCGCCAGCGCCAGTTTCTGGCTTTCCTCAGGGGAAACCTCGACGGTGACGGTGCGGGCAACTTCGGCCTGATCACTCTGCTGGTCGGAATCCTGATCCACGCCCAGCACCAGAACATTCTGTAAAATCGTCACGGTGCGCAGCTCGCTGTCACTGCCCTGGGTCAGCAAGATATCGACACTGTCGCCGGGGGTGACAAAGCCGCCAACGCCGGTTTCCGCCTCGACCTTGATCGCCATCGCACGGGAATTCGGGCCAAGGCTTTGCACGATCGTCACCTTTTCGCCGAATTCGGACACTTTGGCAGCCAGGATCAGCTCGCCCTGCGCCATCGCCATTTTGGCGCGGCGCGGCGGCAGGCCGGGTTTGGGCACCAGCGCATCGATGTCGGTGATGGCACCGATCGGCAAAGCCGCGCGCGGCCAGGACATGATCTGCAGCATTTGCGGCTGGATCGTCTGGCCAAAGGGAATGTCGCGCCCGGCGACGATGACGCTGACAAGCTGCGAGGTCGCGTCGGTCGCGGCCAAAGCGCGGCTGCCGTTCAGATACTCACGCGCGCCGTAAGCCGAACCACCGGCCACGGCGACACCCAGAATGGCGACCAGGATCGAACGGATGCCCACGGTGTTTCTCCTGTCAAATACTTCGTCGGTTTTGCTTCTGATCTGCTGACCGGAATGCCGATTTTCTCAGCACCTGAATGATCGCCGATGGAAGCTGCCGGGGCGCAATCCGACGCCCCGGCGGAGAGGTTGGCCTTGATGGCCAGCCCGATAACCTTACGGCATAAGGTTACCGGCGGTCGTCATGGCTGTAGAGATCTGGCCGGCAAGAGTAGTCAAGGCCAGAGTGCCGAGCGAGACCGCCAATGCGATGGCGATGCCGTATTCAACCAGCGTCACGCCTTCGTCGCAGTGGCGGAACTGGATCCATTTTTTCAACAGAAGGTCGCGCATGTTTTAACTCCTCACTTTGTTCCGAAATGGTGCCGGGAAATTCCGGCGGCATTTTCGAACCGAAAGATCA
>JANMDM010000379.1:0-2347 GCA_031376305.1 Pseudomonadota bacterium | reverse complement strand
TCTTTCAAAAAGCCTTGCGGCCCGTTCAGCGCCTCAACGGCGGCGTATTGCGCCACCGAACAGGGGTTCGAGGTGGATTGCGACTGGACCGTTCCCATCGCCTTGATCAAGGCCACTGGCCCCGCCGCATAGCCAATGCGCCAGCCAGTCATCGCATAGGCCTTTGAGACGCCATTGCAGGTCAAAGTGCGGTCATAAAGCCGCGGTTCCACTTCCGCCGGGCTGGCGAATTCGAAGTCGTCGAACACCAGATGCTCATACATGTCATCCGACATCACCCAGACATGGTGGTGGCGCATCAGCACAGCGCACAGTGCCTTCAGTTCCGCCCGCGTATAGCCCGCCCCGGTGGGGTTCGAGGGTGAGTTGAAGATGAACCACTTGGTTTTGGGCGTGATCGCCGCTTCCAACTGTGCAGGCGTCAGCTTGAAATTCGTCTCGATGCCCGCAACCACCGGCACCGGGGTGCCCCCGGCCAATAGCACCATATCGGGATAGCTGACCCAGTAGGGCGCCGGGATGATCACCTCGTCGCCGGGGTTCAGCGTCGCCATGAAGGCGTTGTACAGCGTCTGCTTGCCGCCGGTCCCCACAGTGATCTGGGCGGGTGTATAGGTCAGCCGGTTCTCGCGCCTGAACTTGGCGCAGATCGCCTCCTTCAGCTCGGGGATGCCGTCAACGGCGGTATATTTGGTCTTGCCCTCGTCAATGGCCCGTTTGGCAGCGGCCTTGATATTGTCGGGCGTGTCGAAATCCGGCTCGCCGGCGCCAAGGCCAATCACATCCTTGCCCGCCGCCTTCAGCTCCCGCGCCTTGTTGGTGACGGCGATGGTAGGCGAGGGTTTGACGCGCGCCAAAGTGTCGGAAAGGAAGGCCATGACGGGGAACTCCGGTTTGAATATGCCGGGGCCATGTCATATGACCAGCATCAGATGCGTTCAAGACAGAAAGCCCAATGCCGATGCAAGCTGACCCGGAAATCCGCGAAAACCGGCTCAAGCGCATGGCGATGCGCAGCTGGCGGCGCGGCACCAAGGAAATGGACCTGATCCTTGGCCCCTATGCCGACGCGCATCTGGGCGGCATGGATACCGCAGCGCTTGATCATTTTGACGCGCTTCTGGATGAAAACGATCAGGATTTGTACCCCTGGATCACCGGGGCCAACCCCGTCCCTGATCGCTTTTCCCGGCTGCTCGCTCTGCTCACCGAATATTCACGCTCCCGAAAGCGCGGCTTTTAACTGAAACTTCGGCTTTTCCGGCGAAGCTGTCGTTGAAGGCAGCCAACGACGGAGATTTGCGATGACAATGCACGCGATGGTGGCAGATGCCCCGCGACCGACCTATCTGACCGGCTATCTCGACACGCTCAGTCTAGTGGAACGATTGCACCGCCTGCTGCTGGACGTGATCAAGGATGAATTTGAGCGCTTGGGTCAGCTTGAAATCAACGCTGTACAGGCGCTGTTGCTGTTCAATATCGGTAAAAACGAAGTGACGGCGGGCGAGCTGAAAACGCGCGGCTACTACCAGGGCTCGAACGTCAGCTACAACCTCAAGAAACTTGTCGAAATGGGCTATATGCACCACGAACGCTGCGAGGTTGACCGCCGGTCTGTCCGCGTGCGGCTGACCGACAAAGGCAATCTTGTGCGCGACCATGTGGGCGCCTTGTTCCACCGCCACGCCGAAGGTATGGATCAGCGCGGCATTCTGGGCCTGTCGCATATCGAAGAAATGAACACGGTTCTGAAACGCATGGAACGTTACTGGACCGATCAGATCCGCTATATCTACTGAACCCGGATCTACTGAACCCGGACGGGCCAGTCAGCCGCGCCGCGTACTCACAGCCAGATCCCCCAGCAACTGCCGCGTCAATTCGCGCTCAAGTTTGCGGCGGATCGCGCGCGGGAAATCGTTCTGGCTGGGCGCCGGTTCAACAAAGGCCCCCGGCCCCCGGATCACTTTTTCCCGGTAGTAGCGGGTAATATCCGCCTCATGTCCGCCAATCGGCAGACCATTGACCAAAATTCCGCTGAAATCCTCAACCTCATAGACCCGCGTCGGATGACGCCCGTCATTGTTTTGCCCATCCCCCGAAATGTCCAAAGTATGGGCCGGGCAATCGGCCACCTCGTCAAACAACGCGCGCCCATAAGACAACGCTTCGCCCATGCCGGTGGGCAGCCGCCGGTCATTGCGCTCCCATCCGGTGATCGCCACCACGACCGCGTCAAGGTCGGCCGCTTGTGTCACCAGCACCCAAGGCACCATCAATTCCTGATCGCCCTTGCCGCTCCACTCGAAGATCGCCAAAGCCACATGGCCACCCGGTTGCAAGA
>JANMDM010000365.1:0-7356 GCA_031376305.1 Pseudomonadota bacterium | reverse complement strand
CGTCAAAGACGCAAATGGGTTGAAAGACGTTTTCGCGCTGCAATCGACGCTAATCGACCGTGCCCTTGGCTTTCTGGTGCCCGGCGGGCGGCTGGTGTTTGCTACCTGCGCTCTGCTACCCGACGAAGGCGAGCGGCAGGTGACGGCAGCTCTGGCCCGCCATCCGGGGCTGGTCGTGGACCGCGACGCAATTTCTCTGCCAGGGACCGAGCCTGAATGGGCCAGCCCCGAAGGGGGCCTGCGTCTTCGGCCCGACTATTGGGCCGAACGTGGCGGTATGGACGGATTTTACATCGCGGTTCTTCGCCACTTGGCGTAAGCGGCGCCACAGAAGCGGTGACAGTGGCGGGATGCACCGGTAAGCTGGGATCCGGGCAGCAGCGCCGCAAGAATCGGCATCTATAAGAACAGGAATGACAGGCGTGATGCGTTCCGAAGGCAGGCCCGCAGGGTATCTCAAGACTATGAACCGACTGCATGCGCGGCTCAGCACCTTGGCGCGGCCGGCGACCGGCTTTGTCAGTCAGCCGGAACCCCGCAGTATCGGCAGCTTTGCCAAGGGGCGGCAACTGTGCGCGGGCAACTTCCTTCTGGCGGGGTTTTTGATCGAAGCGCCGGGTAAAGACATTTGGGATATTGCGGTCCCCGATCAGCGTTTCGAGGATGCGCTGCACGGTTTTTCCTGGCTGGATGATCTGGCGGCGGTTGATGATGCGCCGGCCCGGACACGGGCGCAGGACTGGACCTTTGACTGGATCGCGGGCTTCGGTCGCGGCGCCGGACCGGGTTGGACGCCGGATCTGACCGGCCGCCGTCTGATCCGCTGGATCAACCACGCGATCTTGCTGCTGAACGGCCGAGACAAACCGCAGGCCAAAAGCTATTTCCGCAGCCTTGGTCAGCAAACCATCTTTCTGTCGCGGCGCTGGAAAACCGCCAGCCCCGGTCTGCCCCGGTTCGAGGCGCTGACCGGCCTGATCTATGCGGGTCTGGCCCTGACCGGCATGGAACGACATGTGACTGCCGCCAGCACTGCTTTGGCCCGCGAATGCGCGACCGAGATTGACGCCGAAGGCGGCATCCCCACCCGTAACCCTGAAGAGCTGCTTCAGGTTTTTACCCTTCTGACCTGGGCTTCACAGGCGTTGGAGGCGGCGGGCCGCCGCGCGCAGCCCGATCATCTGGCCGCGATCGAGCGAATCGCCCCGACCCTGCGCGCCTTGCGTCATGCGGATGGCGGGTTGGCGCGGTTTCATGGCGGCGGGCGTGGGGCGGCGGGGGTTCTGGATCAGGCGCTGGCCCATGCCGGGGGCAAGGCGTTGACGGCACATGGCCTGTCGATGGGATTTGTGCGCATGGCCGCGGGGCGCAGCACGGTGATTGTGGATGGGGCCGCACCGCCTTCGGGTCGGAACTCGATGAACGCCCATGCCTCGACCCTGGCGATGGAACTGACCTCGGGGCGGCGCCCACTTATCGTTAATTGTGGCTCGGGTGCCGGGTTCGGCGCAGAATGGCGCCGCGCGGGGCGGGCGACGCCATCGCATTCAACGGCCGGGGTCAAAGGCTTTTCATCTTCAAGGCTCGGCACGGAAACCGGCGGGCCGGGGGCGCGCGCGGAACTTGACGAAGTGCCCGAACAGGTCTGGGTGCAGCACGACAGCAGCGTTGATGGCATCCGCACCCTTGCCGGCCACAACGGCTACGCCCCCACCCACGGCATGACCCATGTCCGCCAATTGACCCTTTCGGTCGATGGGCGCGCGCTGAATGGTGAAGATACGCTGGGGGCGATGACCGGGGCGGATCGCCGCCGCTTCGACAAAGTCATGCAACGGTTAAAGATGCAGGGTATCGACTTTGATATCCGCTTTCATCTGCATCCCGACGTGGATGCCGCGCTGGATATGGGCGGCAGTGCCGTATCGTTGGCGCTGAAAAGTGGTGAAATATGGGTCTTTCGCCACGACGGCATCGCCGAGTTGCGCTTGGAACCGTCGGTCTATCTGGAATCGGGGCGGCTGAAGCCCCGTGCCACCAAACAAATCGTGCTTTCGGCCACGGTTATTGACTATGCCTGCCAGTTAAGCTGGACCTTGGCGAAAGCTCAGGATACCCCCGCCGCCATCCGCGACACTGAACGCGACGACCTGACATCTTTGAGCTGAGAAAGCCCGCTCCCGTGATCAAAGCCCCGACCACTGCCGCCGCCGATCTTGCGCCTTTGCGCCGTGCGCTCTTATCCGTTTTTGATAAGGCGGGGCTGGTCGATTTTGCCCGTGCCCTCCATCAACGCGGGGTCGAGTTGCTGTCAACCGGCGGATCGGCGCATCTGTTGCGGCAGGCGGGGCTGCCGGTCACCGATGTGGCAGAGGTGACAGGTTTCCCCGAAATGATGGACGGGCGGGTAAAAACATTGCATCCGGTCGTCCACGGCGGACTTCTGGGGTTGCGCGACAATCCCGACCATGCGGCGGCGATGCAAGCCCACGGCATCGCGCCGATCGACCTGCTGGTGGTCAATCTTTACCCGTTCCAGGACACTGTCGCGGGCGGGGCCGACTATGCGACCTGCGTGGAAAACATCGACATTGGTGGCCCGGCGATGATCCGTGCGGCGGCCAAGAACCATTCTTATGTGACGGTCCTGACAGATGTGGCGGATTACGAGGCGCTTCTGGCTGAGCTGACCGATCAGAACGGCCGGACACGGCTGGCGTTTCGCAAGGTGCTGGCTCAGCGCGCCTATGCGCGGACGGCGGCGTATGATGCGGCGGTGTCTACGTGGATGGCTGCGGCCATCGGCGAAGGCACACCCAAACATCGCGCCTTTGCTGGCGTCTTGGCGCAGCCCCTGCGCTACGGTGAAAACCCCCATCAGCAGGCGGCTTTTTATACGGACGGCTCTGCCCGCCCCGGCGTGGCGTCTGCCCGTCAGTGGCAGGGCAAGGACCTGTCCTACAACAACATCAACGACACGGACGCTGCCTATGAGCTGGTTGCCGAATTCGGCGCCGATCAATCCGCCGCCTGTGCGATCATCAAACACGCCAATCCCTGCGGGGTGGCGCGGGGCGGCAGCCTGCTGGATGCTTACCGGCGCGCGTATGATTGCGACCGCACCTCGGCCTTCGGGGGTATCGTGGCGCTGAATCGGCCATTGGATGCGGCCACGGCCGAAGAAATCGTGCAAATTTTCACCGAAGTGGTCATCGCGCCCGGTGCAGATGACGCCGCACGCGCCGTTTTTGCGCGTAAGACCAACCTGCGTCTGCTGACAACCGACGCATTGCCCAACCCGTCTGCCCCCGGCCTTGCCTTCCGGCAGGTGGCGGGCGGCTTTCTGGTGCAGGACCGTGACAATGGCTGGCTGGCGCCCGACGCGCTGAAAGTTGTCACCCGCCGCGCCCCCGATGCGCGCGAAATGGCCGATCTTTTGTTCGCCTGGAAAGTCGCCAAACATGTGAAGTCAAACGCCATCGTCTATGTGAAGGACGCGGCCACTGTTGGGATCGGCGCAGGGCAAATGAGCCGCATCGATTCGACCCGAATCGCTGTGCGCAAATCCCGGGACATGGCCGAGGCGCTGGGCTTGGCCGCACCCCCGACCCACGGGTCGGTCGTGGCGTCCGACGCGTTTTTTCCCTTCGCTGACGGATTGATTGCTGCCGCCGAAGCCGGGGCCACGGCGATTATCCAGCCGGGCGGCTCGATGCGGGACGCCGATGTGATCGCCGCAGCGGATGCCGCCGGTCTGGCGATGGTGTTCACCGGCATGCGCCACTTCCGGCACTGAGGGCGATATGCGCAAACTTCTGCTGTCCGCATTGGCGGTTTTTGGTCTGGATCAGGTCACAAAATATCTGGTCGTTCACATGCTGCATCTCGATCAGGTGCAGCAAATCGATGTCTGGCCGCCCTTTTTACGCTTCCGCATGGCCTGGAACGACGGCATCAATTTTGGCCTTCTGTCCAGCTCAGCCGATCTGGCGCGCTGGTTGCTGATCGGGCTGGCACTGGCGATTTCGGTGTGGATCTGGCTTTGGGCACGGCGCGAGCGCAAGAATGTCCGCGTACAGGTTTTTGCCGGAATGCTGATCGGTGGCGCCATCGGCAACGTCATCGACCGGCTTTTCTACGGGGCCGTCGCCGACTTTTTAAATATGTCCGTTCCCGGCATCGACAACCCATTTTCCTTCAATATCGCCGACGTGGCAATTTTTCTGGGCGCATTTGGCCTGGTGATTTTCGCTGGCCGGGACAAGACCCCGTGACGCGCGCATTTTCATAGGCTAAGACAGGTTCGTTAGGTGCGGGAGTTATTCATGCAGGTCAAATTCGGCATCCTTGGGGGCGCTATGGTGGCGGCTCTGGCGCTGTCAGCCTGCGCGCGCGGCGACAAGCTGCCCGAGCTGATGAATATCCGCTCGCAAACCCGCAGCCCGGATGAATTCACCGTGCTGCCGACCAAGCCACTGATGCTGCCCGATGATCTGGCAATCCTGCCGCCGCCGACACCGGGTGGAACCAACATTACTGACCCGACGCCTGAAGCTGACGCGGTCGCGGCACTTGGTGGCAACCCCGAAGCCCTGATGCCGAAAGGCATCGCGGCTGGCAACGGCGGGCTTGTCTCGCACGCAGCGCGGTTTGGAACAGCCGCAGATATCCGTCGGGTTCTGGCCGCCGAAGATCTGGCGTATCGCCGCAAGCACGATGGGCGGCTTCTTGAGCGCATTTTCAACGTGAACGTCTATTTCAAGGCCTATGCGCCAATGTCGCTGGACCAGTATTTGGAACTACAGCGCTGGCGGAAGGCCGGTGTGCGAACCGTTGGCGCGCCGCCGGCAGAGCTGAAAGCCAAGTAACCGCTTCAGATAACGCGGTTTTGTCTGAACGAATGCGGCGCAAGGGCTTTTTTAGGCCGAAACCTACGCTACATTGCCTATGTGATTTGCGGGAGAATTGAATGAACCGCCTGTTTTGCGGCCTGTCACTTGCCTTGATCTCGGCTCACGGCGTTTTGGCGGATCAGGTTTCCACCTTTTCACTGGCCAATGGGATGCAAGCGATCGTGATCGAGGATCACCGCGCCCCGGTGGTCACGAACATGGTCTGGTACCGCGCCGGGTCTGCGGATGAGCAGCGCGGCAAGTCCGGTATCGCGCATTTTCTGGAACATCTGATGTTCAAGGGCACCAGGACTGTCGCGACTGGCGATTTTTCCAAGATCGTTGAGGCGAACGGCGGCTATGACAATGCCTTCACCTCGACGGATATGACCGCCTATCACCAGCGTCTTGCCGCGGATCGGCTGGAACTGGTGATGAAGATGGAAGCCGACAGGATGCGCAATCTGGTTCTGTCCGAAGAGGATGTGACAACGGAACGCGAAGTGATTCTGGAAGAACGCAGCCAGCGCATCGACAGCCAGCCTGAGGCACTTTTTTCGGAACAGCTGTCGGCCGCGCAATACCTGAATCACCCCTACGGCGTGCCAATCATTGGTTGGCGCAGTGAGATGGAGCATTTGTCGCGTCAAGATGCGTTGGATTGGTATCAGCTTTATTACGCCCCCAACAACGCGACTTTGATCGTCGCGGGGGATGTGGACCCCGTCGAAGTGCAGCGACTGGCCGAAACCTATTTCGGCCCGCTTCAACCCAGCCCGGCCATCAAAGATCGGGCTCGCCCCATTGAGCCGCCCCAACTTGCCGAGCGCCGCCTGTCCTTTGCAGATCCCAATATCGCGCAAGCCTATGTGACGCGCAGCTATCTTGCGCCAGAACGCGACTCTGGTGCGCAGGAAAAAGGCGCGGCACTGACCGTGCTTGCAGCCCTTCTGGGCGGCGATCACCAGACCTCGCTCCTGTCAAAGGCACTGGCCTTTGACCAGAAAATCGCCGTCTCGACCGGGGCCTCTTATGATGGCATTTCGCTTGATGATACGACATTTACCCTTTACGTGGCCCCGGTGCCGGGAGTCAGCCTGAAAGATGCCGAAGCGGCTATGGACAGGGTGATCGTTGATTTCTTGGCCAAGGGCGTGGATCCCGACCAGTTCAAGCGCTTGAAGACTCAGCTGACCGCAGCCCTGATCTATCAAAAAGACAGCGTTGGCGATCTGGCGGAAGCCTATGGTGCCGCCGTGACCTCGGGTCTGACGGTGAAAGACGTTCAGGACTGGCCGCAAGTGCTGCAGGCGGTAACTGAAGAAGCCGTGATGACCGCCGCGCGCGAGGTTCTGGACCGTCGGCATGCGGTCACCGGCTGGGCAATGCGCGACGGCGCTGATGAGGTGATGCAATGATGCGTGCGCTGTTTGTCGGGCTGTTCAGCCTTTTGATCGCCGCGCCGCTTCACGCCGAGGTCAAGATCGAGGAAGTCACCTCAGCTGGTGGGATCAAAGCCTGGTTGGTCGAGGAGCATGGCATCCCCTTCACGGCGCTGGAACTGCGGTTCCGGGGCGGCACCTCGCTGGACGCGCCGGGCAAGCGCGGCGCTGTAATGCTGATGTCGGCCTTGCTTGAGGAGGGGTCCGCCGGGCTGGATTCGCAAGGCTTCGCCGAAGCCCGTGAGGCGCTTGCTGCCCGCTTTGGCTTCGATGCCAATGCCGACATGGTGACAGTTTCGGCGCAGATGTTGTCCGAAAACCGCGATCAGGCCACCGCCTTGTTGCGCGGTGCGCTGATGGATCCGGCCTTTGATCAGGCGGCAATTGACCGGGTGCGCGGGCAGATCCTGTCGATGATCGACGCCGCGGCGTCTTCGCCAGACGATATTGCCTCCGAAACAGTCGCAAGGATCACTTACGGTGATCATCCCTATGGGTCGTCAGACCTTGGTACGGCCAGATCGGTCAATGCCCTGACCCGCGATGATATTCTGGCAGCCAAGGCCGCAACCATGACCCGCGACCAGCTTTATGTTTCGGCTGTGGGTGACATCACCCCCGATGCGCTGGGCAAGCTGCTGGATGACCTTCTCGGGGGCCTGCCCGATACTGGCGCCCTACAAGCTGCTGATCTTGATGTTGCATTAACCGGTACAACGACTGTGGTTGACTTCGACACCCCGCAATCTGTGGTTATCTTTGGCCAAAAGGGGTTGAAACTGTCCGATCCCGATTACTACCCGACCTTCGTCCTCAATCAGATCATTGGCGGTAGCGGCTTTACCGCACGGCTGATGGATGAGGTGCGCGAAAAGCGCGGGTTGACCTATGGAATTTCGTCGAATCTGGTAACGATGGATCATGCGGAAACTTGGCAAGGTTCGTTTGCATCGGGCAATGAAAAGGTTGCAAAGGCGATTCAGGTGGTTCGCGATGTCTGGCGACATCCGCCCAGACATCGC
>JANMDM010000357.1:0-6558 GCA_031376305.1 Pseudomonadota bacterium | reverse complement strand
ATCGCCATTGGTCAATCCGAAGGGGCGACGGTTGCCGCAGGTGGCACCAAGGCCGACGGTCCGGGGGGCGGCTGCTATGTCAGCCCGACGCTGTTCACCAATGCCACCAATACCATGCGCATTGCGCAGGAGGAAATCTTCGGCCCGGTCCTGACCGCCATTCCCTTCATTGATGAGGCTGAGGCGCTCAGCATTGCCAATGATGTCCAATATGGTCTGACCGGCTATCTCTGGACCGCCGATGTGACCCGCGCCCTGCGGTTTTCCGAAGCACTTGAGGCGGGAATGATCTGGGTGAATTCAGAAAATATCCGCCATCTGCCTGCGCCTTTTGGTGGCACCAAATCTTCCGGGATCGGCCGCGACGGCGGCGACTGGTCGTTTGATTTCTATATGGAAACCAAGAACGTGGCCTTCGCGTCGACGGCCCATCACATTCCGAAACTGGGAGGTTGAGACATGCCGGTTCCTGCCCCGAACCTTTACCCTGACTTCAACATAGTGCGTCTTAGCCATGTTGAGTTGGCCGTGACCGATCTGGCTGCCAGCCGGGCTTTTTACGTGGATACCTTGGGCTTGCAGATCACGCATGAAGAAACGGGTGCCCTGTATCTGCGCGCGATGGAAGAGCGTGGGCATCATTGCATGGTGCTGAAACAGGCGGACAACCCGTGCGTGAATGTGCTGGGGTTCAAAGTCTATGACGAGGCCGATCTGGACCGCGCCGAAGCGGTTTTCAAGCGTAAAGATCTGCCGACATCCTGGATTGAGCGGCCGTTTCAGGGTCGCACGTTGCGCACCACTGATAACTTCGGCGTGCCGCTGGAGTTTTACACCAAAATGGACCGGCTTGCGCCAATCCATCAGAAATATGCGCTCTATCATGGGGTAAAGCCGCTGCGCATTGACCACTTCAACACCTTTACGCCGGATGTGGACGCCAGTGTCGCCTTCTGGAACGAGCTGGGTTTCCGCGTCACCGAATTCACTGAAGATGAAGAAAGCCATAAGCTTTGGGCAGCATGGATGCACCGCAAGGGCGGGGTGCATGACATGGCCTTCACCAACGGCCGCGGACCGCGCCTGCATCACACGGCATTTTGGGTGCCCACACCTTTGAACATCATCGACCTGCTCGATCTGATGGCAACCACCGGTTATGTGTCAAACATCGAACGTGGACCGGGGCGGCATGGCATCTCTAACGCCTTTTTCCTGTATATTCGCGACCCTGACGGGCATCGGATTGAAATCTACTGTTCCGACTACCAAACCGTTGACCCCGATCATGAACCGATCAAATGGGGTCTGAAGGATCCACAGCGCCAAACCTTGTGGGGGGCAGCAGCACCGAAGTCCTGGTTTAATGAGGGCAGCCTTTTTGCCGATCTGTCGCCGCGTGACGCGGCCCTGAAGGCCCAACCGATCATCGCGCACTGAGGTAACATGACCCTTCCCAGGCTTTTGAGTTTCACTGCCGAAGGTCGCGCCCGTTGGGGCGCGGTTTCTGGCGACCGGGTGGTGGATCTGTCGGCACGCTATGGCGATAATTACCCAAACCTGCGCGGGGTGATTGAAGCAGAAGCGCTTCTTCGGCTGGCCGATATATCCGCCGGATTGGAGGCGGATTATGCGCTGGCAGACATTCGCTATGACATCCCGCTGCCAAGCCCCGAAAAAATAATCTGCGTCGGCGTGAACTTCCCCGACCGCAATGCTGAATACAAGGATGGGCAGGAAGCCCCGCCCAACCCGTCGCTTTTCATTCGTTTTCCGCGGTCGTTCACCGGACATGACCGGGCGTTGATCCGACCGCCAGAAAGCCTGCAACTGGATTACGAGGGTGAGATTGTCGTTGTTATCGGCAAGACCGGGCGGCGCATCCCCGAAGCGGCAGCGTTGGAGCATAT
Source organism: Pseudomonadota bacterium (assembly GCA_031376305.1). GTDB lineage: Bacteria > Pseudomonadota > Alphaproteobacteria > Rhodobacterales > Rhodobacteraceae > TMP-24. The sequence goes on along the minus strand of JANMDM010000357.1, from coordinate 4,648 downwards.
CGCAGCCCTGACGCTGTGCAACGAAGGCACGCTGCGCGATTGGGTGCGGCACGCTAAGTTCAACGTCACCCAAGGCAAGAATTTTGACGCCTCGGGGTCGCTTGGCCCTTGGTTGGTGCCCTTCACAGAGGAAGGGCAGCTGGCGGATATCGGGCTTGAGACGCGCGTCAATGGTGCGGTGCGCCAACACGACCGCACGGCGCGGATGCTCTTTTCCTTCCGCAAGATCATCAACTACGTCTCGACCTTTACGACGCTGGTGCCGGGCGACATGATCGTCTGCGGCACGCCCACCGGGGCCGGGGCGCGGTTCGATCCGCCGATTTGGCTTAAACCCGGCGATGTGGTCGAGGTGGAAGCCGAGGGCATAGGTCTGTTGCGCAATCCCATTGCCGATGAGGTGCTGTGATGTTGAGCGAGGCTGACGTCGATACCGCCGCCGTGGCATTGCTAAATGCTGAAAAGTCCGGCCAACAAATCGGGCTGTTGTCACTGGCCCATCCGCAGGCCGATATGGATGATGCCTACCGCATCCAGTCGGCATTGGTGGCGCGAAAGCTGGCGGAAGGCCGCAAGGGGATCGGCTGGAAGATCGGGCTGACGTCGAAGGCGATGCAGCAGGCTTTGAACATATCCATCCCGGATTCCGGGGTCTTGCTGGATGATATGGTCTTTTCCGATGGCACGACGATCCCAACGGGGCGGTTTATTCAGCCGCGCATCGAGGCCGAGATTGCCTTTGTGATGAAGGCTCCGCTGTCAGGCAAGGCCAGCCGGGACGCGGTTCTGGCCGCCACCGATTACGTCACCCCGGCGCTGGAAATCCTCGATACCCGCATCAAACGCGCGGATCCGGCAACGGGCCGTACCCGCACCATTGTTGATACCATTTCCGACAATGCCGCCAATGCGGGTATTGTTTTGGGCCTGAAACGCCATGCCCCCGAAACCATCGATCTGCGCTGGGTCGGGGCCATCGTCGCCCGCAACGGCGAAGTTGAGGAAACCGGGCTCGGGGCCGGCGTTCTGAACGATCCGGTGCAAGGCATCGTCTGGCTGGCCGCCCGTCTGGCGCGCTATGGCCAACAGATCGAGGCGGGGCAGGTGATCCTGTCCGGGTCGTTCATCCGCCCGGTCGAATGCCCACCCGGTTCCGTCATCACCGCCGATTTCGGCCCGTTCGGTCAGGTCAGTTGCCGCTTCGCTTAAGGAAATCCCATGCCCGCCCCCAAAAACTCCTTCAAACAGGCTTTGGCCGCAGGCCGGCCGCAGATCGGCCTTTGGCTGGGTCTGGCCGACCCCTATGCCGCCGATCTTTGCGCCGGTACCGGCTTTGACTGGCTGGTGGTGGACGGCGAACATGCCCCCAATGAGATCCGCTCGACCCTTGCCGCCTTGCAGGCGATTGGCACAAGGTCGCAGCCGGTGGTGCGCCCGCCGGTGGGCGAGGTGTGGATGATCAAGCAGTTGCTGGATATCGGCGTGCAGACCCTGCTGATCCCGATGATCGAGACCGTGGAGCAGGCGCGCCAGATGGTGGCCGCAGTCCGCTACCCGCCGCGCGGCAAACGCGGTGTCGGGGCGGCGCTGGCGCGGGCCTCGGGCTTTGGCACCGAGACTGACTATATTGCCACGGCGGATGCTGAAGTATGTCTGTTGTTGCAGGTTGAAAGTCGGGCAGGGATGGCGGCTTTGCCGGAGATCCTGAGGCTAGACGGCGTTGACGGGGTCTTTATCGGCCCCGCCGATCTGGCCGCCGATATGGGCTTTCCCGGAAACTCCGGCACGCCCGGGGTGCAGGCGGCGATCCGGGGCGCCATTGCGGCGATTGTCGCTGCGGGCAAAGCGGCGGGAATACTGACTTTCGATCAGGGGCTAGCACGCGAATATCTGGCCTTGGGCGCGACTTTTGTTGCGGTTGGCAGCGATGTCGGACTTTTGGGCGGGGGCTGCCGCGCCCTGCGCCAGACGTTTCGCTAAGGTTTAGAGCCCGCGCCGGTCAGCGCGGAACCAACCCTTCTGCCACCCAGTCATCGAACTGCGCCAGAACCGTGTCGGCAAAGACCGGGTCATTGATGTGGGCGTTCAATTCGACCAGTTTCACATTTGCCGGACAGGCCTTGCGCAGCTCATCACAAAATGCGTCCAACCCGTCGCCATCGTACAACGGTCCGCCGGGCAGGTCCCAGCAATGTCCGCCCTTCACCGGCAACACAAACGTGACCGGCCCCTTTGCCGTGGCAAGCTTCGCGCAGATCTCCTGCGCCACCTCGCGCCGCTCCGCCGGGGATTGCAGCACGGTGGACAGCAGCCGGTTATGGGCATGAAACGGCGTATTCCTGAATCGCTCCGGCATGGCTTGCCAACCCACCAGATCGACAAGATCGAGGCAGCCGATCGAGACGATCTGCGGAATGCCGCGGTGCCCGGCGTTGGTCATCCGGTCGTCCCCGGCACTGATCGGCGAGCCGAAAAGGTGGTTCGCCACTTCCTGCGGCGCCAGATCCATCACCGCCGCAAAGGCCCCCTGAGCGGCCAGGCTTTCCAGCGCCCGCCCTCCCATGCCGGTGCCGTGAAACACCGCCACCTCATAGCCGCGTGCTTCCAGCGCAGGCTTCAGCGTGACCATGTAGTTCACAACTTTTGAGTTGAACCCCGACATCGCGATCAGCGGCCGGTCGCGCTTTGGCATCTCGACCGCCCGAGCCGCCCCCAACACCGCGCCCGCCGCCTGCGACAGCGTGGCCTTGCACACAGTGTTAAGGCCGTAAAGCCCACCCGCCCATAGGATCATCTGGACATCAGCCGCCACCCGTTCTGGTTGGATCAAGGGTGAAAAGCTGATGGTTGAGACCACGTATTTTGGCACCCCCAGCGGCAAAGCTGCGCAGACGTCGAGTGCCAGATCGGTGCCCATCGAACCGCCCAGCACGATCACCCCGTCAAACCGCGCCTCGCGGTGCAGGCGCGCCGCCAAGGCCGCCGCCCCCTGTGCCATAGTCTGCATCGCGGTATTCTCGTTTTTGGGCGCAATCGCGGCTTCGATCGAGGATCCGGCTTCCGCGGCCACATCATGTTTGGTTATATCCGTCGGCGCTTTTGGATCCCCAAGCACCGACACATCCATCGTCAGCACTTTGCCGCCCTGCGCGCCAATCACCTGTTCGACATAACGAAGCTCGTCGTCTTTGGTGTCATAAGTGCCGATGATAAGGATGGTCTTTTGCATGGTCATTCCCCCGTGATTGCGTGATCGCCCAAAAGCCCGGCCGCCATATGGCATGCCAAGGCGATAAATCGTTTGCAGCGCGCCTCGGCACCGGGCTCATTCAGGCGCGGCACGATCCAGCCGACATAGGTAAATGCCCTGAGTGCCTGAAACAAACTCAGCGCCTCAAGGTCGATGCTGCGCCTTGTGTTGTAACCTGCAAGGAGGGCGGCGTGATGGGACGCATAGTTATCCTCGCGCAGCGCCCGGTTCAGAACCGCGGCCAGATCGAACAGCCGAAAGCCAAAGCCACTGTCGTCGAAGTCAATCAACTGCACCTTGTTGCCCAGCATAAGGACATTTTCGGGCACCAGATCGGCGTGGATCAACCCATAATCAAGACTTGGGGCCAGTGTCGCCAGTCGCGCACTGGCCACGTGCCGCGCCTTGGTCAAAAGCTGTGCCTGATCTATGCTAAGGCGCGGGTTTTCCCAAAACCGCCCCCAAAGCGGCGACTCTCCCAAAAGACCGGCACTGTCCCAGGCGGGTCGGGTGAAGTCAGCGGGCGGCGTCCAGGCATCGGACAGATTGTGCAGGTCTGCCATTGCCTGACCCAAAGCGCGATAGGCGGCGATGGGGTCGGGCAGGGTGGCCAGACGCCCGTCTTTTCCCATGGGCGTACCCGCCAGCCATGTCAGAATATCTACTGCAGTCTCGCCAACCAGAACACACAGACGACCAGTCTGATCGGCTATCGGGCGGGGTAAATTCATCCCGGCATCGGCCAGAACCTTCATCCACTGCAATTCTGATCGCAGCTCAGCAGGGCTTCGCAGTCCAGGTCGATGCAGGCGCAGCGCCAATGTCCGGCCGTCGGGCGCGTCAACCCGAAAGACGTGGTTTTCGCGCGCCGCAACAAGGGTCGCCTCAACGTCGCTGAACCCCCAAAGCGACAGCGCCTGTCGGGCTATATCTGCCATGTCGGAGGCCTCAGTCATTGGCGGGGCCAAGATCGGTCAGAACCGCGTCCAGCGTTTCAAGCATATGGGCGGCATTTTCGCTGCTGAACGGCATTGGCGGGCGAATTTTCAGGGTGTTGTAGTGAATGCCAAGCTTGTTCATCAAAATTCCGCGCTGACGCATTTCATTGGCGACGTGGGTGACATAGTTTTTGGCGGGCGCGCGGGTGGTGCGGTCGGTCACGATCTCGGCCCCGAAGAACAGGCCGTAACCTCTTATATCGCCAATACATTCGTGCTTTTCAGCGAGCCGCGCCAGCCCGGCGCTGGCCATGTCACCGACGACACGGGCATTTTCCATCAGCCCTTCATCTTGCAGCACGTCCAGCACCGCCATGGCCGCTGCGGCAGATACAGGATTGCCGCCGAAGGTGTTGAAATACCTGAAAGAAGTTCGGAAGGCCGCCATGATCTCGGGTGA
>JANMDM010000376.1:0-4416 GCA_031376305.1 Pseudomonadota bacterium | reverse complement strand
TTCACCGGGGCCTTGGACAATATGGTGCGCACCCCGCTGGAACGCGCCTTCCTCGCCTTCCGCAAAGGAGAGAAGTGATGGATTTCGCAACGCTTCTTGAGCTGCTGGATTCCACCGTGCGGCTTGGCACGCCCTTGCTTTTTGCCTGTCTGGCCGGGCTGTTTTCGGAACGTGCGGGCATTTTCGACATCGGCCTGGAAGGCAAGATGCTGATGGCGGCCTTTGCGGCCGGGGCTGCGGCCGCGGTCACTGGTTCGGCGTGGATGGGGCTTTTGGCGGGTGTGGGTGCATCCTTGGCACTGTCGGCCATTCATGGAGCAGCCTCGATCACCTTTCGCGGCAATCAGCTGATTTCCGGGGTGGCGATCAATTTTCTGGCCTCGGGGCTGACGGTGCTGGTCGGGCAGAAATGGTTCGGGCTGGGCGGGCGCACCCCGCCGGTCGAATTTGGCGCCGGACGGTTCCCGCCGATAGACCTGCCCTTCGCGCAATCGGTGAAGGATGTACCGGTGCTGGGGCCAGTCTACGAAGGCTTGCTCTCGGGACATTCGATCCTGGTCTATGTGGCGTTTGCCTGCGTGCCGCTGACCTGGTGGGTGCTGTACCGCACCCGCTTTGGCCTGCGTCTGCGGGCGGTGGGCGAAAACCCGGCGGCGGTGGATACCGCGGGGATTTCGGTGGTGCGGCTGCGCTATGCGGCGGTGGCGATCTGCGGGGTGCTGGTCGGCCTGTCCGGGGTCTATCTGGCGATTGGCCTGTCGGCGGGTTTTGGCAAGGAAATGAGCGCCGGACGCGGCTATATTGCCCTGGCGGCTTTGATCTTTGCCAAATGGCGGCCGTGGTATGCTTTGGGCGCGACCATGCTCTTTGGGCTTCTGGAGGCGATCGGCAACCGCTACCAAAACATCGATCTGGGCGCATTCGTGGTGCCGGTGCAGTTCATGCAGGCCCTGCCCTATATCCTGACCGTGGTTATTCTGGCCGGGTTTGTCGGCCGGGCAATTCCGCCCCGCGCCGGCGGCGAGCCCTACGTCAAGGAACGCTGAAGGCGCGCGATCAGGCCAGACCTCTGGCGCCGATGGCGCCAGATTACATCATTGCCAATATTCGTGACCGGATTGACCTGGAAATGGTCGGTGAGCGTTTGACAGCACCGCCCCTTGTGGGCATCACTCAGACACGTATCACCCCTTGTTCCGAGACGCGCCCGCATGCAGATTTATCTGCCGATTGCCGAGGTTTCCGTAAATGCCTTCCTGCTGTTCGGGCTGGGCGGCATCGTCGGAATGCTGTCCGGGCTGTTCGGGGTGGGCGGCGGATTCTTGATCACGCCTTTGCTGTTCTTCATCGGCATTCCGCCGATGGTGGCGGTGGCCACAGGCGCCAATCAGGTGGTGGCCTCATCGATCTCGGGCGTGCTGGCCCATCTCAAGCGAAAGACCGTCGATATCCGCATGGGCACGGTGTTGATGGCGGGCGGGATGATGGGATCGGCCGCCGGGATCTGGCTGTTCAACACGCTGTCGCGGCTGGGCCAGATCGATCTTGTGGTACAACTGTCCTATGTGCTGTTCCTCGGCGTCGTCGGCGTGCTGATGCTGCAAGAAAGCCTGCGCAGCCTGCATAGGTCGCGCAAAGCCACGCAGACCATCAAGCGCAACCAGCATATGTGGGTGCACCGGTTGCCGCTGAAGGTGAAGTTCCGCACCTCGGGGCTTTACATCAGCATTCTGCCGCCGATGATGGTCGGTTTCTTTGTCGGCGTGCTGGCGGCGGTGATGGGGGTCGGCGGCGGCTTTATCATGGTGCCGGCGATGATCTACCTGCTGGGGATGCCGACCAAGGTGGTGGTCGGCACATCGCTGTTCCAGATCATTTTCGTCACCGCTTTCACCACCTTCATGCACGCGCTGACCAATCAGTCGGTGGATATGATGCTGGCGCTTCTGCTGATCCTTGGCGGGGTCATCGGCGCGCAGATCGGCGTGCGGATGGCGGTGAAGCTAAAGCCGGAACAGCTGCGGATCCTGCTGGCGCTGCTGGTGCTTTCGGTATGCGGCAAGTTGGCCTTTGATTTGCTGGCGCGACCGGACGAGCTGTTTTCAATCGCGGTTGGGGGGCGGGGATGAAACGCCTTACGCTCGCCCTGACATTCCTTGGTCTGTTCACCGCGCAACTGCTGGCCCCCGCCCTGCGTGCCGAGGAAACCGTGGTGGCCGGGCTGAGCCAGGACCGGATCGACATCACCGCGAATTTCGACGGGTCGGATCTGTTGATTTACGGCGCCGTCAAGCGACAAGAGCCGATGCCATCGGCAAGCCGGCTGGAGGTCATCATCACCGTCGAAGGTCCGGCATCTTCGCAAAAGGTTCGCCGCAAATCGCGGCGCTTTGGCATTTGGATCAACACCGATTCGGTGGTGATTGACAGCGCCCCAAGTTACTATGCGGTCGCCACCACCGCGCCTTTTGGCGACATCATCGCGGATACCGAGGATCTGCGCCATTCCATCTCGATCCCGCGGGCCATCCGGTCGGTCGGTGCGCCGCAGACAGTAACAGATGCGCAGACCTTCAGCGATGCCTTGATCCGGCTGCGCGAGGCGCGGGGGCTTTACAGCCTGAATGAAGGCGGCGTCAGTCTGGCCGATCAGACGCTGTTTCGCGCCGATGTCGATCTGCCGGCCAATCTGGTCGAGGGAAATTACAAAACCCGCATCTTCTTGCTGCGAGACAAGGCAATTGTCGATCTGTTCGAGCGGACAATCTACGTCCGCAAAGTCGGCCTTGAACGCTGGCTGTTTCGTCTGGCCCACAGCCAGCCGGCACTTTACGGGGCTTTGGCGCTGGCCATGGCGGCGGTTGCCGGATGGGCGGCATCGGCGGCGTTTCGTTTGATGCGCGCCTAGGATCACCCCCGACCGATAACCCGATGCCTGCCGGGGCACCGATGATGACAAGGGTTCGCGCCCTGTCAGAAGGCCTTGAAGGTCATCGTCGTCAGGGTGCGGCTGATGCCGGGGATGCCAAACAGCCGGGCGTTGAGCCATTGGCCCACGTCCTCTTCCATCGGGATGTAGATCTTGGCGATCAGGTCATATTCGCCAGAGGTCGAGTAGAGTTCCGACACCACTTCGCGGTCATAGATGGCGTCGGCAACCTCATAGGTTTTGCCGGGGTGGCAGCGGAATTGGACGAAAACGCAGCGCATGGGGCTCTCCCTTGGGTTTGTGCGCAGCCTAGGGGGATTCGCCGCGGACCGGAACCCTTGGCGCATGCCGGGATTGCGGAAGCCTCCGGCGGGGATATTTGGACAAAGGTGAAAGGGGAAGGGTTAGTCCGTTTCGGTGGCGTCAAGCGTCAAGGGCGCCGGGCCGCGCGGCAGGTCGGCGGTGGTCAGCGGGGCGTCGGGGCGGGCGAGGCGGTTGCGGATCACCCAGTGCAGGCGCTTTTCAGCGCGGGTGATGGCGACATAGGCGAGGCGCTTCCACAAGGCGACGCCGGCTTCGGTCTTGTTCATCCGGGCGGCGACGAAAAGGTCGGGGGCGAAGACCTGAACTTCCTCCCACTGGCTGCCTTGCGCCTTGTGGATGGTGACCGCGGCGCCGTGCAGAAAGGCCGCCCCCATGCGGGCGGCAAAGGGGATGAAGGGTTCTTCTTCGTCCGGCAGTTCGATCTTGATGATCGAGGCGGCGGACACCTGCGGGTCTTCGGCGCCGATGACGTGGAGACGCGAGAAGCCGGGTTTCTTGCCAGGGCCAAGGTAGATGACTTGCGCGCCTTTGATCAGGCCGCGCGCCTCAAGGTCGTTGCGTTTGTTGCGGTGTTTGAGCGGCAGTTCGATGCCATCGCAGATCAGCGGCTCGCCCGGCACAAGGGCGTCGGCAGGCGCGCCGTAGGCGGCGCGAAACGCCTGGATCAGACGGATGCGGGTCTGGTTGCGCCACACCAGTGCGGGCGAACGGGCCATCAGGCTGGCTTGCACGCGTTCGGCCCAGACCACGCGGTCATCGCGGCGGGCGGCGGCGGCGACCATCTGCTCAAAGTCGTGAAATTCGAGGGTTTCGTCGCCCAAGGCATGGGCCAGATCCAGGATCGGGTTGTCTTCGGTCTGGCGGTGGATGCGGTGAAGGGTAAGTTTGCGCGCCTCGGGCAGTTTGTCGAAGACCATTTCGCCCGACTGGCCAACCGGCGCAAGCTGGGCCGGGTCGCCGAAGAGGACAAGGGTGGGGAAGATTTCCTTCAGATCCTCAAGCTGGCGCTCATCCAGCATCGAGGATTCGTCGACAAAGCCGATGTCGAGCGGATCTTCGCGGCGTTTCCAGCCCAAGATGAAGTCGGAGCCGCGCAAACCCGCTGTGGCCAGCGCGCCGGGGATGGATTTCACCGCATCGTAGAAAAGTTTGGCGCGGTCAAG
>JANMDM010000282.1:0-10434 GCA_031376305.1 Pseudomonadota bacterium | reverse complement strand
CCGTCAAGGGCTATTCCAACAATGCCTTCAAAAAACACAAAGCCTACGGGCGCACAGTGGATGCCGGAAGCTGGCTGGTCAGCGCGGGATTGATGATTTTGGCCAACTGGCTGGTCTGAGGCGTCTGGACAGGGTCGGGGCTGGACAGAAACGGGTCGGGCGCCTAACGTTCGCTCGATGTTTGCCATAGGAGCCTGAGCCATGAACCTGACTGCTGCCCTTGCTGGCGCCCTTGCGCTTTTTGCGACCACGAGCCTTGCCGATATGCCCGATCTTGCCGGACGTGAGGTGGTCGTGGTGACCGAGAACGCCTATCCGCCGCTGCAATTCCTTGACGCTTCCGGAGCGGCGATTGGCTGGGAATATGACGCCATGGCCGACATTGCCAAGCGACTGAACATGACGGTGAAATATGAGAATTCCAGCTGGGATGCGATGATCCCGGCGGTGTCAGAGGGGCAGTTCGACATTGGCATGACCGGCATCACCATCAAGGATGACCGCAAGGAGAAAGTCGATTTTTCCGAGCCATACATGCGGTCGGAAATGGTGATGATGGTGCGGGGCGATGAAGCCCGCTTCACCGACGGGCCGTCCTTCGGTGCCAATCCTGAGTTGCTGATGGCCGCACAACCCGGCACCACGCCTTTCTATGTTGGCGTCTATGAGGTGCTTGACGGGGACGAGGCTAACCCGCGCATCAAGCTGTTTGAGACTTTCGGTGCCGGGGTTGAGGCGTTGAAGTCTGGCGATGTCGATCTGGTGTTGACGGATGGCACTGCGGGCAACGGCTATGTTGCGGCCTCTGAGGGTGGGCTCAAGATCATCGGCACCCCGCTTGGGTCCGAAGATTTCGGTTTTATCTTCCCGAAAGGCTCCGACCTTGTGGTGCCGATCAATGCGGCGATTGCCGCGATGAAGGAAGATGGCACAGTGGAGGCGCTGAACAAGAAGTGGCTTCTTGACTATAAGCTTGGCCAGTGACCATTGAGCTTGCGGCCCCGGTACACCAACCGGGGCCCTTTACCGGATGAAGCCCCCCGCAAAAGACAAACCGGACTTCCCCTATTGGCTTATCGTCGTCGGGGCGTTGGGGCTTTGGCTGTTTTGGATGGTTTTCGCCAATCCGGTCTATGCGCTGGCCTTGACGACCCTTGGCAAAGGCATCGGCATCACGATCTTTGTCACCATCTTCGCCTTCACGCTGGCATCCTGTCTGGGGTTGTTGCTGGCGATCGCGTCGCTGTCGCGCCATGTGGTTGCGCGGCAAATCGCGCGGCTTTACATTGAGGTGGTGCGTGGCCTGCCGATTATCGTTTTGTTGCTTTATGTGGCTTTCGTCGTGGCCCCGGCGGGGGTGATATTGTGGAATTGGCTGACCGAGCCGTTAGGATTTGATCCAATCCGCACCCGGGATTTCCCTTTGCTGTGGCGGGCGGTGATCGCGCTGATGCTGGCCTATGCGGCGTTCCTGTCCGAGATTTTTCGCGCAGGCTTGCAATCGGTTGATCCCGGTCAGATCGAAGCCGCAAAATCGCTGGGCCTGTCGGGGTGGAGGCGGTTTCGCCATGTGGTCTTTCCGCAGGCGTTTCGGACGATCTTGCCGCCCTATGCCAATGATTTTGTGGCAATGGTGAAAGACTCGTCCCTGGTCTCGGTGCTGGGTGTGGCGGATGTTACGCAGTTGGCGAAGGTCACGGCGGCCGGAAATTTTCGCTATTTTGAGACCTACAATCTGGTGGCGTTGATTTACCTCACGATGACCATCACGCTATCGCTGGTCTTGCGGCGCATCGAAGCGCGACTGCGGGCGCAGCGCAGCTGAAATGCTGCCCGGCGGCTCTGGGCGCATCCGCCGGGGTTTTAGAGAAACGAAAGGCGGGGGTTGCGGCTGGAAAAGGCCGGGGCGACGCCATAGGGTGCCGCCGTATTGAGGAGAACCTGTATGACAAATCCGCTGCTTGCCCCCTGGACCGCCGAATTCGGACTGCCGCCCTTTGCGGTGATTGCAGACGCACATTTCGCTCCGGCATTCGACACAGCGCTGGGCGAAGCTCGGGCGCTGATCGCCGGGATTGCCGGGCAAGCCGAGGTTCCGACCTTTGCCAATACCATCGCGGCGCTGGAGTTGGCCGAGGCGAGCCTCGATCGGGTATCGGCGGTGTTTTACAACCTTGCCGGAGCCGACAGTTCGCCCGCCCGCGAAGCTCTGGAGCGGGATCTGGCGCCGAAAATGGCGGTCTTCGCCTCGGAAGTGACGATGAACCCGGCGTTGTTCGGGCGCGTGTCAGACCTGTGGGACCGACGCGGCGCGCTGGGGTTGGTGGGCGAGGAGTTGCGGGTGCTGACCCTATACCGGCAGATGTTCGTGCGGGCCGGGGCGGCGCTGGACGGTGCCGCGCGCGACCGGATGACCGCCGTGAAGGAGCGTTTGGCAGTTTTATCCACCGCTTTCAGCCAAAACGTCTTGGCAGATGAGCGGGAATGGTTTTTGCCACTGGCCGCGGTCGATTTGGAAGGGTTGCCCGATTTCGTGATTGCAACTGCCGCAGCGGCCGCCGGTGAGCGGGGCCGCGACGGGCATGTGCTGACCCTCAGCCGGTCGCTGATCGTGCCGTTCTTGCAATTCTCGCCGCGCCGCGATCTGCGCGAACTGGCCTATAACGCCTGGGTGGCGCGTGGCGAAAACGGTGGTGCCACCGACAACCGCGCTCTGGCGGCGGAGATATTGGCGCTGAGGTCCGAACGGGCGCGGCTTTTGGGGTATGAGAGTTTCGCCGCCTATAAGCTGGAGCCGGAAATGGCCAAGACCCCGGCGGCGGTGCGTGCGTTGTTGATGCAGGTCTGGACCCCGGCCCGAGCCAAGGCCGAAGCCGATGCCGCCGTTTTGACCAGGATGCTGCACACGGAGGGTGGCAATGGCGATCTGGAACCCTGGGACTGGCGCTACTATGCCGAAAAGCGGCGGCTTGCCGAACATGACCTGGATGAGACGCAATTGAAGCCCTATCTGGGGCTTGAGGCGATGATCGGGGCGGCCTTTGACTGTGCCACCAAGCTGTTCGGGCTGGAGTTTCGCCCTTTGCAGGTGCCGCTTTACCACCCCGATGCCCGCGCCTGGGAAGTGACCCGCAAAGGCGCCCTTGTGGCGGTTTTCATCGGCGACTACTTCGCGCGCGCCTCAAAACGCTCAGGCGCGTGGATGTCCGCCTTTCGGGGGCAAAAGAAACTTGGCGGCGCGGTGCGCCCGATCATCGTCAATGTCTGCAACTTCGCCAAACCGGCCACAGGCAGCCCGGCACTGCTGTCCTATGAGGATGCGCGCACGCTGTTTCATGAGTTCGGCCACGCCCTGCACGGCATGCTGTCGGATGTGACGCATCCGTTCATCTCGGGCACCTCGGTTGCCCGTGATTTCGTCGAACTGCCCAGCCAGCTTTACGAGCATTGGCTGCAAGTCCCAGCGGTGCTGGAAGCCCATGCCCGTCACGCGACCACCGGTGCCGCGATGCCACGCGCGCTGCTGGACCGGCTTCTGGCGGCCCAAAACTTCGATCAGGGGTTTGCGACAGTGGAATATGTCGCCTCGGCCTTGGTTGATCTGGCCTTTCACGAAGGCGAGGCACCCGCCGACCCGATGGCCCGCCAGGCCGGGGAACTGGCGCGCATTGGCATGCCACGCGCCATCCGCATGCGTCACGCCACCCCACATTTCAATCACATCTTTTCGGGCGACGGCTATTCCGCAGGCTATTACAGCTACATGTGGTCCGAGGTGATGGATGCCGATGCCTTTGAGGCCTTTGTCGAGGCGGGCAATCCGTTTGACCCGGAAATCGCCGCGCGGCTTGAAAAACATATCCTGTCGGCGGGCGGATCGCAGGACGCCGAAGCGCTGTATCGGGCCTTCCGGGGCAGGATGCCGGGCGTTGGCGCGCTGCTGAAGGGGCGTGGGTTGGCCTGATCCGCGTCGTTCTTGCCGCTCAAAACTGGAAAAACACCGTTCCGAAATTGGAAACTACGTGCTGAATTGCCGGGCGCAGCCAGACGGTTGGCAAGGTTTGATTGTTGCCGTCTTCTGCCCTCAATTCGCCTGGACCGTGCCGAACGCCTGCCGAAGGCGGTGTTCCACATGCAATTGAGCAACAATGGCCTGCCCTTCAACCCTTGGCGATTTGTCCGGGAAGGGCGGCCCTTTCCAAAGCTGGAATGCGGCGAAAATGTGGCGAAAGCATGTCCAAGTTGACACATTCGTGAACGTCTGACACTCATCCAGCAAGAATTTGATTTGAAAGATTTAATGATGCGCATTTCCCAGCCTGCCGTTTTGGCAGCCCCTACAGTCATTTTCACCGGGCCGGTTGCCGCTTCGGCTTTGGACCTGGCTGCCGGCAAGGGCCGGTCCGAAACCGCAAGCTGCAAACTGAATGGCTCGGGGCGCCCAGGATATGGCCGCCAACCTGCCGCCCGCGCCGCTTCCGGCCGCGGCGGCTTTGTTAAGTGGTCCTTTGGGTCTGGTCAGGCTGCCTAGCCGCTGCCGGACATGCGCGCAAAACAGGCAACTCCGGTTGCCTCTAAGAGATCGGTCGCCAACATACCCGGCGGAATATGGCGATCGAGGGGGGCGCGGTTGCGCTCCCCTTTTTTGTTTTGATCCACCCCTTTTCAATGCCCGGCCTACATGAGAAGTTCGCGCCCATGATCAGCGATTTTCTCATTATTGGCGGTGGCATAGCGGGCATCTCAGCCGCAGCGCGCCTCTCACATCTGGGCCGCGTCACGGTGCTTGAGGCTGAGGCGCATCTGGCCCATCACGCCTCTGGGCGGTCGGCGGCCCTTTTCGAGCCATTCTACGGATTGCCGCCGATTGTCGAGCTGTCGCATGCCAGCGAAGACCATCTGCGCCACGCGCAGGGCGGTGTTCTTAGCCCGCGCGGCCTGATGATCGTGGCGGCCGAGGCAGAGCGGGACGCATTCTTGCACGATATCGAGGTTATGAATCTTGCCGAGATTTCAGTGGCCGAGGCGTTGGGCCATATGCCGATCCTCAACACCGAAACCCTGTCCTATGCAGGCTGGGCGGGTCATGCCTGGGATATCGACACCGATCTTTTGATCCAGAACTTCTTGCGCGAAGCGCGGGGCAACGGTGCGCAGGTGGTGACCGGCGCACGGGTCGGCCAGATCGAAAAGACCGCCGCAGGGTGGCGCGCCGTGACGCCCACAGGGGATCACCAAGGCCGCATGCTGATCAATGCGGCCGGAGCCTGGGTCGATCAGATCGCACAGATGGCAGGCGTCGATTCCCCCGGCTTCACGCCCATGCGCCGCTCGATGGCCCGAATTCCGGCCCCCGGCGGCCATGATGTATCGAAATGGCCAATGGCCTTTGGGGTGGGGGAAACCTGGTATTCCAAACCCGATGCCGGGGCGCTGATCGTCTCGCCCGCCGAAGAACATCCGATGGACCCGCATGACGCCTGGGCCGATGACATGGTGTTGGCCGAAGGTCTGGCGCGCTATGAGGAACATGTGACCGAACCGGTGACGCGGCTTTTGTCGTCTTGGGCGGGCTTGCGGACATTTGCGCCTGATCGGGTGCCGGTTATTGGTGCCGCACCGGCAGATCCGTCGTTCTTCTGGCTGGCGGGGCAGGGCGGGTACGGCTTTCAAAGCGCGCCGACAATCAGTCGCCTGGTCGCCGATCTGATTGCGGATCACCCCGCGGAAATCGGCGCGGATACGTTGGCAGCCGTGTCGCCCGACCGCTTCAAATGAGTCGGTTGCGCAACTGTATGCCTCGCAATGGCCGATCCCTGAAATGCGAACGTGACAGCCCTTTGCGCGTCCGCTAGAGCGTGCCCATCTTCAATTTTTCCGGTGACCAATGCCTAATTTCCTAAGATACGGTGCCTTTTGCGTGGCGCTTGCCGTCTTGTCGGCTTGTGGCGGTGGCCGTGGCGGCCATCCCTACGGCATTCCGGCGCAATTCGGTGACAGTGACCCGTTCGCCTGGAAAGGCCATGTACCGGCCAGGTACGATGTGCACGGCATCGACGTTTCGCGCTATCAGGGCGCTATCAATTGGCCGCAGGTCGCCAGTTCCGGCGTTTCCTTTGCCTTTATCAAGGCCACCGAAGGGGGGGACATTGCCGACGAGAGTTTCGCCAGAAACTGGACTGGGGCGGCGCAGGCCGGTCTGCCGCGCGGTGCCTATCATTTCTATTATTTTTGTCGCACCGGGGCTGAGCAGGCCGAATGGTTCATCAAGCATGTTCCCATCGAACCAGGGGCTTTGCCGCCGGTTCTGGATATTGAATGGACCCGGTCCCGCAATTGCCCGCAACGGCCCGGCCCTGATGAAGTGCGCACCGAAGCGGCGAATTTTCTGGCAATCCTGACCCAATATTACGGTCAGCGGCCCCTGATCTACACCACCGTCGATTTTTGGCAAGACAATGAGATGTGGCGTCTGAGCGGCTATGAATTCTGGCTGCGCTCGGTCGCCGGGCATCCGGGATACACCTATGACGGTCATCGCTGGTCGCTGTGGCAATATACCGGCACCGGATTGGTCCCCGGCATTTCAGGCGAGGTTGATCTGAATGCCTTCGAAGGCGGTCAGGCTGAGTGGCAGGACTGGCTTGCTGCGCACCGACGCTGAAGCGACGATTGGCGCATTCTAGAGCGTGTCAGACAAAAGTGGATACCGGTTTTTGCCGCCAGACACGCTCTGGGTGAAAAAGAAAAACGGCGGCCCTTCGGACCGCCGTTCTTTTTTGCATATGCCAGTTTTGATCAGCCGTCGACGCGGATCCGGGCGTTGGTCGGGTCAAACGGGCCGTCTTCAACCACCACCGCGTCAAAAAGCTCGCGGAACATCCGGACCTTCAGCCTGGTGCCGACCTTGGCCAGATCGGGGCTGACGTAGCCCATGCCGATCTGCTTGCCAAAGGCCACCGACCAGCCGCCCGAGGTCAGGCGTCCGACCTTTTTGCCGTCATGCAACAGCGCTTCTTTCCCCCAAGGGTCGGCGTCCGCTGGCCCGTCGATCAGCAAGGTGCAGCACATCCAGCGGATGCCGGTGTCGAGCATCGCCTGCTTGCCCTGAAAGTCTTTGGACAGATCAATGAAGCGGTCCAGTCCGGCCTCGGCCGGGGTTGCGTCCCGGCCAAGTTCGGTGCCGAAGGCCCGGTAGGATTTTTCCTGACGCAGCCAGTTCTGCGCCCGCCCACCGACCAGCTTCAGCCCATGCTTTTCACCTGCAGCCATCAGCAGATCGAACAGATAGTTTTGCATTTCGATCGGGTGATGCAGCTCCCAGCCCAACTCGCCGGTATAGGCGACGCGGATCGCGTTGACCGGGCACATCCCCAGTTCGATCTTGCGCGCCGACAGCCAGGGGAAGCGCTTGTTCGAAAGCGCGGTTTGCGGGGTCGCGTCCTTGATGACCTCGACCAGAATCTTGCGGCTGTTCGGGCCGGCAAGGGCAAAGACCCCCCATTGGGTGGTCACGTCATGGATCTCGATATAGCCGAATTCGGGGGCCTTATCCTCGGCGCATTTGCGCAGGTAATCGGCGTCATAGGCGGTCCAGGCCCCGGCGCTGACCAGATAGTAGTCACTCTCGCCATTGCGGACGATGGTGTATTCGGTGCGCGTCGTGCCGGTGGGGGTCAGCGCATAGGTCAGGTTGATGCGGCCGACCTTGGGCAGCGCGTTGCAGGTGAACCAATCCAGGAACGCCGTCGCACCCGGCCCGCGCACGATATGCTTGGTGAAGGCGGTCGCATCAATCAGACCTGCGGTTTCGCGCACGGCTTTGGCCTCTTCGACGGCATATTGCCACCAGGCCCCCCGGCGGAAGCTGCGGCTGTTGTGATCAAAATCGGCAGGCGCATCCACCGGGCCGTAATAGTTTGGGCGGTCCCAGCCGTTGATCTGACCGAACTGCGCGCCACGGGCCTTCTGGCGGTCATAGGCAGGCGAGGTGCGCAGGGCGCGGCAGTCTTCACGTTCCTCATCCGGGTGGTGCAGGATGAAGACGTGATTGTAGCATTCCTCATTCTTGCGGGCCGCATATTCGGTCGTGATCCAGGTGCCGTAGCGCTTGGGGTCAAGGCTGGCCATGTCAATCTCGGCTTCGCCTGCAACCATCATCTGGGCAAGGTAATGGCCGATGCCGCCAGCGGCGGTGATGCCGAATGAAAAACCCTCAGCCAGCCACATATTGCGCAAACCCGGCGCCGGGCCGACCAGCGGGTTGCCGTCGGGCGTGTAGCAGATCGGGCCGTTGAAATCGTCTTTAAGCCCGGCGGTTTCCGACGAGGGCAGGCGGTGGATCATCGACATGTATTCCGCCTCGATCCGCTCAAGATCCAAGGGGAACAGGTCGGCACGGAAGGAGTCAGGCACGTCATACTCGAACCGCGCCGGGGCGCCGTATTCATAGGGGCCAAGGATCCAGCCGCCGCGTTCTTCGCGGACATACCATTTGGCGTCGGCATCGCGCAGCACCGGGTGTTCGGGGTGGTGTTTGCGATACGCAACCAGCATCGGGTCGGGTTCAGTGACGATATACTGGTGTTCCACCGGAATCGCCGGGATCTTTATGCCCAAAAGCCGTGCGGTGCGCTGGGCGTGGTTGCCGGTGGCGGTGACCACATGTTCAGCGCGGATTTCGGCGGTTTCTTCCGAGGCCACCAGATTGCCGCCCTTTTCCACCATCCTGGTGATCGACACGATCCATTCGGATCCGGTCCATTTATAGCCATCGACCTGCCATTTCCGCTCGATCGTCACGCCGTGCTGGCGCGCACCCTTGGCCATCGCCTGGGTCACGTCGGCGGGGTTGATATAGCCGTCCTGCGGGTGGAAAATCGCGCCCTTCAAATCGTCCGTGCGCACCAGCGGCCAGCGATCCTTGATCTGCTTTGGTGTCATGAATTCGTGGTAGACATCGGCGGTTTCGGCGACGGATGAATACAGCATGTATTCGTCCATCCGCGCGTCGGTCTGCGCCATGCGCAGGTTGCCCACCACCGCGAAACCGGCGTTCAACCCCGTCTCCGCCTCAAGCGATTTATAGAAATCGACCGAATATTTGTGGATATGGGTGGTGGCGTAGCCCATGTTGAACAGCGGCAGCAGCCCCGCCGCATGCCAGGTCGAGCCGCTTGTCAGCTCATCGCGTTCCAAGAGCATGGTGTCCCAGCCGGCTTTGGCCAGATGATAGGCGATGCCGGTGCCCACGGCACCGCCGCCGACGACAAGGGCTTTGACATGGGTTTTCATCGGGCGACTCCTTGGGCATTCGTTTGGGCATATCTGACAGAGAGTGCATTTCGGGGGAAGGTCTGCCCGACCTTTCGCGTCCGAAAACGACATGGGGACAATGTCGCTGGTGGTTGGATTTCGTGCGTATGACGATAGCAACAGCACATTTACGGAATATCAATGTTTAGCATTCAGAACTTTTCATGCACCAAATTTGCTGTAGTGTGAGGTAACCACTTGTCACCGGGCAACTCTGATGCATAAAGCTGACACCGCCAAAATTGCCAAACTGTTCCGGTCGCTTTTCGAGTCCCGCTTTAATGGTGTGACGGTTAGCGACGTGCGCGTTGAACGTGACATGGATGCGGATGATGAGGAAATTCTGCGGGTCACGGTAATTTTCGATGCAGACAGGGACTCTCTCAGCCCGGATGAGACGCGTGGATTGATCCGCACTATCCGACCCAAACTGGCCAGTATTGGTGAAGAAGCTTTCCCCATCCTGTCCTTCGTGAAGACCAGCGAAGCGGGGGGACTGGGCGCTGCGGCCTGAGGATCTGTTTCTTGCTGCCAGCGCGCTGGTGCGCACCGTCGGCAAGCGCCCCAGGGACGCACATCTGCGCCGAGCAGTCAGTACGATCTACTACGGCGTGTTCCATGTCCTTGCCCAGAATTGCGCCGATCTTGTGATAGGCACAAACGGAGCAGACCGAAGCAATTCAGCCTGGAAGCAGGTCTATCGGTCTTTACAGCATGGCGCGGCGAAAGATGCCTGCAAAGAGAGAAAGACGGTCGAGAAATTCCCTGCTGAAATACAGGATTTCGCCAATACCTTTGTCACTCTGCAGCAGTTGCGCGAAGATGCAGACTACGACCCGACGACGCGTTATGCAAAAAGTGATGTGCTGACGCTGCTCAAGGATGCGCAGGATGTATCGCGTCGCTTCAAATCCGCACCTGTAAAGGATCGCCGCGCCTTTGCTGCATGGGTGCTGTTGCAACGTTCGCGGCGCTGAATCACAACATCCCCGGCACCACCAGATCCGGCGGCCGATGCCCATCGGCGAATGTCTTGATATTGATGATGACTTTCTCGCCCATCTCGGCGCGGCCTTCGACAGTGGCAGACCCCATATGCGGCAGCAGCACCACATTGGG
>JANMDM010000278.1:0-15213 GCA_031376305.1 Pseudomonadota bacterium | reverse complement strand
AAGCTGTGGTTCCGGATTGGTATCGGGATCGTCTGGCCTGGGCCTACTACACCGCGGGTCGGGCAGAGGAAGCTGTCACCGAGTACGAAAAGATCAGGTACTATTGCGGGATTTGCAAAGCTGCGGCGCTTGTTCGCGCGGACCGGATTGCTGACGCGAAAGCGTTGATCGCAGTGATAAAAACTGAAAACCCCGGCTTGACACTGGCGTTGGCCGGTTTGGCACCGGGTGACCGTTTTCCGTTCATGGCAGAAAAGGTTCTGACCCCGTATCTTGCGGATCTCGAGGCCGCCGGGCTGCAATAGTGCCCGCGCAGAGGCTCTGTCAGAGGCAGTTCCGGCAGGGCGGGGTAGGGCGGGTTTCCAGCTTTTCCGATGTCAAAACCCAGAGCCTTTTGTCAGTGCAAACCGTCGCCGGAGATCATCCGCTTGCCGCCGAACGCCGTGCTGAATGACCGTCACCTGACTTCCCGTCAGGGCACAGGGCACAGGGCGCATCAGCCTGAAGGCGGCGTTTCGGCATCCGGACGCGGTGATGAGGCAATAAGCGGTCGATAAATTCAAAATACTTTCCGTTTCGGAAAATTAATGTTTGACAGTCTTCCGATTCAGGAAGTATCAGTGTTTCAGAAGCACAGGCTTTCGGACAAGAGGAGGCGGTTTTGGCATCGCGAGACGATATTGATGATCTGGATCGCACCATCATCGCATTGCTGTCCGAGGATGGCCGCCTTTCCGCCTCTGAAATCGCGGCGCGCATTGGCGATGTCTCTGAACGCACCGCACGCAACCGGATTGCGGCGTTGTTGCAGAACCGCCATATCGTGATCGGCGCGATTCCTGACCCGACGGTGGGGGGCCGCGACGTTCAGGCTGATTTGCTGATCGAAATTGAGCCGGGCCGCATCGATGAGGTCGCCGCCCAACTTGGCGAATATGATGAGGTCGGCTATCTCGCCGCAATCTCGGGGACATACAACCTGACAGTGGCGGTGTTTTTCGACACCAATGCCGAGCTTCTCGACTTTGTCGAAAACAGCGTGGGCGCGATCCCCGGAGTGCGCCGGGTTGTCATCAACATGATTTTGCGGATGTACAAGGTATTTGGAACCCGCACCACGGCGCTAAGCCTGCCCGCGACCACAAACAATGGCGCGACGCGCCGGGTTAGGAAATCCAAATGACCGGAATATTGCGCATTGGCGTCGATGTCGGCGGCACCAATACCGATGCGGCGCTTTTGCGCGGGACCGATGTTCTGGCCACGGTGAAAGCGGCGACGACCGAGAATGTGACTGACGGGGTGGCCAATGCCATCCGTTCGGTGCTTGCAACGGCAGGCATTGGCGGCAGCACTGTCGGTGCTGTTATGATCGGGACCACGCATTTCCTCAATGCGGTGGTGGAACGGCGGCATCTGCTGAAAACCGGCGTGCTGCGGTTGTGCGGCCCCGCAACCCGCGCAGTGCCGCCGCTGATCGACTGGCCCGAAGACCTGCGCGTGCTGGTCGATGGGGGCGTCGCGTTGGTTGGTGGCGGCGTGAATTATGACGGAGAACCGATCGCAGCGCTGGACCACGCGGCGATCCGCGAGTCCTGCAAGGGCTGGCGCCGGGCTGGGATCGAGACGGTGGCGATCTGCTCGGTCTTCGCGCTGGTGGAGTCGCGCATGGAGGTCGAAGCAGCGGCGATTGTCGCCGAGGAAATGCCGGGTGTTGCGATCAGCCTGTCGCACCGGATCGGGCGCACCGGGTTGTTGCAACGCGAAAGCGCTACTGTCTTGAACGCCAGTCTGTACCGCATCGGCACCGAGACAATCGCCGCCTTTCGTCAGGCCTTCGCCGATTTGGGATTAAGCTGCCCGCTGTATCTGACGCAAAATGACGGAACCCTTATGTCGGCCGAATACGCGGAACGTTTCCCGGTATTCACCATCGCTTCCGGGCCGACCAATTCGATGCGCGGTGCCGCCTTTCTGACCGGGCTCAGCGATGCTGTTGTCATCGACGTTGGCGGAACCACCACCGATATCGGCCTTTTGGTCGCCGGGTTTCCGCGCGGCCGCGGTGAAGGGGCAACCATTGCCGGAGTGCGCACAAATTTCCGGGTGCCAGACGTCTTTTCTTTTGGCTTGGGCGGTGGCAGCCGGGTGCGCGAGAACGGTCTGTTGACCATCGGGCCGGACTCGGTCGGTTTCCGCTTGCCGCAAAAGGCGCTGTGCTTTGGCGGCGACACGCTTACGGCGACCGATATCGCCGTGGCGGCAGGGCTGGTGAATCTGGGTGACCCCGCGCGCCTGCGCCACCTTGATCGGGCCATGGTGAAAGCGGCGCTCGCGCGGATGAAAGCCGATGTCGAAGCAGTGGTCGATCAGATGAAACCGGGGCCCGAGCCTATTCCTGCAATTCTGGTTGGCGGTGGGTCTGTGTTAATCGACGGACTTCTTGAGGGCACCAGCCAGTCGCTGCGGCCCGAGCATTTCGGTTCGGCCAATGCCATTGGTGCGGCCATTGCGCAGGTATCTGGGGAAGTCGACACCGTTGTCTCGCTGTCCGGCCAGAGCCGCGAGGCGGCCCTTGAGGGCGTCATCGCAGAAGCCACAAGGCGCGCCGCCGAGGCCGGCGCCGACGAGGCTACCATTACGCTCGCCGAAATTGATGAAACGCCGCTGTCCTATCTGCCCGGCAATGCCATCCGGATCGCGGCCAAGGTTGTCGGAGATCTGCGCACATGAAACTCTGGAGCCTGACCGAGGCTGACATCGACCGGATCGCGCTTGGAGCAGGGATTTTGGGCACTGGCGGCGGCGGAAACCCTTACCTTGGGTCGTTGATGGCCAAGGCGCAGTTGCGATCGGGCCGCAAGATCCGGGTGATGCAGCCTGCCGATCTTGCGCCGGAAGCTCATGTCCTGGCGCTTGGTGGCATTGGCGCGCCGACTGTCGGTATCGAGAAAATGGAAGAGGGCGACGAGGGTGTGCGCGTCTTGCGCGCGATCGAGAAGTTCACCGGGCGCAAGGTCGATGCGGTGATTGCCGATGAAATTGGCGGCTCGAACGGCATTGCCCCGATGATCACGGCCGCCAAGCTCGGCTTGCCGGTGGTCGATGCCGATGGCATGGGGCGGGCCTTTCCGGAAGTGCAAATGACCACTTTTTTCATCCATGGTCAGGCAAGCGCCCCTTGCGCTTTGGCCGATGCCTCGGGGAATGTGCAAATCGTCACCCAAGCGACCAGCCCGGAAATGCTGGAGCGCCTGATGCGTGCCGGAACGGTGGCCATGGGCTGCACCGCACATATGGCCACCGCGCCGATGACGGGCGATTTCGTGCGCCGCTACGGGGTCCCCCATACCGTCAGTCAGGCTTGGACGCTGGGCGAAACCGTGCTGACGGCGTGTGCCGAAAAGCGCGATCCGGTCGCGGCAGTTCTGGCGCAAGCCGGCGGCCAGCTGCTGCTTCGTGGCAAGATCACCGATGTCGCACGACGCATTGAAAACGGATTTGTACGGGGCAGGCTAACCCTGTCGGGGTTGGACAGCTTTACCGGCCGCAGGCTCGAAATTGATATCCAGAACGAATATCTGGTCGCGCGCGAGGCAGACCGCATCCTGACGATGGTCCCGGATCTGATCTGTGTGATTGACAGCGAATCCGGGCAACCGGTTTCCACCGAAGAACTGCGTTATGGCCTGCGCGTCAGTGCCATCGCGATTCCTGCCCCCGCACTCTTGCGCTCGGAACGGGCGCTAAAATCCGTCGGACCGCGTGCATTCGGCTATGATTTCGATTTTCTGCCGCTGGGCGCGCCGACCATTGTTCGTCCGGTGTCGGCTTACGCCGAGGCCTAATTCCCCTTGCCAACCCTGAATGTCATCCAACCGGGAGAAGTCTCATGAACCGTAGAGCCCTTTTGAAGTCCACTGCACTGACCGCGCTGGCTGTTGCTGGCTATGCTGCTTCCTCGCGCTGGGGTGCCGCCCTTGCACAGGATGGCGCGCGGATCTTCACGCTTGCCTATCCTGCGGGCTTTCCCGACCTTGATCCGGCGACCTCGTTTTCCAACGATGGCGCCGTGCTGGCCAATACCTATGAAACCCTGACCCGCTATATTCCCGCGCGCGATGGGGCCGAGGCCCGCGTCGAGCCGCTTTTGGCAGAAAGCTGGGAGGTATCGGCAGATGGTCTGAGCTGGACCTTCCATCTGCGTTCTGGCGTCACCTTCCACGACGGTGCTGAGTTGAATGCCGATGCCGTGAAAAAATCCATTGAGCGCACAATGACTATTGCTGGCGGCGCGTCTTTCATCTGGTCGCCGGTTACCGCAATCGAAACCCCCGATCCGATGACGGTTGTAATGAAGCTATCCGACCCGCAGCCGATGGATATCATCGCCAGCGCTGGGTTTGCGGCATGGATCTATAGCCCGAACGCTGTGGACAAGGACAATGCCTGGTTCAATGCCGGAAACAACGCCGGAACCGGTCCCTATATGGTCGAACGATATGAGCCGGGCCAGCGCGCCATCCTGACCCGCAACGAGACTTATTGGGGCGGGCGGCCCGAGGCCAGCTTTGACAAAGTGGTGTTCGAGATTACCGAAGATGCCGTGCTGGCGCAAAGCAAGGTTGAAAGTGGCGAGGCCGACTGGAGCTATGGCCTTGCCTATGAAAACCTTGAGGCCCTCAAGGCCAACCCGGAGCTTGCGGTCGTGGTCAACCCGTCGTTTGAAACACTTTTCGGCATGTACAACACCCGCCGTGCGCCGCTGGACAATCCCAAGGTCCGTCAGGCCCTTTCGCTGGCTTTCCCTTATGACGACGTGATCTCGGCGGGCACTGCCGGGTTGGGGGTCCGCGCCAAAGGCGTGGTTCCGCCGGGCATTTGGGGCCATGATGCCGACGCTCCGGTGCCCGATACCGATCTGGAACTGGCCCGCGCGCTGCTGGCCGAAGCAGGGCTGGCTGAGGGCGGTCTGGAACTGACCATGACCTATGCCAATGGCGACTCGCTTGAATCGCTGGCTGGCGAACTGTGGAAGGCCAACCTGGAGCAGCTTGGCATAACCCTGACGCTGCAACCAATGGCCTGGGAGGCGCAATGGCAACTCGCGAAATCCGACCCGGCCGCGGCGCAAGATATTCTTGTGTTGTTGTGGTGGCCGACGTTCATCACGCCATATGACTATCTTTTCAACTTGTTCCACTCGGAAGAAACGCCGAACTTCAATCTTGGCTACTATTCCAATCCGGCGTTTGACCAGATGATCGACGCGGCTAACATCTTGTCCGGTACTGACCGGCCCAAGGCCGAAGCTGCCTTCATCGCCGCACAGCGGCTGATGATCGAAGATGCGGCGGCGGTCTTTATGATGGACCGGCCAAACGTCCATGTGATCCGGTCAGACATCAAAGGCTATGTCGACAACCCGGCATACGGTCATGTAGTTTTCGCCAACGAACTCAGCCGTTGACCTGATCGGGGGGCAAGGCCGATGCACTTGATCCGCTACTTTCTGCGACGCAGCCTTTTATCGGTTTTCGTCGTGCTGGGCGTGACTTTCCTGGTATTCGTCATCGCCCAGGTGGTGCCTTCCGACCCGGCGGCGCTTTACGCCGGCCCCCGCCCAACCGCCGAACTGATCGAGGCGGCGCGCCAGACCCTGCATCTGGACGCGCCGCTTCATGAACGGTTCGTCGGCTTTGTCACCGCCATGGCCACCGGCGATTTCGGCATCTCGTATAAATCCCGGCGGTTGATTGCCGACGACCTCGCAATCTATCTGCCCGCGACACTGGAACTTGCAGTGTTCTCGACGCTGATTGCGCTGGTGATTGGCATACCGACGGGCGTTCTTGCCGCCGCCCGACGTGGCGGCTGGCTTGATCGCGCCAGCAGCCTCACGTCGATTGCGGCGGTGGCGATGCCAACCTTTTTTCTGGCGATGCTTCTGCAATTCGTTTTCGCCAAGTGGCTTGGCGTTCTGCCGCTCTCGGGCCGAATGTCGCAGGAATTCTCGGTGCTTGATCCCCTTCCCACGATAACCGGCTTCAACCTTGTCGATGCTATCCTTGCGGGAAGGCCGGCAGCGCTTTTTGACGCGCTTGCGCATCTGGTCTTGCCGGCCCTGACGCTTGCTGCCTATCCCGCAGGCATCGCTATGCGCCTGGTCCGGGCCGCGATGATCGAGATCCTTGAGCGTCGGCACATCACCGGCGCCCGCGCGCTTGGATTGTCCGAGCCGCGCATCCTGTTTGGTCATGCTCTGCCCAATGCCGTTGGCCCTGCACTGACCGTGATCGGGCTGAGTTTCGCCTATGCGTTGACCGGCGCGGTTCTGGTCGAGATCATCTTTTCCTGGCCGGGCCTTGGCCGCTATGTCTCGGAGGCGATCCTGTCCAAGGATTTCCCGGTCATCGCCGCCTCGGCCCTGGTGGTGACGATCTGTTATGTTGCGATGAATTTGCTGATCGACCTGGCGCAGGCGCTTGTCGATCCACGGGTGGCCCTGACATGAAAGCCTTCGCACTTCGCCTGGGATGGGCGGGCACTCTCAGCCTTGGCATCATCATCGCTTATGTGGCGCTTGCGGCGCTGGCGCCGCTTTTGGCGCCCTATCCGGCGCAAGGGATCGGAGCTCCGAATATTGTCGATAAATTTGCGTCACCCTCGGCGCAGTATTGGCTTGGCACCGATCATCTTGGGCGGGACGTGCTGTCGCGGGTGATCTATGGTGCACGGGTGTCGCTGACCACCGGCATTCTTGTTGTCGCCATTTCGCTGCTGATCGGCCTGCCGGTCGGTCTTGTCGCCGGCTATTTCGGCGGTTGGATTGACGAGATCCTGATGCGTACAACCGATATCTTTCTGGCACTTCCGGCACTGTTGCTGGCAGTCCTGCTGGCCTCGGCTCTTGGCGCTGGTATGTGGAACTGCATCCTTGCGGTGGCTGTATCGTGGTGGCCATGGTACGCCCGCCTTGCCCGTGCCGAAGTTCTGGTGCTGCGCGGCCAACCCTATGTCGAAGCCGCCCGGGTGATGGGTGTTTCAAATGCGACGATCATTGCGCGCCACATTCTTCCGACCGCGAGCAAACCACTGGGCGTTCAGGCCGCATTGGATGTGGGCCCGGCCCTGCTGACCGCTTCGGCGCTGTCGTTCCTTGGCCTTGGTATTTTGCCGCCGACGGCGGACTGGGGGCAGATGGTCAACGCTGGGCGCGCCTTCTTTCCGGAACGCTGGTGGTATTCTACCGGGCCTGGGTTTGCGATTTTCCTGTTAGCCATTGCCTTTAGCGTGCTTGGGGATGCGCTGCGCGACCGCGACGGAGGGCCGCGTCATGCCGCTCATTGAAATCTCCGGGCTGTCAATCACGCTGGTTACCCCGCGCGGCAATGTCCATGCCGTGCGCAGCCTTGATCTGGAAATTCGGCGCGGCACAATCCATGGGCTGATCGGCGAATCCGGTTGCGGCAAGACCATCACCGGCATGGCGCTCCTGGGGCTTTTGCCCCAAGGCTTTCGCCTGGCGGCAAAAAGCTTCCGCTTTGACGGGCTGGAGCTGTGCGATCTTGCTGTCAGCCTTCGCGGCAGGCGGATTGCGATGATATCGCAAGACCCCGCGGCGGCCCTGAATCCGGTGCTCAGCGTCGGGCGGCAAATGGATGATGTGCTGCGCAGCCATGGTGGCCTTCCCCGCCATCAGCGTCGGGCGCAGGCGCTGGAGCTTTTGGCTGCCACCGGCCTGCCGGACCCGCTGCGGGTGATGCAATCCTTTCCACATCAGCTTTCGGGGGGGATGCAGCAGCGCGTGGTTATCGCTCAGGCATTGGCCACCGGCGCCGAATTCCTGATCGCCGATGAGCCGACAACCGCGCTTGATGTGACGGTGGGGGCGCAGGTTCTGGCGCTGTTGCAGCGTCTGGTCACCGAGCGCGGGCTGACCGTGTTGATGATCACCCATGATATGGACGTGGTGGCCAGTTGCTGTGACACAGCCAGTGTGCTTTACGCTGGCCATACCGTCGAGACCGGGCCGGTCAAGGACCTTTTGGCAAGGCCACACCATCCCTATACGCAGGCGCTGCTTGCGGCCCTGCCGGACGCAGCCCCGAAGGGGCAGCGTCTGACCACGATCGAGGGCCAGATCCCCCCGCCGTTAGAGGAGATCACCGGCTGCGCCTTCGCGCCGCGCTGCCCCAAAGCCATGACCGTGTGCCGGACCGAAAGCCCGCTGCACCACACCACCAGTTCGCGATCATGGTCGTGCCATCTGGAGCAAACCAATGTCTGAGCCGTTGTTGAACGTCAAAGATCTTGTGGTACGGTACCCTCGGCGCGGACTATTCGCGGCCCCGCCTGCACCCGCCGTCAATGCTGTAAGCTTTTCCGTAAATCCCGGTCAAACGCTTGGCATCGTCGGCGAGTCAGGCTCTGGCAAGAGCAGCCTCTTGCGCGCGATTCTGCGGCTGGTGCCCGTAGAAAGTGGCACGGTCCAACTCGCTGGCAACGACTGGCTGAATGTGTCAGGCGCCGAGCTGCAGGCACAACGCGGCGACATTGGTGTTGTCGCCCAGAACCCGTATCTGTCGCTCAGCCCGCGGTTGACGATTGCCGAAATCATCGCTGAACCGATGCAGGCCCAAGCAACGGTCAAGCGCTCGCAATTGCGCGACCGGGCCGCAGAGATCTTGGGCCAATGTGGTCTTCCCGCAGATTTTCTCACCCGCAAAGCGCGCGAGCTGTCCGGTGGTCAGGCGCAGCGCGTGGCCTTTGCCAGGGCCCTTGCAACCAACCCCAAGCTCTTGATCCTCGACGAGCCGACTTCGGCGCTGGATGTATCGGTTCAGGCGCAGATCCTCAATTTGCTGGCGGACCTGCGGGTGAAATTCGGGCTGACAATGGTTTTTGTCACGCATAACCTTAAGGTCGTGCGACATGTGTCGGACACCCTTCTGGTGATGCGGCAAGGCGCGGTGATCGAGGCAGGGTTGACCGAGCAAATCGTGACGAACCCGACGCAAGACTACACCCGGGAATTGATGGGGTACCGCACCGAAAGCCAGATGATCTGATCTGTTCGTCAGTGCCAGCGGACCACAACATCGGCAGGGCGCGAGCCTTGTTTTACACGTCGGATATTGGGAAGATCGTTGGTGTCGATCCAGACGCGCGCCTCTGCGATGGACTTGCCATGATCGGCCCAGCGTTGCTGCAATCTGCGTTCAAGTTCGGGTTCGGGCACGTCGATGAAAACCGTCAGATCAAACCTTGGGGCAAGATCACCCCAAGGCGGGTCGTTCAAGAGCAGGTAATTGCCTTCAATAACCAGAAGCCTGTCGGATAAGGTCACGACATCCGCAGCGGCGCGTGACAGCTCAATACTGCGGTCAAAGACGGGGATTGCAACTTCGGCACCGGATCGCAAGCGCGCAATCAAATGCAGGAAGCCTTCGACATCATAGGTTTCAGGGGCACCCTTTCGCGACTGCAAACCCCGGACCCCAAGCACTGCATCGTCGTAGTGAAAGCCGTCCATCGGCACCACCTTGGCACCGGCGCCAAGCTCTTGGACCAAATTGGCGGCAAGGGCCGATTTTCCCGCCCCCGGCGGTCCGGCAATACCGATCAGGAACCGCGCCCGGCCAATGGCCCGTTCACGGATCAGATCGGCAAGCTCGGACGCAGTCATGCTTCTGCCAACAGACCTTCGGGCAGTTTTGCGCCGGTCATATAGGCCACAGCGTCGGACATGCTGTGGTCTCTCGGATCAATCACGCACAGGCGCCGCCCCAGACGGTGGATGTGGATACGGTCCGCCACCTCAAACACATGCGGCATGTTGTGGCTGATCAGGATGATCGGAATCCCGCGCGAACGCACGTCGCGGATCAGTTCCAGCACCCGCCGGCTTTCCTTGACACCCAGCGCCGCGGTGGGTTCGTCGAGGATCACGACTTTTGATCCAAACGCCGCGGCGCGCGCGACCGCCACCCCCTGACGCTGGCCACCCGACAAGGATTCCACAGCCACATTGATGCTTTGGATCGTCATCAGGCCCAGCTCTGACAGCTTATCGCGCGCAAACTTTTCCATCCGCGCGCGATCCATCTGGCGAAACACAGACCCCATGATCCCCGGTTTGCGCCATTCGCGCCCCAGAAACATGTTATCGGCAATCGACAAGGCCGGTGACATGGCAAGGTTCTGATACACCGTTTCAATGCCCAAATTCCGGGCATCCTGCGGCGATTTGAAATGCACAGTCTGGCCTTCCAGCGTGATCTCGCCGTGGTCGGGGGTCACGGCCCCGGCAATCGCTTTGATCAAGGTCGATTTGCCAGCACCGTTATCACCGATCACCGCGGTAATCTCGCCTGGATACAGATCGAAATCCGCGCCGTTCATCGCCACCACGGTGCCGTAACGCTTCATCAAGCCACGGCAGGTCAGGATTGGTTTTATATCACTCATTGCGAAGCCCTCCGCAGCCATTGGTCCAGTGCAACTGCGATGATCACAAGATTGCCCGCCGCAAACATTTGCCAGTAGTCATCGACGCCCGCCAAAGACAGGACGGTATTGAACACACCCACAATCATCGCACCCAGAACCGAGCCGATGATCGACCCGCGCCCGCCAAACAGCGAGGTACCACCGATCACCACAGCGGTGATCGACCCAAGGTTTACCGTATCAAACGAGATCGGCGAAACAGATCCGACGCGCCCAATTGACACCCAAGCCGCAAAACCGCAAATCAGGCCTGCCACGGTATAAACCGATACCAGCGTGCGGTTGCTGCGAATGCCCGATAGCATCGCCGCATCGGGATCATCGCCAATGGCATGTACATGCCGCCCCCAGGCAGTTTGCGTCAGCACATACCAGACAATCGCCGTCAACACGATCAGCGACACCGACCCATAGGTCAGCTTGAACGCGCCAAACCTTATCGCCTCACCAAACCACAACAGGCCGGGTGCCTTATCGCTGATATCCACGTTGCGGATGGATTCCGAATGCGAGTACCAAAGTTTCAACGCGGTAAAGACCGACAGTGTGCCAAGCGTCACGATAAACGGCGGCAGCTTTACAAAGGCCACCAACACCCCGTTGATCCAGCCCATTGCGGCCCCGGTGAACATGCCCACCGCAATGGCAATCGGCAGTGACACCCCATGATTGACCGCAAGATTGCCCATCACCAGCGACGATACGACAAGAATGGCAGCGACCGACAGGTCAATCCCTGCCG
This sequence comes from Pseudomonadota bacterium, assembly GCA_031376305.1. Taxonomy (GTDB): domain Bacteria; phylum Pseudomonadota; class Alphaproteobacteria; order Rhodobacterales; family Rhodobacteraceae; genus TMP-24. The sequence continues at coordinate 3,959 of JANMDM010000278.1, read as the reverse complement.
TCAAAATCACCAGTGTCTGCGCGATGGCGACGATACCAGTCACCGTAACCTGTTGAAGAACTGTCGAAATCGCCCCTGCACCCAGAAACCGCGGCGCAATGATGCCGAACGCAATCACGCTCAGTATCAGCACAAGTGTCGGAATGGATGTCGGATAAGACCGTAGGAACGACCGCGCCATATGGGTCAGTGTTTTGTCGTCCTTGGCAAAGCTTGCAACGGATGTATCCGCTTGCGCCAGCTTGGCCTCAAAATCAGAAATGGTTTTTGTTGGTGCCCCTTGGTCGCTCATCGCGTCAACCGCCCCTCCTTTGATATGGATATGCAGCGCAACTCTGCGCCGGATATACAAAGGGCGACTGTAACGTCGCCCTTCGCTTAATCAACATTTTGTTAGGTCAGTTTAGCCCCAGCAAAGCTCGGTGCCTTTGGTGCTGTCGATGCTGTCAACACCAGCGGCTGGCTTGTCTGTCACAAGGTTTACGCCTGTGTTGAAGAAGGTCAGGCCTTCGGAAGCCACTGGCTTGGTACCGTCTTTGGCATAAGCTGCAATTGCGTCGATGCCCAAAGCGGCCATCTTCAGTGGGTATTGCTGTGAGGTGGCGCCGATCACGCCGGCCTTGACCGAAGCGATACCTGGGCAACCACCGTCAACCGAAACCACCAACACGCCGGTTTTGCCAGCAGCGGTCAGCGCCTGGAAGGCACCATCAGCAGCCGGTTCGTTGATCGTGTACACCACGTTCATATCCGGGTCTTTGGCCAACAGGTTTTCAACTGCTGTCACGCCGCCAGCAGCGTTGGCGTCCGATTGCTCGTGGCCAATTACGCGAGTGTCGGTTTCCGAACCCATAACTTTCAGGTCAGGCACTTCGATGCCGAAGCCAACCAAGAACCCGGTGTCACGCGCAACGTCAACAGAGATGTTGTTTTTGTTGATGTCCAACATGCCGATCTTGGCGGTCGCAGCAGCGTCGCCCATCGTGGCAGCCGCCCATTTACCGATCAACAGGCCAGCTTCAAAGTTGTCGGTCGCAAAGGTCATGTCCTGTGCTTCGGCATCTGCAAGCGGGGTATCAAGGGCGATAACCAGAATGCCAGCAGCGCGAGCTTCTTTCAAAGCCGGCCCGACCGCGTCGTCCGACGGCGTGATCAAGATACCCTTGGCGCCGGCGGCAACACAGTTTTCAATCGCGGTGATCTGCGGTGCAGAATCGCCGTCTTTTTCGCCTGCATAGGCTTGGAAATCCATGCCAGCAGCGGTTGCAGCGGCTTCTGCGCCTTCTTTCATCTTCACAAAGAACGCGTTGGTGTTGTTTTTGGTGATCAGGCAAGCAAGGTCAGCGGCAGAAGCGGCACTCGCAAACACCGCTACTGCGGCAGCGCCCAATAGGGCTGCTTTAAGTTTCATTGGTAGTCCTCCCAAGGATGATAGGGCATTCGCCCCGTACGAAAAACTTTTCGCCAGCGTATTTCGCCCCGCGATACCGCTAGAAAAGCTGATTCCCGGCGGCGCGTCAAGTTAAATAAATCACTCTGAATTAATATTGACAACGCGGGCGATCCCCCGCAGTCTTTACCAATCCGTCACCCTGAACCTTCCAGGGTTTTGGCGCATGTAAAATCCAAGGGGCGCATATGCTGATCGGAATACCTGCCATACTGGGTCCGGACCTGCTTTATGCTTTGCGAGCGATGGGGCATGGCGACGAGATTGCCATAGTAGACGGTAACTATCCGGCCCATGAGCATGCGCGCCGTCTGGTGCGGGCGGATGGGCATGGCGTTTTGGCGTTGCTTTCCGCAATTTTGCAGGTGATGCCGGTGGACCGCTCCGTGTCTCAGGCCCTGTTTCGGGCATCGCCTGACGGCAATCCTGCGGTGCGGGCGGCCATTCATTGCCAGATCGACGATCTCTGCGCCGTGATGGCGCCGGGGGTATCGATGACTCCGTTGATTGGCGATGCGCTTTATCCACGGATTCGGGCGGCGCATACGATCGTTGCCAGCAGTGAGCTGCATCACTATGCCAATGTGATCCTCCGTAAGGGCGTGATCGACGCGCCCGGCAGCAGTTGATCGAACATGAACAAGGCGCGGTAAGACGTATGCAGGATTTTGCCTCAGATCGACCGGTCGCCGATTCTGCGGGGTTTCGCGGATCCAATCAATCGGGGATGCGCGCGCATAACGAACGGCTGGTGTTGTCATTGGTCCGCCAACAGGGGGCGCTGGCAAAATCGGAAATAGCCCGGATCAGCGGATTGTCGGCTCAGACGGTGTCAGTGATCATGCGGGCCCTAGAGCAGGACGGGCTTTTGCTGCGCGGCGCGCCTGTGCGCGGCCGGATCGGCCAGCCGTCGGTGCCGATGTCGCTGGCTGCGGATGGCGCGTTCTTTTTAGGGCTGAAGATCGGGCGACGGTCTGTCGATCTGGTGCTGGTCGACTTTCTGGGCGGCGTGCGCGCGAGTGAGCGGCAAGTATACCGTTATCCGACACCAGGTGCCGTTGTGGGCTTTGTAACCGCCGCGTTGCCAAAACTCATGGCCCGCCTGCCCATCGCCTTGCGCGACCGGATAAGTGGTATGGGCGTGGCAATGCCGTTTCAGCTCTGGAGCTGGGTAGATGCGATCGGTGCCCCCCAGTCCGAAATGGACGCCTGGCGGGTTCGGGATATTCAGGCTGAACTTACGGCGGCCATTGGAATGCCTGTCTACATTCAAAATGACGCCACTTCTGCATGCGGTGCTGAACTGGTTTTCGGCACGGGAGAGCGGCCAAAGGATTTTCTGTATGTGTATTTTGGCTATTTTATCGGCGGCGGTCTGGTGCTGAACGGCCAGCTATTTTTAGGCCGCACCGGCAATGCTGCGGGCCTTGGGCCGATGCCGGTTCCCGGCGTGGACGGTCGGATGCGGCGCTTGCTTTCGGTGGCCTCTCTGTCAACGCTTGCCGATGCAATCGAGGCGGCGGGGGGCGTCTCAGCGGGCCTTTGGGAACGGCCGGATCACTGGGAGGTTAACGAGGCGGTGCTGTCGGATTGGATGAATGCCGCCGCTGAGGGTTTGGCAAGCGCCATCCTGTCTGCGGCAACCTTGCTTGAACTTGAGGCGGTGGTGATTGACGGTTGGATGCCCGAGGCGGTGCGGTCTGCGGTCACCAGCCGCACGCAGGCCGCCTTTAACCGGCTGGACTTGGCAGGCGTGACGCCGCCGCAGATCCGCGAGGGTACAGTGGGGGCGCAGGCGCGATCCCTTGGTGCAGCGGCGGTTCCCCTGTCGCAACGCTACCTGATCGACGGGAACGCGGCCCTTCGTGACGGCTGAGCTGAACTGCGAACTTATCAGACAAACTTGTGTGCAAAGCGGTCGCGGTGACGGCCGCCATTGGGGACGGCAAAATCCGAAAAAGCAGCGATGGGCTCGCTGCCCTGCCTGATCCTTCCGCAGGGTGGCAGTTTCTGATTTCTCGCGTAGACTGTTCATCAAGGTACACAAAGCAGGCGAAACTTTATGCGCATAGCGTGTTTTCAGGGGCCGGAGAAACCGAATACCCCGCAAGGCAATCTGGAGCTTTTGGGCCGAATGGCATTGGCCGCGCGGGGCAAGGGCGCGGAAGTGCTGATCGTGCCAGAGCTGTTTCTGACCGGCTATGCCATTGGCGCCCCCGAGGTGGCGCGGCTGGCGGAACCGCTGGCGGGGGCGGCGCTGACGGTGGTGGCCGGCATTGCCAAAGCCAACGGCTTGGCCATCATTCTGGGTTTTCCCGAGCTGTCGGAGGGGGCAGTTTACAACGCAGCTGCGGCGTTCGATGCGCAGGGCCAGCTATTGGCCTGTTACCGCAAGACGCATTTGTTTGGCGACCTCGACAAGGGTCAGTTTTCCGAAAGTGCAGCCCCGCCGACCCTGTTCGAGATCGGTGGTTTCAGGGTGGGTCTGCTGATTTGTTACGACGTGGAG